>CAMZED010000171.1 GCA_947305675.1 uncultured Clostridia bacterium | reverse complement strand
TGCTTTTCTGGGGCCTTTTGTCCCCTGCCAGCGCAACGTCCTTTATCTGACCGATCTTTGTCGGGTTGATCAGGAACGCGGCGGAGCTTTCGCCGCTTTGAACGCTTGCGATCGCCTCTTCGGCAGACCTTGTATAGCGCAGATTCTTTTGGTTAGCCATATTCTCTTTGTCGATCCCGAGCGCTTTTTCGAGTATGAACTTATGCAAAATGCTTACGTCCAGCCCGGATCGGGCTTTGCTCCCGCCGTCGAACACCGTGTTTTTGATACGGTCTTTCGCGGTGAGCAGCAAATATTTATCCCCGCCGGTATAAAGAGCGAACGCGACCGAATCTTTGCGCTGAGCGAGATCGGCTTCAAGCGTTTGAAGCCCGCGCTCGGCGGTAAAGAAATCTTCTTCGCATTTTTTCCTCAGTTCGTCCGCGTCGACTTTCATCCCGACGATCAGCCTGTGCGTCGGAAAGATCACAAGCCCTTTGTCGTCCATATCGACCAAAGTCATCATCACGTAACCGGCGCCGCCGACCGGCTTGCCGGAATTTTTAAGATGATCGCGGTAATTCAGCGCGGTCTCATAGCGGTGATGCCCGTCGGCGATAAACAACTGCTTGCCTTTGAACGAATCGGTCACCGTTTTTATAAGCGCTTTGTCGACGATCTTCCAAAGCAGATGGGTCACTCCCTCGCCGTCGGTGAAAGAATAAAGCGGCTCTTCCGAAACGGCTCCGGCGATGATCCCCGCGATATCCGCGCCGCCGTTGTAAAGCGCGTAGACCGACGAAAAATTGCAGCCCGTGGCGCACATAAGCTCAAAGCGGTCCTGTTTGGCTTTTTTCAAAGTCTCTTCGTGCGGGAGTACGATATTTTCGGAAAAATCGCACAGCTTTACCAGGCAAACAATGCCGGTAAGCTCGTATTTTTCCGCGGCCACCTCAAACCGTTCGCGGTAGACGAATATCCCCTCGTCTTCATCGCGCGCAAGAATGCCGTCTTCAAGCCATTTTTCAAGCGTTTTTCCGGCGGAAGAATACTTATCCCCGCCGTCGGGGAGTTCAAGACGGACTATGTTGTAAGGATTCTGTTTTATAAGTTCTTCGCGTTGCTCCGGCGATATGATATCGTAGGGAGGGCAGACGCAGGTCGAAATATCGCCCGCGGCGGCGGTATAACGCAAAGGCTTTATCGGTTTTATCTCTGCCAAAAACAAAGACTCCTTCCGTTTAAAACTGATCAGATCTTTTTAAGCTTGGCGTAATTGCCCATAAGGCGTTTTTTGCTTCCGTTGTCGAATTCTATTTCGTACATAACGTCGCCGCCCATCGGAACGGCGCTTATTATCTCGCCCTCTCCGAACATACCGTGACGTATCCTGTCGCCCGCGGCGAACCGCTCGGCGTTGTCGGATGCGAAATTGCTTCCGCTTTTGCGAACGTTTTCAAGGAAAGTCTGGCGGCTTTCCTGATGTCTTACCGAATAAGCCGCCACCGGCGCGGCGGAATGGCCTCCGCTGTCCCGTACGATCCCGCGGTCGCTGCATTCGTGGGGGATCTCCCCGGCGAACCGCGATATCTGGCGAGCCTCGGTCCTGCCGTAAAGCAGACGGGTCGAAGCGTGCAGCAAATACAGCTTTTTCTTTGCCCTGGTCACCGCAACATAGGCAAGGCGGCGTTCCTCCTCCAGACCCTTGTCGCCTTCGAACATCGATTGCGAGCTGGGGAACAGACCCTCTTCAAAACCGGGGATGAACACCGTCCCGAATTCAAGCCCTTTTGCCGAATGCACCGTCATAAGCACAACGGCGTCGGAAGCCGAATCATAGCTGTCAAGATCGCTTACCAGAGCGATCTCGTTAAGGAATGCCGAAAGGGTCGGTTCCTCGGCGGTTTCTTCGAACAGTTTGGCAGAGGAAATAAGTTCCATCACGTTCTGCTCTCGTTCGATCCCGTCGTCCTCTTCCGAAAGCATCTCACGGTAGCCGGTCGATTCTATCACGCGGCTTACCGTCGCCGAAACGCTCGCAGTGCGCGAATATTCGCGCAGGGAGTTGATCAGATCTCCGAACCGTTCGAGCTTCGGCGATACCCGCATAAGATCGGAATAACTTCCGGCGTGTTCGATCACGTCGAACATATTAATCCCGCGGCTTTCGGCGAGCGAAGCCACTTTTTCAATGGTGCTTTCGCCGATCGACCTGCGCGGCAGGTTTATTATACGGCGCAGCCTTACCGAATCGGCGGGGTTCGAGATGACCGAAAGATAAGCGATTATATCTTTTATTTCGCGGCGCTCGTAAAAACGCAGACCGCCGAAGACCTTATAGGGTATCTTTTTTCTGGCGAAAGCCGTTTCAAGCGAGTTAGATAGCGCGTTAACACGGTAAAGCACCGCGAAATCGCCGTATTTTGCGCCTTCTTCGACCGATTTTGATATCTCGTCGCAGATAAAAGCCGCCTCCTCCGCCTGGGTATAGACGCGCTTTATATGAACTTTTTCGCCGTCGGGCGAA
>CAMZED010000170.1 GCA_947305675.1 uncultured Clostridia bacterium | reverse complement strand
TCGACGCCCACATTTTTGAATGGCTGATCTGCGTAACGGTTTCCTTCACCGTTCCTATGAGCTTCGGATCTTTGCAGCGCTTCGTCCACAGGATCTCTTTCTTCACGGTCGGCATTGCGACGAGGTGCATGTGATAGTGATAAACGGGATACCCGAGCTCGTCCGTCGCGGCCTTGTTGATCTCATCCGCGTGCATCACGGCGGTGACGATATTGCGCTCTCCGTACTTGCTGCAGGCGTACCGATACGCTTCTTGATAAAACCTTTTTGCGTATTCATAACCGCCGTTCGTTTCAAAATACATGGTGTTAACGTCGAACACGATCTCGTCAAAAAGCACCGCGTCAGCTTTCAATCCTCTGCGGGAAATCTCTCCGGATTCTTCCATTGCGAGAAGAATATCCATATATGATTTGTCTCCCGGATTCTTGAAATGAACGTTCATCGGGATGCGTTCCGGGTCCACGTTCACGTTCCCGTAGTCGTTGTTTTTCCGCTCGTTATGCCGTTCGATCGCGCCGATTTTTGACGCCGTGTATGTCTTTACTCTGGCGCAGCTCATATTGTTTTCGCTTGCCATTGGCGTTCCCTCCTTTCCTTCAGGATTTCGTGAAGCGCGTTACACAAGATTCTGCCGAATCTGTGTAACCCACTATGACACTTTCAGCGAAGCTGCAAAGTGCCGTGGGCAAGGGGCGCGGCCCCCTTGACCCCCGTGCGGCGCGCTCAGAACGGCAGGTCGTCGTCAAACAAATCTTCCTGCCTTTCTTCGCTTCCCGCACCGCCCGTCGGCAAAGTCCAAGACCAAAGGAAGCCGTCCTTTTCGGATGAAACGCCGGCGTTTTTCTTGGCCTTTTTGACGGTCGATTTCTTGAAGCCGGCGGCTTCAAGCCTCGCTTCGCAATCGGTCGCAGGCAGCCTTCCATCCTGCAGCATTTCCTTTATAAAAGAAATTGCCGCGTCTGTTTTTTCGCTCGGTCTGCCCTGTTTGGGAACGAAAGCGGCGAGCGCCTGCTCCGCCGTCAGCTCGATCTCATCGAGAAAATCGATCCCGTTTTCGTTCACTGCGAACAGGATCGCGGAGCCCGTCGGCGCGAGATTCGACTTCACCTGGACCATCACTCTTTCGTTCGGATCGTCTTCATTTTTCGTTCGCGCGATCGCTAAAATGCTTCTCGCCGCGCCCGCGATATCGATGGAACCGGACGTGCGGTAAAGCGGAGAGGTCTCTTTCATTTTGTTCATGTGCGCGATGATGACGATGGCGCAGCCGGTATCCCTCGCGACGGAAATCAGGTGGTTGAATTCCGCGCGCGTTTCGTTCGCGGCGTTCAGAGAACAGCCGTCGCCGATATACGAGCTGAGCGGATCGAGAATGAGAAGACGTGCGTCGAATTTTTCGATTGCTTCTTTGATTCTGTTATCACCGAAGGTCAGGTTCTTTTTGTTTTCGCTGATAAAGATCAGCCGTTCACGGTCGCCGTCGGAAGCGATGAATCGGGGCACGACGGTATCGTCCGCGTCGTCCTCAGTCGTCTGATAAATGACCGTCATCGGCTCGTGCGCGTCGCTTTCATCCGCAAACGGAAGCGGTTTTCCCTGCGATAAAAGCGCGGAAAGCGTCAGCATCAATTTGCTTTTTCCGTCGCCCGGATCGCCCTGCAAAAGCGTTACTTTGCCGAAGGGGATATACGGATACCAGAGCCATCGGACCTCCTTCGGCGTGATCTCGCTCGCCCTGACGACCTCAAGCTCAACGTCGGTCGGCGGTTCGTTTGGCGCGTACGTCATTTTGCTTTTCACTCCTTTTTGAAATATATTGCGGGCAATTGAGGATCACGGCGCGGAAGCTCTGCTTGCATTTACGCATGCAATGCAAACAAATTTCGTTATAAGATCTCCGTCCGCGGTCGTTCAGAAAGAACGCCCAATCCTTTCTGAACAGCGTGGGTAATTTCAGCATCGGATCACCTCCCTTCGTTTTTCCGGCTGCTGCCGACAGCCGGATTCTGGCATAAAAAAAGAACCTGTTCTTTTTACGAACGGGTCCTTATGTAAAACGGTATTCGGTTTTTTCTGCGTCTTCTTCCACGGGTGCGCCGACTTAACGACTTCTTGAATACTTGCCGGAGGAAAGAACGTGTTTTCCTCTCCCTCCACTATATCTATATCCGAAATTTTGATTTTCGCCGATAATAGCGTGACAAATGATTTGGGATGCCTGTGACAAAATCATTTTCGCACATTCGACATCGTTCCGCTTTTTTGATAGGATGAAAACGAAAAAAAAGAAGCGGAGGTATCATGGAGCCTGAAACAGGACTCGGAACCTGTGACAATTGTTTTTATAACGGTCTCTGTTAATGGGAAGAAGAGCAAACCGTCAGCAGCCGTCGGAGCTTCATTTCAGATCGGCGTAGATCGGAAAGCGGTTTATACCGCCGAAAGCAAGGCGAAGATCGACGACGCCCGTACGGCTTACGACGCGCTGACCGATGCGCAGAAAGCGCTGGCGGAGAATTACGAA
>CAMZED010000169.1 GCA_947305675.1 uncultured Clostridia bacterium | reverse complement strand
AAAAGCAGACTGAGAACAAAATCAGTCTGCTTTTTCGTGTTCAACCGGTATAATGAAGACGTTCGCTTCGCTCACTAATGAAGACGGGCTATGCCCTAATGAAGACGGCAACTGCGTTGCCTAACGAAGCGAAGCCGCCCGCTTGAAGAAAACCGTTGAATTCGAATTTCTTCATTAGCGAAGCGTCTTCATTTCTTCATTAGCCCGCTTGCGGGCGTCTTCATTTTCGGCGCGGCAAAGTTTATACAAAAAACATCCTTATCACGCCGCGCCGCGCCGCCCGTCAATTATTCCCGGGGGGCGAAAGCGACAAGCGCAAGACAGACCGCGACTGTCACCGCACAGGCGATGATCGCATAGCTGCCGACAAGCGCGATCAACCCTCCGCCCGCTGCCGCTCCGACGGCAAAAGCGCAGATCACCGCGGCGTAGACCCCGGCTTTACGCAGCGCGCCGCGCTCGCTTTTCACGCAGCCGGCAAGCAGGTTCTCTATCGCGCAGCGAAGGTTGCCGATGCACATTGTCGTCGCCACGTTGTTCGCGTTTATAACTCCGAAAGCTTCCAGCTGTATCCCGCAGGCGAGCGATATGAGCGCGTTCGCCACGTTGTTTTGGCTTTGGGGGACAAACGCCACGACGGCAAAAAGCAATATCTCGGCCGCAAGGGCGAAGACCCTTCGGCTCCTGCCGGAGGGAAACCGGCATTTTAAAAGATAAGAAATTGTTATCCCGACCGAAAACGCCGCGACCGGGGTAAGAAATCCGAGCGCCGCGATCCATTCACCGCGCGTAAGATTCACCGCGAAAAGCAATATGTTCCCGGTTTGGGCGTTGGCGAAAACTCCGCCGCGGAACAGATAAGAATAGGCGTCCATAAGCCCGCCGGAAAACGCCAGCGCCAGCCCGAATACGAGCGATTCGGCAATTGTGTCGGATCTGTCGGTCTTTGCCATGTTAAAAATCAACTCCGCCGGCAATTATAACGCCGGGATATAAAAATTACAATACTTTTGCCAAAAAAGATTTAAGCCGTTCGCTTTTCGGCGCCCCGAATATCTCTTCCGGGGAACCTTCCTCGATGATATTTCCGTCGTCGAGGAACAAGACGCGCGTCGCCACCTCCCGTGCGAAGCCCATTTCGTGGGTCACCACCACCATCGTCATTCCTGCGGCGGCAAGGTCTTTCATAACGTCAAGAACCTCGCCGACCATCTCCGGGTCGAGCGCGCTCGTCGGTTCGTCAAAAAGCATAACGTCCGGTTCCATGCACAGCGCACGCACTATCGCAACGCGCTGCTTCTGCCCGCCGGAAAGCTTGTTGGGGTAATCGTTCGCCCTGTCGGCAAGCCCCACGCGCCCCAAAAGTTCAAGCGCTTTTTTCTCGGCTTCCTCTTTCGGAACGTTTTTAAGCATTGTCGGGGCTATGGTAAGGTTTTTAAGCACCGTCATATGCGGGAACAGGTTGAACTGCTGGAACACCATCCCCATTTTTTGGCGGTGGCGGTTTATATCCACTTTTTTGTCGGTAAGGTCGTCGCCTTCGAATATTATCCTGCCGTCCGTGGGGTGTTCCAACAAGTTCAGACATCGCAAAAAAGTCGATTTTCCGGAGCCGGACGGACCGATCACGCACACGACGTCGCCTTTGTTTATAGTAACGTTTACGCCTTTGAGCACTTCGTTACCGCCAAAATCCTTTTTTAATCCTTCAACGTTTATCACTCTTCGAAAGCCTCCTTTCAAACAGTTTGAGCAGCCTTGTGAGCGCCACGACGATTATAAGATAAACCATCGCCGTGATAAACAGCGGGTTTATCGCGTCGTGGGTGTTATTGCGCACAAGGTTCCCGGCGCGCGTAAGGTCTATCACCGCCACGTATCCGGCTACGGAAGTTTCTTTAAGCAGTGCGATCAGCTCGTTGCCGATCGCCGGGAGTATATAACGCACCGCCTGCGGGAACACCACCGATTTCATCGCCTGCAGTTTCGACATCCCCAGGCTCCTGCCGGCCTCCATCTGCCCGCCGTCGACTGCGTTTATCCCGCTGCGTATAAGTTCCGCCATATATGCGCCCGAGTTTATGCCGAAAGTGATTATCCCCACAACTATGCCCTGAGCCGAAGCGAGTATTACAAAATAAAAGATCAGCAGCAACACGACAACGGGTATCCCGCGGATCACCGTTACATAAAGATCGCAAAGCTTTGCCAGCGGTTTAAGCGGCTTTACGTCCTCGGCGAAATATTTTGTCACGGCGATAAGAGTTCCTATCGCCACTCCGATCGCCAGTGCGCCGAGCGTTATTATCACGGTGTTTTTCAGACCGTCGAGCATCATATTGTAATACCCGGTCTGAATAAACGTTTCATATAGTTTGTCAAGCCATGCCTGCATTGCCATCACTCCAAAACAGGGTGGGCATCGCGGGATGCCCACCCGGTATTTTTATTTTTTGCTTATCACTTTACCGGCGAGGTATAAGGAGCGCCGTATTTTTCAAACAGTCCGGCGACGGTCCCGTCGGCGA
>CAMZED010000168.1 GCA_947305675.1 uncultured Clostridia bacterium | reverse complement strand
GAAAAGAGCCGGAATAGCGCCGTTTGAGCGGGTTCGGATAGCTCTCGTTACCCTAGGTCAAGCTCTTTCCCGTATAATTTTTCGTATTTTTCTTTTGCGTCGAAAACGGTTTTGAGATAATTGCGCGTTTCTTCTATTGGGATCTCTTTTAAAGTTTTCCCGTCGTCGGAATATCTCGAATCCTGAAGCCACTGCCCTATCCTTCCGTGCCCGGCGTTATATGCGGCGAGGGCGGTTTCCCACGAAGCCGAGCCGAACCTTTTATAAAGATGTCCGAGATAATAAACCCCGTACTTAATGTTCGTTTCGGGATCGGTGATCTTTTCGGGTTCTTCGTCGCATTCCATCAGCCGCGAAAGCCAGGAATAGGTGTCGGGCATCAACTGCATAAGCCCTTTTGCACCAACGCGTGAAACGGCTTCGGGATCAAATCGGCTCTCGGTCCTGATCACGGCATAGACAAGCGAGCGCGGAACGCCGTATTCGGCGCAGTATTTGTCGACGTATTCCGAATATTTCAGCGGATAACTTTGTTTTTCGAAAAAACCGGCGAGCAGAATACCCGCAATACCCACCGACAGCAGCAATATAACGCATACAGTCAAAACCTTTTTGTTCACAGTATCCCTCCGCAGATATCGGCGGCGGTCTGTTCGCACGCCGAAACAAAAGATCCGAGATCCGCATCGTTATAAATAACGACGTCGGAATTTGCGATCAGGAATTCATCGCTTTTCTGACTTGCCAGACGTGCTTTTGCCTTATCAACGCTTATTCGGTCGCGTTCGGTTATGCGTTTGAGGCATTCCTTCTCCGGCGCGATGACCGATACGATCAGTTCGCATTGCATATAGAGTCCGCTTTCGAACAAAGTCGGCGCGTCGAAAAGCACTTTGCTTTCTTCCGGCAGCCCGGAAACAAGTTCGCAAAGCCGGGCAAGGATATGTTTATGCGTTATTGCGTTAAGCGATTCCAGCTTTTTTTTATCGGAAAAGACGATGCCCGCAACATATTCCCGGTTAAGCGCGCCGTCTTTTACCGATCCTTCGCCGAACTCTTTCTTTATTTCTTCAAGGCATTCTCCGGGGGACGAGACAAGTTCGGCATAAACTTTATCACAATCGATCACGACAATACCTTTTTCGCCGCAGATCCCGGCAAAAACGCTTTTTCCGCTGCCGCTCTTTCCGCAAAGACCGATCAATCGCATTTTCCGATTACCTCCTCGATCACTTCGCGCGGGAACGCGCCCTGACGCAGTATTTTCGGTTTTCCGACAAGCGAAAGGATCGTCGATTCAAGCGAATATTCGCATCTTCCGCCGTCGATGACAATGTCGGCGACCGAAAGGATATCCCCCAGCTCGGAATAATCACCCGCGCTTTTCGACCCGGAAAAGTTCGCGCTCGTCGCCGCTATCGGGACGCCAGATTCCTTTGCCAAAGCGGTAAAGATGCCGTTCGACGGGAACCTCAGACCGACTGTTTCTCCGCCCGAAACGGCGACGTCCGGCACCGTTTTGCGGCGCCTGACCACAAGAGTAAGCGGTCCGGGAGTATAAAGTCGGATGAGTTTTTCGGCTTTTTCGTCGAGTTCGCCCAATTGCCGCGCCGATTCCACGCCGCAAATATGCATAAGCAGCGGTTTTTCCGCCGGACGTTTTTTCGCAGCGTAAAGCCTGCGCACGGCTGATTCGTCAAACGCGTTTACCCCGATACCGTAAACCGTTTCGGTCGGAAATATCGCTATTCCGCCGTTTTTGATCACGTCGGCGCATTTTTTGATTATTTCTTTGTCGGGATTACCGTTTTCGGTACGGAAAATAATATCATTCTTCATATTCGCTGCCCAAAACCGCGGCGCCGATAAGTCCGCCGTCGCCGTGGAGAGGCGATACGGCAAGGGGATTATCCGACACCCTGTGCGGTTGAATGTATTTAAGCAGATCGCCGCCCGCGCGTGAGACCCCGCCCGAAAGCACCGTCACCTGCGGTTGAAACACATAGGCAAGCGAATCGATCCCCATTGCCAGCCGTCTGCCGTATTCGTCGAGCAGTTCTTCGGCGACTTTGCAGCCGAGCCGCGCGGCGTTGAAAGCGGTGGTACCGTCGACGCCGGAAGCGGACATCTCCGCCAGCAGACTTGAAGGATTCTCGGCGGCGGCTTTTTTGGTAAGTTCGACCAAAGCGGTGGCGGAAGCCTGCATTTCGAAACATCCGCGAAGCCCGCATTCGCACAATTCGCCGTTGAGATCCATCGAAAAATGCCCGAGTTCGCCGGCGCGGTTGTTGTGCCCGCGATAAACTTTCCCGCCGATAAGTATTGCTCCGCCGATCCCGGTACCGATCGTAAGAAGCAGAGCGTCGGCGTATCCGGCGGCGGCTCCGGCGGTCTTTTCACCGATAAGCGCGCAGTTCGCGTCGTTATCTATAAAAGCCGGCAGCCCGACCAGCGCCGATATCCTCCCCGCGACCGGTTCGTTCGTGAAAGGCAGATGCCCCGAACGCTCGACGACGCCGGTCTCGCGCACGACGCGCCCCGGCGACCCGATCCCGAC
>CAMZED010000167.1 GCA_947305675.1 uncultured Clostridia bacterium | reverse complement strand
ACGAGAACGTTTCACCCGGGCGGATCATAATACCGTTGATCTTCGGTGCGGCGAGCGAAAGGTTTACGGCTTTGTTGTTCTGCAAATCCGGGTCGACATCGCCCAGGACGCGGCGTATTAACGAAGCGTGCTTATAAACCGTGAACTCCAACGGGGTTTCGCTTTTGTGTCCGGCGAATTTTACGTGTGAGAAGAAATCTTTTAAACGCCGTTGGAATATCAGCCTTTCACGAGATATTTTGTAAGTGGTCGGCGATATTTCGCAAAAAAGCTTTCTTGACATTATTGCGCCTCCGTTTTTGATTCTTTATTCCTCTGCGCCGCTATTCTATCACGGAGTTATACGTATGTAAAGACCCTAAAACAAAATAATATATGAAATAAATGAGCAGACCGGGCAAACCGCCCGACCGGCATAAGGATGCTTTTACCACGTGTCTGCGCGGTAAATAATTGCACATGAAAAGCAAAACAGAGCGCAGAGAAGCGAGATATTTTTTTCGAAAAGCGAGCGTCGGCGTACAAGTGTACGACAGTCGAGCTTTTCGGAAAAGCACTGTTTTTAAAGGGGTTACGCGGCTTTGGTGAAAGCAGCATAACCCCTTTGCGTTTTTTCTTGTTCGGGCAATTTACGTCATTCGTGCCATATCGGTGCGTAAATAGCCGCTTTGTCTGCGCTCTGAGCAGACTGAACATATCAGTCTGCTTTTTCATTATTTCCGGTTTATTTGCATCCGCAGCCGCGGTTTCCGTCCTGATCACGCCGCGAAGCCGGGATCTGGTCCTCGGCGTAGGGATAAAATTCCGAAAGCGGGAATTGCATCTTGCCGAAGATCGAGCAGGGATCGTCGTTATTGATCGGGCGGGAATCTTTCTCCGGCAGGCAGAAATTGCAGGTCGGAAGAACGAGCTGAACTTTACGTTCCATCCTTATTACCGAGAACATACCGATTGTGACGTAAACGTTCTGAACGCCGACTCCGTCTACAAAGTTACCGTCGAAGTTTGCGCGGACGATATCCGGGATAGCGTCGATGCAGATGCAGCAGTTGCCGAAAGGACGTTTGCGCTCGATGAGTTTGGTATCGAGTGCGATCGGATCGGCTACTTCGACCACAACGGTGGGAAGAGTGGGAGCGGTATCGCAGCGCAGCTTGCCCTCCGGCTGACAGAAGCTGTTGTCGTCGGGATCGGATTTAAACACCGAAACGTTCTTTTCGCTGCCGAAAAGTATGAGTTTTTTATCGAACGCGCACAAACCCTTCACTTCCTGAACTCTGCCTCCGCCGACGCAGCATTCGAGCGTGACGCAGAAATAATATCTCACCGTCACCTGATAAAAGCCGCGGTTGAAGGGGACAGTCTCGATGCTTATGCTTGTGTTGATCACTTCGACGTTCTTGCATCTTACCGCAGTGGCGCGGTCGACGATCTCCTGGGCAAAATCGCTTAAATGCACGCGAATGTCTTCAAGACAATCTTTATCGCGCGCGGAATCGAAAACTTTATTTACACTGACGCAGCACATTTGTTCCGGTCTGCCGCCGGAAGCGCCGCCGGTGCCGTTTCTTTCTACCATTACAGTTCCTCCTTATAAGGTCTTTATGTTTTGACCTTTATCAATAACCATTCTATGCCGAGCGGGTATTTATGTGATTTTTTGCTCGCGGTTATTTACAAACCGCCGTCCGCGTGGTAATATGAATGGGTAAAATAATTTTCAGAGGTAATATATGCCGCTTAAAGAGGATTTGATATACGCCTTGGAAAAGCGCCGCGGCGGGTTTGTATCGGGTGAAGAAATAGCCAAAGGAAAAAACATTACCCGAAGCGCGGTTTGGAAATGCGTAAACGGCTTGAAAAACGAAGGATACGCCATAACGTCGGTGAACAACTCGGGATATATGCTTATGCCGGAATGCGATATTTTGTCCGCTCCGGGTATAAAGGCGAATCTTCCGGAAGAGATCGCGGATAAAATAAGCGTTTCGGTTTTTGATTCGATAGATTCGACAAACAACGAAGCGAAGCGAAGAATCGCTTCCGGATTGGAAGGCGAAGCAATATTCGCGGCGAACGAACAGACGGCGGGGCGCGGGCGGCGCGGCAGAAGTTTTTATTCTCCGTGCAAAAGCGGGCTGTATTTCAGCGTTGTGCTGCGAACCGGGCTTGAACTTTCCGACGCGACGCTTATCACCACCGCGGCGGCGGTCGCGACGGCGGAAACGTTAAAAGAGGTCTGCGGCTGCGATCCGCGGATAAAATGGGTGAACGATATATTCGTCGACGGCAAAAAGGTTTGCGGCATATTGACCGAGGCGGTATCTGATTTTGAATCGGGCGGCGTGCAGGCGGTCGTTGTGGGGATAGGCATAAACCTTAACACCGAATCGTTCCCCGAAGAGATCAAAAACACGGCGGGGAACGCCGCCGCCGGCAAACAGTTGATTCGCAACGAACTCGCTGCGAAGATCTTCATCGGGCTGAAATCGCTGTGCGAAAAGGCTGCCGGACAGAAGTTATATGAACCGTTACCGCGAACTTTCAAACGTGATCGGGAAAGA
>CAMZED010000166.1 GCA_947305675.1 uncultured Clostridia bacterium | reverse complement strand
ATAACACAGCCACGTCGATTATCAAGGTTTTCCGGGCGCGTTTCGGAACGGGGAACATATTTGTTACATGAATGAAATAACTGCTTTTCAGACAAAAGGATAAGAACCGAAGCGCGCGGCTTCGGTTCGGGCGATTGATAAGTTTTTCTGTTTGTTTCTTATCTCTTGCCGAACAGATGGGCAAAGAAATAGAGAATGGAGTGGAAGAACTTTGTCAGCTTGCCGAGAAAGGACGTTCCGTGATCCACGTTATCCCACTTGCAGACGTTATCGCCGGAGGGCGTGTCAGTGGGCGTATAAACCGCGTGAACGGTAATGCCGTCGGGGACGAGTGTGTAATCCTCCCATTTGCCGGAATAGTTCTCTTTTTCCGGCACGGCGGGCGGCGTGATGCTCTGCGTTTCCACGGTATAGGGGATCTCTGCTACCGTTTCGCCGTTTTCGTCAACGAAGACCGCGGTGTATTCGATCGGGGTATAAACGGCGTGTACGGTCACGTTGCCGTTCAATTCATATTCTTCCCACGCCGCGGTATAATAAGGCCGCTCCGGCGGCGCGGGTTCCGTGATCTCGGACGTGCCGACCGGGTAGTCGACGTCAATGACCGTGTCATAGCCCACGAACGTCGCGGTATAGCAAAGGCAGGTAAGGTCATACGCTTTCACGCCGTTCGCGTCCGTTACGAAATCCGTAAACCGTTCCTCCGCGTTGTTGCCGAGGCGGTATTCTCCATAAGTGAAATACATGCGGTCCGGCGCGGCAGGAAGAATAAAGCCGAAGGACTCCGCAGCAGGCGTCGATTGAAGCACGACCTCAAAATCGGGAGAAAGCGACGAATCCGTCGCTCTGTCATACGCCCGGAATCCGATCGAGCCCTCCGACGCAAAGAACACGTCGGCGTAT
The DNA here is from genome assembly GCA_947305675.1 of uncultured Clostridia bacterium. Classification (GTDB taxonomy): domain Bacteria; phylum Bacillota; class Clostridia; order Oscillospirales; family CAG-382; genus Coliplasma. The sequence continues at coordinate 1,666 of CAMZED010000166.1, read as the reverse complement.
TGGTATTTGAATTCGTCAGAGGCATTGAGGATCGTCAGGTTTTTCAGATCGTCCGCCGGCTCGATCACGGCGCGTGAACCGTCGTTCGCGGCGATCACGGTGCACCCGCTGCCGATGGAGAGCGTTTCAAGGTAAGCATATGCGGGACGTACGACCTCCCCGTCGGAAGGACGACTGAACTTTCCGGTGACCACCCCTGCGCCGATGGCGTTGGCATGGTCTTCCGCGACCGCGATGACCTGCGCGCTGCCGTCTATGACGACCGTGCCCTTCGGGCTGCCTTCCAGGTGACCGTGTCTGCCGAGTCCGATCGCCGCTCCGCCGTCGTCGCCGATGATCGACTCTCTGTGATCCGCTCCGGCTGCGGCAGCGACCTTCGCGCTGCCTCTGATGATCACGCTGCAATCATAGCGTTCCGCATCAAATTTGTTCGCTGATGTGGTGCCTCTGCCGGTACCGATCCCGGCGCCGCCGCAGGAGCCGAAAGCGGTAACGTCGGCGTCGCCCTCGATCACGATATTGCCGGAGGAACCGCCGTATCCGCCGCCGATGCCCGCGGCAAAGGTATTCGAATATCCCTCCCCATAATAAGTGTCGCGGTTGAACACGTCAAAGCTGTCAAAATCGATCCTGGTAGCGGAAGCGCGCACAACGCCGCCGCTGATCGTGATATTGCCGCCGTTATAGAATCCGACTCTTGCGGCGGTTGCGGAGCCGCCGCTCGTGGCGTATCCGCCGCCGATCCCGGCGCCGCCGGACGTACCGATCGCGGTCACGTCGCCGCCGAAGATATGGATATTACCCGCGGAGGAATGATATCCGGAGCCGACGCCCGCGCCGCTAAGACCACCTATAGCGGTGATCGTGCCGCTGTAGATATTGACGTTTCCGGCTTCGGGATTATTCACTTCCGGGACGGAATAGCCTTTGCCGCCGATGCCCGCGCCGTATTTGCCGCCCGTAACGGTGAGAGAAGAACCGGAAAGACCGTAAATATTGACCGTCGAGCCTGCTTCGACTTCGATACCGGCGGAAATCTTGTCGGCGTTGCCGGAAAGCACGTTTTCGCCTTCAAAAACAAGGTTTACAACAGAGTTGCCGCATATTTTGATTGCAGGACCGTTATCGCTGTCGGTATTGTCCTGCGTGATACCGCTGATTTTTACGGTCTTGTTTTCATCAAGGATCAGCGTCTCTCCCGGCCAATTGTCGGTATTGTAGATAACGTCCGCCGGGGGCATGCCCGTATCGAGCCCCGAAGCAAACGCGGGTACCGTCATACTCAGCGCCAGCAGCAGCGTCAGCGTAAGGCACAATCCTTTTTTTATGTGTTGAGTCATGTTCAATTCCTCCAGGATGAATTTTTATTTGGATAGTGAACCTGTTAAATAATAACATATTAAATCAAAGATAACAATACAAAAAAGAAAAATTGTCAAAGGAAAGTGAAAAAATACAAAGGAAGGAAGCCCGGTGTCGTTCTCACAGGTCGATATGGTCACATCCTGCTCAGGCCGAGGTTCAAATCCTTCGCCCTCAACCCTTTTTGGCGTTCTTTGCAGAGCTAAGAAACGCAAAAAGTACACCAGCGTTTTTGACCTTTTCCGGGGTCTGAAAACAAAAAAACGGGCTCCGGGGCAGCCGATCGACCGCTCCGAAGCCCTAT
>CAMZED010000165.1 GCA_947305675.1 uncultured Clostridia bacterium | reverse complement strand
TCCATGTTCACGCGCCCCGCGGGGATGAACCCGTGCGCCTTCATGTTGCGGATGACCGTCGCGTCGTACGGCGACACGTAGCCCTTGAGTATCTTCGAGGCGCACGTGCACGGCTGGCCCCGCACGTTGATGAGGTCCTTCACCGCGATCGGGACCGACTTCGGGTTCTCCCGGGCCATCTTGAGCGCGCCTTCCTCGTCGAACGTGAGGTATGCGCCGATCTCGCCGTTGCGCTCAACGCAGGCCAGATCAAGACCGGCGCTCCTTCCAGAAGCGAACGCGTTGCTAAATATAACCAACTCCTCCGCATCGAGGAAGAACTCGGTGACGCCGCAGTTTATGCAGGCTTCAACGCTTTCAACGTAAAGAGATAACTTAAAACAAAAAATTGCCCGCCGCGTAATGAATGATGCGGCGGGCGTTTTATTTAGTATATTTATTTAATGATCTCGCAATAAACTTCGCCGGAACAACCGGCGGCGTTGGATTCGTCGGTATCTATGTGCATTGCGGGAGCGAACTTTTCGCTTACACGTATAACGACGTCGCCGAATACCAAAGATCTGCCTTCGGTATCGATCTTCGCGCTGACGATCTGTTTATCTTTTACGCCGAGTTCTTCTGCCGATTTGGGATCGAGGTGGATGTGACGTTTGGCGGCGATAACGCCTTCGGTTATCTCGACTTCGCCGGCGGGACCGACAAGCTTGATCCCGTTGGTGCCTTTTATGTCGCCGGATTCACGTACAAGCGCGGTAACGCCCAAGGTGCGTGCGTCGGTAAGCGATATTTCAACCTGAGTTGCGCTTCTCGTCGGGCCGAGAATAAGCACGTTGGAGATGCTGTTCTTGGGGCCGACAAGCGTTATTCTTTCGTTGCTGGCGAACTGACCGGGCTGAGAGAGCATTTTTTTAACGGTAAGTTCGTTGCCTTTGCCGAGCAGCTTTTCCATATCTTCAACAGTGACGTGGACGTGACGCGCGGAAGTTTCGACTAAGATCTTGTTTTCCATTTTATTACCTCGTTAAGTTATATTTTTGACTTTTTGATTATATAACAACCTGAGTCTTTTGTAAATGCCTTTTTGCAAAATTTTGTATTGAAATAGCGATAATTATATGATATAATACAAAATATGGTATTTTAAGATCGGGGTGATTTAACCATGGATTACATTTTTTCAGATAAAGTCAGCGGGATGAAGCCTTCCGCCATCCGCGAAATATTCAAATCTCTTACCGATAAATCCATCATTTCCTTCGCCGCGGGAAATCCTTCGCCGCTTTCTTTCCCGGTAGAGCAGATGCACGCCGTTGCCGACCGCATCTTTGCGGAAGAGGCGGCATCCGCTTTCCAGTACGGGATCACCGAAGGATATCCCAGACTGCGCGAACAGATCGCCCACCGCCTTAAAACAAAATTCGGGATCGGTACGGATAACGACGAGACGATAATAACCACAGGTGGGCAGCAGGGGATCGATCTTACCGCAAAAGTCCTTTGCAACGAAGGCGATACCGTCATTTGCGAAAACCCGAGCTTTATCGGCGCGCTCAACGCTTTCCGCTCTTATAACACCGAACTTGTCGGCGTTGATCTTGAACCGGACGGAATGAGTATCGAATCGCTCGAAAACGCGCTTAAAACTCATCCCCGCACCAAACTGATATACGTTATTCCCACGTTCCAGAACCCCGCGGGGATAACCACTTCTTATGCAAAACGCAAAGCGATCCTTGAGCTTGCCGAGAAATACGGGGTCATAATACTTGAAGATAACCCGTACGGCGAACTTCGATTTGCCGGGGAAGACGTTCCCACGATAAAAAGTCTGGATAAAAACGGCACCGTCGTTTATTGCTCTTCGTTTTCCAAGATCATGTCGGCGGGTATGCGCGTCGGCTTTCTTTGCGGGCCGAAGGAGATCATTCAGAAAGTCGTAGTCGTCAAACAGGTCAACGACGTTCACACCAACCAGTTCTTTCAGATGCTCGCTTCGCATTTTATCGAAGAATACGGTCTTGACGGCCACATAAAAAAGATCTGCGAACTTTACAGGCATAAATGCTCGCTTATGCTCTCGGAACTGGATAAGAACCTCGCCGGGAAAGCCGTGTTCACCCGTCCGGAGGGCGGATTGTTCATCTGGCTCACCGTAAAGGGCGGCGACGGCGACGATATCGCGCGCAGAGCCATCGCAAACAAAGTCGCCGTAGTCACCGGCAGCAGCTTTAATCCCGTGCAGGGTGGGCATTCCGATTCGGTAAGGCTCAATTATTCAACCCCGTCTGACGAGCAGATCGTCGAGGGCGTAAAGAGACTTTCGCAGATTTTTTAGGAGGACAGCAATGGAAAATATGAATGAAAAGAAAACAATACTTTCCGGAATACAACCCTCCGGGACACTTACAATAGGTAACTACCTCGGCTCACTGCGCAACTGGGCGAAGATGCAGTATGATTACAACTGTTATTTCTGCGTGGTTGATCTGCATGCCATAACCGTGCGCCAGGTTCCGGCTGAACTGCGGCAGAACAGCTTAAAAACGCTTGCTCTTTATCTCGCCGCGGGGATCGATCCCTCCGAGAACACTATCTTTCTTCAAAGCC
>CAMZED010000164.1 GCA_947305675.1 uncultured Clostridia bacterium | reverse complement strand
CTGTTTACGCGTATAATATACCACGCAATTGTTAACAAAAAAAGCGAATTCATTGTTTAAATTGTAAACAATTAGCAGTCAATTAAAAAGAGTGCCAAATAATTCAACATAATATTCGTGATTTCTTTTTAACTGCGATAATAATGTGCTAAAAAGCAACGTTTTGAACCAGCGGAATAGCACTCTTGCGGTAAGAATGACAGTTTTGCCCGGCGGCGAAAACCAATTGTTGACAAATCAGCCCGCTGATGATATAGTTAATATATAAGGCTTATATAACTTGTTAAGGGGAAACAAAAATGAGTTCGGCAGATAAAGCATTCATTGAAACTTGCAAAGATATACTCGAAAACGGCACTCCGGTGCACGATGAACGCGTCCGCCCGCATTGGGAGGACGGATCTCCCGCCTATACCATAAAAAAGTTCGGCGTCGTCAACCGCTATGACCTCGGCAAAGAGTTTCCTTTGCTTACCATCAGGCCGATCGCGTTTAAAAAAGCCGTCGACGAGATCCTTTGGATCTGGCAGAAAAAATCCAACAACGTCCACGATCTCGGCAGCCATATATGGGACGCCTGGGCGGACGAAAACGGCTCGATCGGCAAGGCTTACGGTTATCAGATGGGCGTTGAGCATAAATATAAAGAGGGCGAGTTCGATATGGTCGACCGCGTCCTTTACGATCTTAAAAACAATCCCTGTTCCCGCAGGATAATGACAAATCTGTATAACTTTGCCGATCTTCACGAGATGGCGCTTTATCCCTGCGCTTACAGTATGACTTTCAACGTTGTCGACGGCAGACTGTGCGCGATCCTCAACCAGCGCTCGCAGGATATGCTTGCCGCCAACGCCTGGAACGTCGCCCAATACGCGGCGCTTGTGCTTATGTTCGCCCAGGTTTCGGGGCTTAAACCCGGCGAGTTTGTCCATGTTATCGCCGACGCGCACATTTACGATAAACACGTTCCCATCGTTCGGGAACTTATCCGGCGCGAAAGCTATCCGGCTCCGAAGGTGACGCTTGACCCGGAAATTACCGATTTTTACGATTTCACTCCCGACAGTTTTACCGTTGAAAATTACGTCCACGGCGAAAAGATCGGGAAATTCCCGGTCGCGGTATGAGGTTGACTGAATGAAGCTTGTAGTTGCGGTAGATAACGAATGGGGAATAGGTTATAAAGGCGACCTTTTGGCGCGCATCCGCGCCGACCTGCTCAACTTCCGTCGGCTTACCGACGGTCACACCGTCGTTCTGGGTTCAAATACGCTTGCGACTTTCCCCGGCGGAAAGGCGCTTAAAAATCGTGTGAATATCGTTCTCCACCCGAGCGAAGAATACCGTCCCGAGGGCGCTTTGGTCGCTCATTCGCTCGGTCAGGCGCTCGAAATGCTCAAAGAACGCGATCCCGAAAACGCCTTTATCATCGGCGGTGCCAGCATTTACCGGCAGTTTTTGCCGTATTGCGATACCGCTTATGTCACAAAATTCAAAAAAAGCTACGATAAAGACGTTTATTTTGAAGATCTCGATACTTCCGTTGAATGGGAACTTGTCGAAGAAAGCGAATCGCATAAAAGCGACCCGACGACAGATACCGACCCGGATCTTGAATATACTTTCTGCGTTTATAAGCGCGTCCGCCCGGCTGTTATAATCCGCGAAGCCGCCTCCGGCGACGAAGAAACCGTGTATGAACTGCTTAAAGGCATCGCTTCGCTGCACCGCGCTATTCGCCCCGACCTTTTCGGGCAGGTAATAAGCAAATATTCGGTCGAAGAGATCGGAAATATGATCGCTTCCGGAGATAAAAAGATATTCGTCGCGGAATGCGGCGGGAAAGTTCGCGGATACCTTATCGCGTGGGCGGTCAACAACGGTGTGAAAACACTTTATATCGACGATCTCTGCGTCGAACCCGGGTTCCGACGCCGCGGCGCAGCCACAAAACTCATGCAGCGCGCCGAATCATTCGGAAGGGAACAGGGGTGCCGGTTCCTGCTCCTTAACGTCTGGAGCGGCAATTCCGAAGCCGAGGAGTTCTATAAACGTTACGGTATGGTCGAAAGGTCAAAACATCTCGAAAAAAGGCTTTGAGCCAAAGGAAAAAATTATATGAACTTAATGCAGTTTATGATACCGAAAAGCGGCACGGCTTATCTTTATACCGATTCAACGCTTCGCAACGGACTGGAAAAAATGGCTTTCCACGGCTACCGCGCCATCCCGGTAATAAATAAACGGGGAAAATATTCCGGAACCGTCACAGAAGGCGATTTTCTGCGTTCACTTATTTCCACCGCCGAACGCGAACCGCAGGATATCCGCGATACCGAAAAGGTGCTTATAAAAGATATTATAAACGTTGATTTCAATCCGCCGGTGCGCGTTGACGTTTCGCTCGAGGAACTTTTCACCCGCGTTACCGAGCAGAATTTTGTCCCTGTGACCGACGACCGCGGAATGTTTATCGGTATAGTCACCCGCCGCAATGTTATGCGCTATCTTTGCGATATATGGAAAGAAAACGCGAACCTGCTGTAGCGGCATAATAAATGTAAAGAGGCGCTTTGTCTGCACTCTGAGCAGAGTGCAGAGAAGCGAGATATTTTTTTAAACCACCCCACGAAACCGTG
>CAMZED010000163.1 GCA_947305675.1 uncultured Clostridia bacterium | reverse complement strand
CTGGAACGGAACGGAGACGGACCAGACGGGCATTATGCTCGAGTTTGACTACAAGGGACGCCAGGTCTACAACAGTTTCAATGTGACGGTTTGGGAACCGAATTTCTGGATGATGGGACTGGTCGTCTTCGGCGGAATCGGGATTTTTATGTTCGGAATGAAAATCCTCTCCGAAGGGGTGCAGCGCATCGCCGGTCCCACGTTGCGCCGGATGATCGCGATGTTTACCGAACACCGTGTTTTTGCGTTCCTGACCGGGATACTGGTGACGTTCTTTCTGCAGTCGAGCTCGGTCACAACGGTGATGACGATCAGTTTCGTGAACAGCCAAATCATCCAGCTTTCGCAGGCGGTCGGCGTGATTCTGGGCGCGAACATCGGAACGACGGTGACCAGCTGGCTTTTGACGCTGAACGTCTCGGCCTATGCGATTCCGCTGGTCGGTTTCAGCGCTCTCTTTTTCGTTTTTGTGAAAAACGAACGGGTTAAAAATATCGCCGCGGCGCTGATGGGGCTTGGGCTTCTCTTCTTCGGCTTGAAGCTGATGGGGGAAGGGTTCTCGTCGATGAGGGAACTGCCGAAATTTTCGGACTTTCTGCAATCCTTTTCCGCCGACACGTTCCCGGGACTGCTGAAATGCGTCCTTGCCGGATGCGTGGTGACGATTCTGATTCAGTCTTCGGCCGCGTCGATCGGGATCGTGATGTCGCTGTCGATGATCGGGGCGATCGAGGATTTTCCGACCGCGGTGGCGTTTATTCTGGGCGAGAATATCGGAACGACCTCGACGGCGATGATCGCCTCGCTCGGCACATCGACCAACGCCAAACGCACGGCGACGTTCCACGCGATTTTCAACGTGCTGGGGGTCTGTTGGGTGCTGGCGATTTTCCGGCCGGTTTTCATACCGGCCGTCGAGACGGCGGCGCGGATATTGAAACTGCATCTGATTCCGTTTGGGATTCCGCTGGCCCATTCGATCTTCAACGTGACCAACGCACTTCTCTTTCTGCCGTTTACCGGGGTGTTCGCCCGACTGCTGACGAAATATATACCGGATCGGGTGAAGAACGAATGTCCGACCGAAACGGGACTCGATCCGCGGCATATCACCTCGCCGAACCTCGCGGTTCTGCAGTCGCGGCTGATCGTTCAGCGGATGGCGAAACGGTGTCACAAATTGGGGGAGGAGGTGTTCCGGCTGGTTCAGGGACCTCTGGATAACGAAAAAGAGATTCAGCATCCGTTCCGCGAAGAGGAAGCGTTCGACCGGATACAGGACGAGGTTATCCGTTTTACTTCAAAAATCCTGTCGATGAATACTGCGCCCGATTCGGCGGAGCAGGCTCGGGAACATCTTCGTATGGCCGATGAGATCGAGTCGGTAAGCGACTATTTGATCGCGATCCTGAAATCGGCGCTGAAACTGAAAGAAAACGGTCAGGCGATGCCGGACTTTGTTAAAAGCGGTTTGGCGCACCTTGGCTATCGGACGCTTTTCCTCCTGAAAGATATCAACAGCGCGTTCGACGGCCGCGAGAGCGCGGATTATTTTCTGGCGACCATCTATCTGACATGCCAGGAACTATCGGTCGAACTGAAAGAACTTCGCAACAAGTTCATGGCCGAGATGGAGACGGGGGACTGCGATCCGGCTTTAATCGCGGGGGTTAACGCCCAGCTGGAATTCTACCGCCAGGTGTGGGAGCATGTTCGGAATATCGCCGAGGCGTTCTGCGGGGAGAAGTAGCGGCGTTCGGAGCGCTTTGCGGGCGGAAACACAGCTTCTCCGCCCGCGGGAAATGCATTGGAGAAACAAGACGCCCCGGAGCGGAAAAACGGCCGAACCGCCGAAAAATTTTTTAAAAAATTTTTTTGCCGCCGACCGCCGTTCGGGAAGATTTTTTCTCCGGCCGGCGCTTTTTGATATACAAATATTTGCAATACGATATTCGCGGCGGCGCTTTATTTTTCGGACTGAAAGCGCTTCGATGTACACAAGCTCGTTTTCTGGTTTTTCGATGCGCGTTTTCGCCGGTTTCGGTTCAAACTTTTTTTTGCGAAAATTATATTATTGCCCTTTATAAGAATCATTAAATACGATATAATCCGGTGTCGATAAATAAATGTGTGCGGAAGTGTTTTCCGCACGTCGATTGGTCGAACCACAAACCTATCGAAGCGATCGTAATCGATTTTCTGTTTTCAGTCCCTTTTCCGGAACGCGGAGAATCTATTCGGCTTCGAGAAATCTAAGGAGATTTTTTACCATGGCAAAAGTCGCCGCTGCTACGAAGAAAGCTGCTCCGGCCAAGAAGGCCACCGCTGCTAAAGCCGCTCCCGCTAAGAAGGCCGCTCCGGCTAAAAAAGCCGCCGCGAAAGCCGCTCCGGCCAAGAAGGCCGCTGTGAAAGCCGCTCCGGCCAAGAAGGCCGCTGTGAAAGCCGCCCCGGCCAAGAAGGCCGCCGCGCCGAAAGCCGCCGCGAAAGCCGCTCCGGCTAAAAAAGTCGCCGCCAAAGCCGCTCCGGCCAAGAAAGCCGCTCCGGCCAAAAAGGCCTGCGCCAAAGCCGGCTGCAAGTCCTGCGCCAAAAAAGCCTGATTGAGAGCTTGAATCCTTTTTCAGTTTTGTTATAACCAATAAACCCCAGTTTGGTCGGAACCGAATTATTCGGTCAC
>CAMZED010000162.1 GCA_947305675.1 uncultured Clostridia bacterium | reverse complement strand
ACTCGACCGAAGGTCGAATATAACTCGTTCCGAAGGAACGAATATAGTTGAAAAAAGCACGCTTTCGCGTGCTTTTTTCTGGCCCGCCCTAAGGGACTCGAACCCCCGACCTACAGAATCGGAATCTGTTGCTCTATCCAACTGCGCTAAGGGCGGATGGCTTATAAGACCGTGAGCATTTTAGCATAACGGACCGAAAAAGTCAATGAAAACATACCACGGAAAGCTATCTTTTTGATTCGATCCTGTAAAGCAAAAAGAACGTTCCGGAAATAAGAGCGAAGATCGTTGCTAACGCGACGGCGGCGAATCCGTCAGCCATGTCAGATCCGTTTACGGCAACACTGACCACTTCCGACAAGACAGCCCCGAGTGAAGCCGGAGCCAGGCAAAAGGCAAGATCGTATAATACCGGCGCTTTGATGCTTTTGACCGGGAACTTTTTTATATGCGATAAAGTGACCCAGAACGGGACGGTATAGGCGCATCCCACCGGAAAAAACGTTAAAAACACATACAAAACGGGTTCTTCCGCCGTTATAAGAGACGACAGAAGCAGATATACCGGCGGAAGCAGAAAACAGTAAACGGCTTTTAAAGCCAGCGCCTTTTTCGAATAAATCCTATCCATTTTTACTGTCCCGTGCACGGATATGCGCGCGTTTGATTTTGCCGCTGGTGGTTTTGGGAAGTTCGTCGACAAACTCGACAATGCGCGGATATTTATAAGGAGCGGTGACTTTTTTAACGTGGGTCTGAAGTTCTTTTTTCAGTTCCTCGCAGGGTTCATAACCGCGCGTGAGAACCACGGTCGCCTTTACGACCTGTCCGCGGACCGGGTCGGGCGCGGCGGTGACGGCGCACTCTAAAACCGATGGGTGTGTCATAAGCGCGCTTTCCACTTCGAAAGGCCCAATACGGTATCCCGAACATTTAATAACGTCGTCGTTGCGGCCGACGAACCAGTAATATCCGTCGGCGTCGCGCCAGGCGGTATCACCGGTATTGTATGAATCGTTGACGAACGCTCTTTCGTTAGCGGCGTCATCCTCCTGATATCCGCAGAACAGACCGGCGGGATAATGCTTTGAAAGGTTCTTTATTACTATCGAGCCGACAATGCCGTCTTCGCAGCTGTTGCCGTCCTCGTCGACTATATCAACGTCGAAATCCGGCGAGGGCTTACCGGTAGAGCCGGGTTTGATCTCGATCCCGTCGAAATTGGCGATGATGACCGGGGTTTCAGACTGGCCGAACCCTTCGGTGAGCGTAAGCCCGGTAAGTTCGCGGAATTTATAGAACACCTCGGGATTCAAAGGTTCTCCGGCTATGCAGCAATGCTTGATAGAGGAAAAATCGTATTTTGAAATATCCTCTTTTATTAAAAAGCGGAAAATCGTCGGAGGAGCGCAAAAAGTGGTAAGACCTATTTCCTGAATGAGTTCAAGCGTATTCTTCGCGCTGAATTTTTCGTTGTCGTATGCAACGATGACGGCGCCGCAGATCCATTGGCCGTAGATCTTCCCCCATGCAAATTTCGCCCAGCCGGAATCGCTCATTGTAAGATGCAGCTTGCCTTCCTCGACGCGCTGCCAGTATTTTGCGGTGATTATATGCCCCAGGGGATAGGCAAAGTTGTGCAGTATCATCTTCGGCATACCTGTGGTACCGGAAGAAAAATACATAAGCATCGGATCGGTGACCTTGTTGGGAACGCGCTCGAATTCTTCGGAGCAATCGCGGTATCCGGCGCGGAAATCGATAAACCCTTCGGGAATATTTTCGCCGACGAGCGCGGTATAGCGAAGCGTTTCGCATTCGGGGCGTGATTCGTTGATCCCGTCGATAAGATAGCCGTCGTCGACGGAAATGATCATCTTTACGCGCGCGGCGTTGCAGCGATAAACGATATCTTTTTTCGTAAGCTGATAGGTTGCGGGGATGCAGACGGCTCCGATCTTGCATAGCGCGAGGATACAGACCCAGACTTCCGGGCGCTGTTTGAGCATAAGGATAACCCTGTCGCCCTTGCCTATGCCGAGCGATTTTAAATAGTTCGCGGCTTTGTTGGAAAGTCTGCGCAGATCTTCGAAAGTGTAAACTTTGCGAACGCCGTAATCGTTGCAGTAATAGAGTGCTTTTTTTGTTTTATCCTGTTCAGCCCAGCTGTCGACAACGTCATACGCGAAGTTGAAACCTTCGGGCACGTTTACTTTATAATTCTTTTTCAGATCGTCGTAGGATTCAAAATCCACGCGGTCGAGAAATTTTTCTAACATAATTACCGTCCGGGATAATTTATAGTCATTTACTTTATAATTCTTATCGTTTTTATCTTTTGCTCTTCAAGCGGTTTGTTGTCGCTGTCGGTTGGCACCGCGGCGATCCTGTCGACGACGTCCATCCCTTCGGTTACTCTGCCGAAAGCGGCGTAACTGCCGTCGAGATAGGTCGAATCAGCGTGAACGATAAAGAACTGACTGCTTGCGGTATCATAATAAAGCTCATCGTAATAAGGGTGTCCGCGCCGTGCCATCGAAATAACGCCGCGAACGTGAGAAATGTTGTTTTCAACACCGTTTTTACTGAATTCGCCTTTGATATTATCTTTTGAGCCGCCGAGCCCGGTGCCGAGAGGATCTCCGCCCTGGATCATAAAGCCGGCGATAACGCGGTGGAATATAAGTCCGTCGTAAAACCCGTCC
>CAMZED010000161.1 GCA_947305675.1 uncultured Clostridia bacterium | reverse complement strand
CGCCGCTCCAAGCGCGATTCTTGCCTTTTTATGCTGTGTTCTGCACGAATTGACCTGCACCTGCGCTGTCTCAACCTTCCCCCGACATTCGGTCAGTTTCAGATTGGCGGCGTCCTCGTCTTTCTCCGAATCGCGGATCTGTCTGTCGAGTTCGTCCGCTTCTTTGCGCACCTTTTTGAGAGCTTCCAATTCCGTCTCTTTCCCTTCCGCCGAAGGGACATTTCCTCCGGCATAGGGGTGATGAACAGCGCCGCAAAGAGGACAGGGCTTTCCTTCCACCAGCATGCTCTGGTGCTTCTCCATCGTCTGCGCGGCAATCACCTCTTTGTTCAGGGCATCAATTTCGCGATCGAGATCTTCGGGCGAATTTCCGTTCAGAAGAGCCGTTTTACGAACATTGAGGGCTTTCGTATTCGCCTTCGCTTCTTTGAGTCGATCCTCGAATGTCTTACAGCCGGCTTTCGCCTTATCCAACGTTTCCTGAGCCGCGAGAAGTTCATCCGCCGATTGATTCAGCTCGGCTTTTGCCTTTTCGAGATCGGTTTTCCGCTCTTCGACGTCGTTCAGATCGTTTTCAATCGATTTAACGTCGCCGACAAGGTTTCCGTCGTCGGCATGTTCCTCGAAATACTTTCGAATCGACCGAAGTTCTGTTTCCTTCTCGGCGCTTTTTTTAACCGTCTCTTCGAGATTACGCTTCTTCGTGTCGCGATCACATGTTTTCTCGCCGCGTGTGTTTTCCGCATCGGCCAATTTCGTGCGGAGGGACGCAAGCTCGGTATCAAGCTGACGTACTGTGTTGATTTCGGGACGCGCTTCTTCCTGCGAACGGCGTGAATTCTCACACGCCTGATTTTTCTCTTTCAGCTCTTCTTGTAAATCGCTCAAATTCTTCTCGTCTCCGGGAATTCGCTCGCAGACCTTGTCAAGCTCATCTTCGGTCTGTCGCGATTCCTGTTCCTTCGAGACAAGATTACTGTAAGCCGCGCTGATCGGAAGGGCAAGTTCGGCGCGCTTGAGTTTTTCGGCGTTCGGCCGGAACGATTCCTCCGCCGCCTTATGTTCCGTTATCTGTCGTTCGGTCTCGGCCTTCCTGGACTCAAGCGACTTGACGTCATCAAGCCACTGTATATCTTCTTTCCCCTTGTCGATTTCGCCTCGGATACTCTTTTTTCTCGCTTCATTCGCCGCAACTTGCAGGCGAAGCTGTTCAAGTTTCTCATCGGACAAAACCGAAATACCCTCCAGCCGTCCCTCAATATCGCCCAGAGACTTTTTACACGCATCCCACTTCTGGCGAACCTTCGCGGAAATCTCTTTATACCGCTCCGCGCCGGTAATTTTGGCGAAAAGCCCCATTTTTTCACTCGGCTTCGCGCTCAGGAACCTGTCAAAATCCCCCTGCGGCAGCAAAACCGTGCGGCAAAACTGATCGAAAGTCAGTCCGGTCAGTTCTTCAATGAATTTCGCCGTTTTCGTAAGACCCGATTCGATGACGTTCTTTCCGGCGGATCCACCGTCGCAGATTTCGTGGTTGGCCGCGTTCAGATTGTTGTTGCGGTTCAGCGCCTGAGACCAATGGGCGAGATACCGTTTCCCGTTGACCTCAAAAAGAAGTTCCGCGCGGCAGGTTTTGGCCCCGCGCGACATAATATCGTTTTGGTTCTTGCTGATATTTGCAACACGCGGCGTCTGTCCGTAAAGCGCGAGGCAGATCGCGTCGAGGATCGTCGTTTTTCCGGCGCCGGTCGGACCGGTCAAGACGAAAAGGCCGTTTTCGGTATATTTGGGATCCTCGAAATCGATCGTCCGGGTTCCGTAAAGCGAGTTGATATTTTCGACTAACAGCTTCAGTATTCTCATGGTGATCAGACTCCTTTCGCTTATTCCCGGGACATTTCGGCCGCGCTGTCTTCGTTCATCACGCCGATAAATCGATTTCGAAGCGCGTCGCGCTCTTTTTCCGGGATCTTTTTTACCTCCATAAGGCGGTTGAAGGCGTCGATTTCCGTCAGATCCTCAACCGATTCATCCTCAAAAGCGGGAGCCAGTCCCGGCGCGGAAAAGTTCTTCCGGTTGACGACGCCGCAGCAGATCAGTGTGCTCCCCTCGACAGACTGCAAAACCTGCCGATACAATCCGGGGATAGGTTCCCCCGTATTGGAAACCTTAAAGCAGCCCGGCTCACCGCCGCACTCCTCTTTAAACCGGTCGATCGCCGAAAAAATCTCGTCGCGCGACGACGCGGCAATATTCTTCATCCGGCGGAAAAGCGGAATTTCGACTTCGCTGACGTTCGTCCTGCCGCCGCCGTTAAACTCGACCAAAGTAACGGTCTTTCGGTACTCCGTCTCGTCAAAGCCGATCGGCAAAATCGACCCGCTGTATCGAACGCGGCCTTCGCCGTCGACGGCATAGGGCCGGTGGATATGCCCCAGCGCGACGTAGTCGGCGCAGGCCGGAAAGACGTCGAGCCCGACGCCGTGAATCCCGCCGAGAGTCAGCTCCCTCACCCCGTCGTCGCGCAGTTTCAGTTTGTCGCTGTTTTTCGTGAACAGATGCCCCGTCACGATCACCGGAACCGTCTTTCCGAATTCCCTCTGTACGCGGGCCTGCTCTTTTTCCGCCAGTTCGCCGACCTCCTGATAATGCGCTTTCAGCCCGGCAAGCATCTTCGCGATCTTTTCATCGTTCGACTCGCCGAACTCCGCCGTCCGCAAAAATTTATC
>CAMZED010000160.1 GCA_947305675.1 uncultured Clostridia bacterium | reverse complement strand
CCATTGCCACGCAGTTCGAAATGACTTTGCCCACGTCTTTTCCGCCCAGCGCCAGGCCGAAGATCGTGAGGCAGGCGTTATTTATGGTGTGGACGATATGCATCCCGGGGTAGCGCTCGTCGACAAGACGTTCGGCGTTTTTGTAATCGCCGGCATTATCCCAGATATCGAGCGCCCAGCGCACGCCTTTGGCAAGTTCGCTTTCCGCCGGAATGAATTCCAGCCCTTTTTCGAGCGCGGTCTTCACGTCCGAGCATACGAACGCCCACGATATGGCGGCGGCGAAGAAACGCGCGCCGTAAACGCCGTTGCCGCGGTGCGATATGAGCGCGTCGGTCTCCGCCATCTTTGCGGCTTTTTCGGGATCGCCCGGCGCCATATAGGCGTAGCCGTCGCAGCGGATGTCGGCGCCGATGAATTCCTGATACGGGTTGTTGATTTCCGCGGCTTTTTCGACCGGCACGCCGGCGAGCAGGTTATCGATCGCGATCCGCTCGGCGGTGTAAGCTTCGGTTATGTATTTGAGCCAGGCGTTCTTTACGTCTTCGAGCGTGAAATCCCTGCCGCCGCCCTCTTCGGCTATAAAGAGCGAAAGCAGCGTGAATCCTATATCGTCGTCGCAGGGAACGCCGTTGATGAACGGCTTGGTGTAATCGCGGAAATGCTGGCGTATATAGCGCACGGTATCGGGTATGGGCGTGTCCGCCCACCCTTCAACGGGGGCGCCGAGCGTGCATCCCGCGGCGCGCGAAAGGAACGCGGCGCGCAGTTTATCTTCGTATACCGATCTTTCCATTTTACTCATACCTCGCTTTATTTCTGTTTTCGCGAATAATTTTAACAAAAAAATAACGTTAAAGTTATATACAAATTATTAACTTTTTGATAATATATTTGCGTAGGAGAACCGGATAATGGAAAGTTACATAGACAAACTGAAAAACTGCGGCAAAAACGTGTGCGTTTACGGAATGGGCAACGGCGCCGAAAAGATAATAAGGTATCTCAAAGCGAACGGCATAGAAATAAGCGGCGTGTTCGCTTCCGATGATTTTGTGCGCGGGCAGAGCTTTCTGGGGATGCGCGTGCTCACCGAAGCGCAGGCGGAATCGCTTTACGGCGACTTTGCGTGCGTGAGCGCGTTCGCGCTCCGCGGCGAAGACTGCGATATTTTCCGCCGTATGGCGAAAAGGCGCCTTTTCTTTGCGCCCAATCTTCCGCCTTACGGCGATGGCTGCATAGACGAAGCGTACATAGAACGCGAAAGCGCGAAAATCGCCGAAGTGAGGTCGCTTTTCGCCGACGAAAGCTCAAAAAAGCTGTTTGATTCCCTGCTCAGATACGACGTGACGGCGGATATCGGCGATCTTTACGTCGATCCTTCCGTCCCCGAAGGCTGGTTCGACCGCGAAGGCGCGTTCGTGGACGTGGGCGCCTACGACGGGGACACCGCCGAAGAATATATACTGCGTTCCGGCGCGTGCGGAGCGGTATACGCCTTTGAGCCCGACGCCGGGAATTACAAAAAACTGTGCGCGCGTATGAGCAGATACCCGAATGCGCGCTGCGTGAACGCCGCGTGCGGCGATTTTGACGGAAAGACGTTTTTTGAAAAAGGCAAGGGCCGCGGCGGAAAAACGAGCCGCGAAGGCGCGGAGATCAGCGCCGTAAAAATAGACACGTACGTAAAAGAGCGCGTCGGCGCGATAAAGATCGACGCCGAGGGCGCCGACGAAGCCGTGCTGTGCGGCGCCGTGAACACGGTATATTCGCAGTCGCCGGCGGTGAAATGCGCGGTATATCACCGCGCGTACGACCTTATAGAGATCCCGCTGTGGCTGGCGCGGCAGACGCCGGGGAGCCGGATATACCTAAGAAACGCGGAATACATACCCGCGTTCGACGTTTTTGCGTACGCGTTGAAATAAAGGTTGATTTTCTATGCCGATTGCAGTATAATCATTTTATTGAGAAGGACGGAGGAGAAGCGGTATGACAGGACGCAAAAGATTTATCGCGCTTTTACTTGCGGCGCTCATACTCGTATTCACGCCGCACGTTCCGGTCCGAGCGGAGGAGGAGACGCCGATGGACGTTGAATACACGCTTAACGTGAGCAAATGGGAAAAAGCGCCCAAAAGCGGCGAGATCTCGGTCTTTGAAAACGATTCCGACGAAGTACGGCGAGTTATGACCGACGATTACGATTTCACCACGTCGCAGCTTATGGTCTTCAACGGAGGTGGGCGAAAACCTTTACGGCAACAAGGACGGCACCTACGGTTCGCCGCAGACCGAAGTCGATATCCCGCCCCACGGCTTCATGATCGTGTACCGCGGGGGCGTTTCGGTAAAGCTTTTACTCACGTACGGCTTCGCCTTTGAAGGCGCGATGCTGTACAATTCCACCATGACGGTCGTCCGCCGAATATACGGTTCCTACGACAAGGAAGCCGGCACCGTAACGATAAAATACAACAAGCAGCAGCCC
Source organism: uncultured Clostridia bacterium (assembly GCA_947305675.1). Lineage (GTDB taxonomy): Bacteria > Bacillota > Clostridia > Oscillospirales > CAG-382 > Coliplasma. Next base: position 244 of record CAMZED010000160.1, on the reverse strand, counting down.
GAAAGCGAAAACTGCAAGTCGTTCCTCTTCGTGGGCAACAGCACCACCTATTTCAACGGGATACCGCTCAAGTTCCGCGCGATGTGCGCCGCGGCGGGGATAGAAGTTTCGGTGACCTACTGCACTTTCGGCAGCGCTTACCTTTACGAATTCGCCGACGAAAACCACGAACGCGGCAAGGCGCTGCGCAAAGCGCTCGCCGCGCGCAAATACGATTACGTGGTGATACAGGACGCCGGCGGCG
>CAMZED010000159.1 GCA_947305675.1 uncultured Clostridia bacterium | reverse complement strand
ATCATTCACACCTGAAGCTAAGAAGGTACTTGAAAACAAAGCACTCACAGACGGACAGTTCAGCTTCAAGATCGAAGGACCTGAGGGCAAGCTTCCTGCCAACACTACCGTAACCAACAAGGCTGATGGAACCATCACCTTCGGCGAGATCAAATACACCAGCGCCGAGTTCACCGTCTACTCTGCGGCGGATAAGCGCACCCGCCGATTGGAAATGCCCTCCTCCGCCAAGCAGCCGCGCGATGTTTATAACATTTACGCTGCCGTCACTGCGAGCCGAAAGATTAACCCCGTTGTCGAGGAGATAAAGCACGAACGACGCGGAAATTCCGTCTATATCAACGATGCCGTCTGCGGCTTTGGAAGCAGTGACTTTGTTTTCGGGGTCGGGTTCGTTGTCAAGAACAGCGATGGCAAACCTGTCGAGATAATAATCGATATTCTGACCGATCCTGTTAACAGCGACAAACTGTTTTTTATCGGATTTAAAGAAGTTTTTGGCTTTGCCCGCGTCGGCGCCGGCGTTTTTAAGGAACATACAAGCCGAATAGGTCCTTGTTCCGGTATCACGGGAGAAAAACTGGGTATCGAGCAATATCCCGGCGAGCAGGATCTGTGCCTCCTCGGGACGGATGTCTGTCGGTCTCATCGACAGTTCAAGTATCTCGCACACAAGTTCGGACGCGCTCGACGCGGTAGGATCGATATTCGACGGTTCAAGCACCTGCTGCCCGAGCGGTTCGGTTATGGCATGATGATCGATAACGACAACCTTCTGCGCGTTTTCGTAAACTCCGCGCGCAGCGAAAAGGTTCGGGTTGGAAACGTCGGTAATTATAACCAGCGTCGAAGGATTGAGCAATTCCTGAGCATAGACAGAATCGACGAAAATATTCTCGTATTCCGGAAACGCCGAAACAGATTCGATTATACGCGATATATTTCTGTCGTCGGCGTCGGCGACGATGGCGCACGGCTTGTTGAACGAAGCGACAAGGCGCGATATGCCGATGTTCGAAGCGATCGAGTCGAAATCCGGATTCAAATGCCCCATTATGATAACGTTGGAGCATTCGGCAAGTTGAGCGCAAAGCAGATCGCGGCAAAGGCGCGACCGGATCTTTGTCTGGCGCTGAACCGCTTTTGTTCTGCCGCCGTAACTATCCTCGCCGTCTTTTGTTCTTACTACAGCGAGCGCGCCGCCGCGCTGCAGCGCGGAACGAAGCGCCGCCTGAGCGCTTTCGCGTTTTTCTTTAAGCGTGCCTTCGTTTGATGAAACGCCTATCGAAATGGTTATGGGGACCGCCGATTCACGCAGAGATTCCTCGACGACTTTATCGAGAATATCAAAACGTGAATCGATCATCGATTGAAGGCAGCGATTTTCGAACTGCATAACGTATTTGTCGCGGTCGTACTCGGTGAGAACCGCGTCGTAATCCGAAGCCCATTCGGTCAGAAGGCTGTTGACTGTCGCCGAACCGAAGCGGCGGTTTTCCTGAACTTCCTGGGTCACCTCGTTGGTGTTGTCGATAACAATATAGGCGACGCGCACGGAACTGTCGTCAAGGCGTTTTGCAAGTTCGACTTCTTTATCGCGGTTGTACCAGACCGCACCGTAAAGAGTTTGACGTCCGAGCTCGATCCTGAACGCTTTCAATGCGAAATGCGAGCTTTCGGTATCGACAGCGATATACTCCCTCTCGGATCCGTATGCCGAAGCAAGAGCCGCATAAGAGACAGCTCCGCCGAAAAGCTGCGCCGCGCCGACGGAAAGGTGCCTGCGGCGAACTTCGCCGAGCGAATCGAACTGTGAATTGCTCCACACGATGCGGTTGCTCTCGTTAACGATCATTATGGGGGAATCGATCCCGTTCAATACGTCGGAATACAGTTCTCCGCCGGCGGCAAGCTCAGGTTCAGCGCTGCCGGAACGGCGCTCGGAGAAAAACGAATAAAGAGCGATCGCAAGATAAACGAGCGTGAACCCAAGAGCGACGAACCCGGCGGCAGGCTGAAAAACGAACGCGCAAACCGCAACCGCCGCAAGAAACAGCAAAGCGATGAGTTCGTAAATATACTTTTTATAAGTACCGCGTCTTTTCATGGGCTCTGTCCTCCGTTCCGTTTTGAAATACTATTATAACATTTCCGACCGGGCTTGTCAATCGATAATATTAATCGAGCAAGGTCTGCTGAGTTATCTCGGGATCTATATCCTCGAACAAAACTCCCGCGGCGGGCAATTTGTTTTTGCGGTATCTCGATTCTTTCAGCAGCCTGCGCGCTTCGGGATCGTATATTTCCGCCGAAACTATCTTTCTGCCCTTTTTAAGCGTAAATACCGTACCGCCGGATGAAGTCCTCGTAGTCTTAACTACAACAAGCGATTCTTTTACGAGCAGGGCGCGGTCATCGTCTGATTTGATAAGAAATTCCTGTTTTTTATCGGATTTGAACGCTCCGACAAGAAGGCTTCCAACGAAAAACACGTTTGTAAGGCGTTTGCGATTCGTTTTTGTTTCGTATGATTCAAGCGGGATCGAAACCGCTTTGCCGTTTTCGAAGAACATTATCACATTGCCGGAATAACGCTTCAGGCAAAGCGCCGAAACGACTTTTTCGTCTTCGTCGAATTTTAATTTCGCGGGTACGTAATCGCCGAGGGCGCTGGCTTTTGAATCGTCGAAATCACAAAGCTTGGATTTATAGACCTGCGCTTTTGTGGTGAAGAA
>CAMZED010000158.1 GCA_947305675.1 uncultured Clostridia bacterium | reverse complement strand
TCATTTGTAACTATGCCATATGGATTTAATATAAAAGAATGATAAAATCTTAGAGGAGCTTGCAGGCAAGTACACCTCTAACCGTCCCGAGCCCAAGCGCGGCGGAAGGTATTCCGCTGATGAAACCTCAGCCAACACTACCGTTCAGACTGATACCGCGGACAATTCCTACGACCTCGACAATTTCGACCGCACCGAGCGCAAAAAGCCCGAGCCCGAAAAGCAGGGCAGACGTTATTCCGACGACGAAATCGACGCTCTGCTCGGTGACGACAGGAAGGATAACGGTGAAAAGGCAAATTTTACTCAGGCTCTTCCCGAAGCCGAGGAGGAGCAGGAAAGGGCAAAGGACGACACTTTAAGTAATAACGACCAAGTGTCAGAGTTCTTTGAGGACGAGCCGGCACAGCCAGAGGAAAACACTTCCTCGACCAAAAAATTCGACTTCCCCGATAAGCCGGGCGAAATCGGATTTGCGGCGGCAGCGGCAGGCGCGGTTATCGCGGCTGACGAGGCTCAAAATACAGAGGAAACCGTCGGAGAAGAAGCTCAGGAAGAAACCGAGAGTTCTCCCGAGGTCATCGAAAATACCGAGGCTAAGCCCGTTTTGGCTGAGCCCGAAGCGGAAGAAACCGCGGAAGTGACGGAAGAAAAAGCAGAAGAGGTTCAGGAGCAAGCCGCTGAGGAAATTCAGGAAGAACCTTCCGAAGAACCCGAAGCCGAAACTGAGGAAATCCCCGAAAAAGAGGAAGCTCCCGAAACCGACGAAATCCCCGAGGCTGAGTTTGTTGACGAAGCCGGAGAAACCGGAGCTCCCGAGCAGATCGTGAAAATCTACGGAGAAACGCCCGGCAGGGATGAGCGTAAAAACTCTCTTAGGGACGAGATTAAAAACGCAATCAAGGTGTTTGAGTCCGACGAGGAGGACGAGGACGAGCAGTACAACAACGACGAGGTTCTCGTGAGGGCTGAGGCAAAGCGCACAAAGTTTGCCGACAGCAACGACTTCTTCGACGAAGCGCCCAAGAGGGTTATGGGCGTAATCAGCAGCAAGGATATCCAGGACGCCGAGGAGTACGACGTAATCGGAGAGATGGAGCGCCGCGCCGACGAGTTTGAAAAGGAACCCCCCAAGAAGGGCGAAAAGTTCAAGGGCGTTGTCAAGTCAATCGCAGGCGGAATTAAGAGCTTCTTTGTACACTGCGGATACTTTATAACCAACGTAAGGCGCGAGATTAAGCGCAAAAAGGCTCTCAAAAAACGTCAGCAGTACGAGGAGGACCGCAAGCGCCGCGCGCGTGAACGCGCCGAAAGACAGCGCCGGCAGGCAGAAAACGGCGGACTTGTACAGGTTCACAAGCGCACCGACCGCAAGCCTCCGCAGCGCAGACCGGGCAGCGGACAGCGGCGTCCAAGCAGTCGGCGCAGACCGTCAAGCTCTCAAAACCGCAGAGGAAATCCTCCGCGCAGAAGATAGGGAGAAGTAAATGTCAGAAATTTTAATTAAAAACGCCAAGGTCGTGTCCCCTGCGGATAACCTCTGCGGTGTTTGCGACATAAAAATAATCGACGGCGTAATCGCTGAAACAGGCGAAAACCTCACGTCAAACGGCGAGGTTATTAACGCCGAAGGGCTTTGCGCCGTACCGGGACTTGTGGATATGCACGTGCATCTCCGCGACCCGGGACAGACCGCGAAGGAAGATATAATCACAGGCTGCCGGGCGGCGGCGGCAGGCGGAGTTACAAGCCTGCTCGCGATGCCGAACACCAGCCCCACAACCGATTCCCCCGAAACGGTAAAGTATATTATTGATAAAGCAAGCTCGGCTGATTCGCACGTTTACGTTGCCGCGAGCGTTACAAAGGGGCTCAAAAGCGAGGAAAAAACCGACCTTGAAGCCCTCAGAGCCGCAGGCGCGGTTGCGCTCAGCGACGACGGCAGACCGGTTGAAAACACCGAATTTCTGCGCGAGGTGATGAAAAAAGCGCCGGAGCTCGGCATGAGGGTTGTCGCCCACTGCGAGGACTTGTTTATCGCAAGCGGCGGCAAGCTCAATGACGGAGAAATCTCAGAAAAGCTCGGAATAAAGGGAATTCCGGCGGCGGCAGAGGACTGCGGAACAGCGCGTGAAATCGCCCTTGCCGCGGCGGAGAATGTTCCGATTCACATCTGCCACGTCAGCACCAAGACGAGCGTTGCGCTTGTCCGCGACGCGAAAAACCGCGGAGTTCAGGTGACCGCCGAGACCGCGCCTCATTACTTTTCGCTCACGGAAAACGAGCTTTTGAAGCGCGACGCGGATTACAGAATGAACCCACCGCTGAGAACCGCCGAGGACGTTAAGGCGATTATCGAGGGCTTGCGCGACGGCACGCTCGACGCGATCGCCACCGACCACGCGCCCCATACGCCCGGGGAAAAATCGGACTTCGAAAAAGCGCCGAACGGCTCAATCGGAATGGAAACCTCGCTGGCGGTCGGCATTACCTACCTTGTTAAAACAGGCTTGCTGACCTTTGAGGAATTGATAGAAAAAATGAGCGTTAACCCGGCAAAAATCCTCGGAATTAACGCAGGAACATTGAGCGTGGGAGCGCCTGCCGATATCGCGCTTGTCGACCTTGACGAGCAGTGGACGGTGGACGTTGACAAGCTCCACGGCAAAAGCAAAAACACACCGTTCAAGGGAATGACGTTAACCGGCAAGGTCAAGAGGACGATCTTGGGCGGAAAAACAGTGTTTATCGATAA
>CAMZED010000157.1 GCA_947305675.1 uncultured Clostridia bacterium | reverse complement strand
TCCCGTACGCTGTACGGGAACGTAGATCTTTTCGCTGCTCTTTTCGCTGACCGTATAGGACTGTTCGGGAATGAAGAACCAGCTGCCGCCGTCCCGGAAGCGTTCCGGCACGGTGAGCTCTATGTGTTCCGCCGGATTGATCGCCCGGTCGATCTCTTCCGCGGCGCCGGCGATACCCATATCGCCGAATTCAAACAGCATGAGAAATGTCAGAAGCAGCGCCGTTGTGTTCTTCAGAATACGTTTCATAAAAGCACCTCTAAAAAGATTTTTAATGTAATGTGAAGTCCCCAAATGATTCTCTCAGCCGTTGCCTCTGAGATCGTCGTCTATTGGCTTATAACCCATGCGGGGGCGGTCAAACGGATTGCCCAAGCCGCCCGCGACCTTATCGAGATCGTCGTCTTCAAGCTCCTTCGCCGCGTTGGCGGGTTCGCCGTTCAAGAGAACTTTCTTCTCGTTTTCGTTGTTCTTCTTGCCTTTCATGATGATATCTCCTTTTATTTGATTATTTGTTTTTTTTAACGCGCGATCGGTATCGCGGACGCCCTTTCAAAAGGGTCAGATATCTTCGGCCCCGAGCTGAACGCGCAGAGCTGACAGCGCTTTTTGGTGTCTGACCTTCACCATACCGTAGCTGATCCCGGTGCGCCGGGAGATCTGTGTCAGGGACAACCCCTTGTAATAACGCAGGACGACGATATCCCGTTCTTCCCGTTTCAGCGTCAGCAGCGCGGAGGCAAGACGCTCAAGCGTCTCTTTTTTTACGTAATCTTCCGAGATATCCCCCGCTGCAGCGAGCTCCTCGTCGAGCGGTTCGTTCGGACGTCTTTTTCGCAGGTAGTCGATAAAAGTGAATCGTGTGATCTGATAGATCCAGGTGGAGAGCGACGCTTTTTCCGGATCGTAATTCGGCAGGCAGCGCAGGACTTCCGCAAAAACGTCCGCGCACAGATCCTCCGCGTCCTCCCTGCTGTTCGTACGCCCGGTCAGGTAGGCGAGCACCTTATCCCGATATGCGGCGTAGATCTCTGCTCCGGTCAATCCGGCCCGTCCCGTTTACCGGGGCGACGCATCCCGGAATACGGATCGCCCGCCGCCGAAACCGTATTCAGGCGAGCCGCTCCGCGACCTCGTCGATCACTCTCCCGAGCGCGGGGTCGCGCTCGAATCGCTGAAAGTCAAACAGTTCCGTCAGCAATCTTTCCGTATCCAAGGGCATCACCTCGCTTTTTCTCCGTACTGCATCTTTATTCGATTCACTTTCGATCCCGGCAATAATATCCTCGATTTTTTTGCTCGCCGGTCTTCTGCCGTCCCGACCGACGGACGCAAACGCCTTTCTATCCGACCGTCTTTTATTTAGTTTAACTTAATGGTATTATTTTATATAATTTTACAAAAGTCGGAAATTATATCAATCGGGTGTTCCATAATGGAACGTTTTTTTGTAAAAATCGTTGTTTTTTTCGATAAAAACTGTACACAACGCACAATTAAAAAACCGCGTCTCTCTTTTTACCCGGGCTGTCCTTTTCCCTTCATAATAAAAACAGACCCCCGAGTCATCCGACACCGGGGTCTGTCATCTTTATCCGGGCATCCTTTCGATCCCTTCCGCCGCCGTTTTCCGGCAGCCGGGACGTTTTTTGTTTTCAATACCTCCCCATTTTCTCAAAGCGTATATCCGGGAAGTCAACTCCTTCGCGTATCCTGTAATCCCCGAGCGTCGGGTTGACGAATACCGGATTCTCGCTGTACGAACAGGCGGCGTTGTTCCCGACGGTACAGTATTCCGCCGAGTCCGCGTCAAGGCTTATCCCGAGTGTATAATCTTCGTTTCGGTCACCACGTCGAACGGGTATTGGCGGTCGGAGCGGAGGTGATCGGCGCTCTCTTTAATTTTTACGATATACCGGGTTTTCTCCCCGAACGCCCTTACTGCGGGAGCCGCAAAGAGGGTGCCTAAAAGGAAGATAAGCGACAAAAACAGCGACGCTGTCCGGATCCGTTTTTTATTTTTCATGCCCTGTTTTGTTCGGAATATTCATTTCATCGTCTCTCATTCGTTCTCCGTATTTGATCACGACCCGACCCCCGGGCGGGGTCGGGTCGTGAAAGATAACGGTGTTTATTTGCTTGCTGCGTTGGCGCTGAAGCGCATCAGCATTGTGGCGACCTGAGCGCGGGTGGCGCCCGATTTCGGACTCAGTTTCGTTTTAGAGGTGCCTTTGATGATGCCTTCGGCGACCGCCCACCTGACCGCTTTTTCGTACCATTCGCCCTTCTTGACGTCAGAGAAAGACTTCGCGGCCTTCGCGGGCTCGGGTTCGCCCTCCAGACGCCAGAGCATCGTGACAAGCATAGCGCGGGTCAACGCCTTGTTCGGGGAGAATTTCTTCGCGCCCGTGCCGACCATGACGCCCTCGTCAAGCGCCCAATGGACGCCGTCGTGATACCATTCGTTCACGTCGAGGTCGGAGAATTTTCTCATCGGGCAGGTTTTGTCCTTCGGGCACGTATCGTCTTTCGGATCATTGCCCGGATCTGTGCTTCCCTTGACGCTTACGGTGACGGTCTCGCTCTTGCCGCTCGGCAGCGCGGTCGCAGTCAGAGTGGTCGTGCCGCTCCCGACTGCGGTGACACTGCCGTTCTCGTCAACTTCAGCAACGTTCGGATCCGCTGTGGTGTAGATCACTTTCCCGTTTTTGATGAACGCGATGGTGTCGTAGCTGAGCTTGGCGGTGACGGTCTCGCCTAC
>CAMZED010000156.1 GCA_947305675.1 uncultured Clostridia bacterium | reverse complement strand
GCTTTTTGAAGTTCTTTTTGAGCGTGCTCTTCAAAAGCAGTGCGCCCATTTTGGCTTTGAACGACGAAGTGAGCTCTTTTTTGAGCATTTTCAAAAGCTCTATGCAGGTGCCTTCGGTGGTCTTCACCAGCACGTTGCCGCTGAAGCCGTCGCACACGATAAGGTCGTAATTGCCGGAGAGCACGTCGCGGCTTTCCATATTGCCCGCAAAGTTGAGCGCCTTGCATTCTTTAAGAAGCTTATACGCTTCCTTGTGCAGATCGTCGCCCTTTCCTTCTTCCACGCCCACGTTCAAAAGCGCCACGCGCGGATTCTTTACGCCGCAGACCCGCTGCATATACAGACTGCCCATCAGCGCGAACTGAAGCAGCCTGTCGGGAGTGCATTCCACGTTTGCGCCGCTGTCGCACACCCCCACGACGCCGCCGTCGAGGGTGGGCATCACGGGGCAGAACGCGGGGCGTTCCACGCCGGGCAGCCGCCCTATGCGCAGCACCGCGCCGGTGAGCAGCACTCCGGTAGCGCCCAGACTCACCATCGCCTGCACCGAATCGTCCTCGCGCAGCATATTGATCGCACGGACCATTGAGCTGTTCTTTGCGGAGCGTATGACGTCGGTCGGGCGGTCTTCGCCGGTGACGGTATCGGGGGCGTCGACTATCTCGAGCCGCGATTTATCGTATTCTTTGCCTTCAAGCAGTTTTTCTATTTCTTCTTTTCCGCCGGTAAGCACCAGAGCGATATCGCCGTTGGCGTTGAGCGCGTCCACGCACCCCGCCACGTTGGCGGCCGGGCTGTTATCGCCGCCCAGGCAATCTACAACTATTTTGACCATAACGCCACCTCACAGCTGTTTCACGAACGCGCGGCGGCGTTTGTGTATAACGTTTCTGAAATGTTTCCACTGGTTCTGGATCTGGTAATTGTCTTCCATATTCAAATTAGTCTCGCAATATTCTATATCGCCCTGCAGAAGCATTTCCTGCAGCGCCGACATGAACGCCGAACTTATGCCGCGGTTAAGGTATTCCGGCAGCACGCCGACGAGCGCGAGATCGAGTATCTTGGGCCGCTTTATGGCTTTGAGCAGCCGTATAAGGCACGCCGGGGTGAGCTTGCCTCCCGATTTCTGCACTGCTTTCGCCAGCGAAGGCATCATGAGCCCGAAGCACACGACGCGGTCGTTTTCGTCGACTATGACGGCGGTGTATTTTATATCTATGATAAGTTTGAAATTATCGATAAGCAGCTTTTTAACGCCCTCGGTAAACGGCACCGTACCGTACAGATCGGCGTAGGTGGTATCGAGCAGTTCGAATATCTGATCCTTGTAGTGAGCGATGAACTCCTTGGTGTTCTTCATTTCGGGAACGTGGAGCTTATAGCGGCGGAGCATGAATTCCGAAAGCTGCTTGAACTTTTCGTCGAGTTGTTCGGGCGGATATATCTTGCGTTCCAGCCAGTCGATCTCTTTGGCGTAGCCGCAATTTTCTATGAGGCGCTGATAATAATCGTAATTGTACTGTTCTTCAAAGGTCGAAAGCTCGTCAAACCCTTCTATGAGCAGACCTTCGCGCTCCTGGTCGGAATACCCGAGCGGACCGCAGATCGTGTCCATTCCCTTTTTTCTGCCCCAGTCTTCCACGGCGGCAAACAGCGCGGAAGCGACTTCCTCGTCGTCTATGGAATCGAATCGCGTGAAGCGGACGCGTTTTTCATTGCGCTTTTCGTTGCTCGCTTTCTGAAGTATTCCCGATATCCTGCCCACGACTTTGCCGTCGCGGTACGCGAGGAAGAACGAATCCTCGCAGGTATCGTGGTAAAGATAATCGGCGCGGAATATCTTTTTTTCGTCGCCGTAAAGAGGCGGCACGAAATACGGGTTGCCCTTGTAGAGTTTTAACGGAAAATTGAGGAATTGCCTGCGCTGACGCGCGGTCTTTACCTCTTCGACAGTCACCATTGTTACATATATCTCCTTGTTTTGCTTATCTCGATATTGCGTGGAAGCACACGCCCACGGTGCCGGGACCCGCGTGGCATACGACCGTGGGATTGGTGGGAACGATGATCACGTCGGCGCCGGGGTATTTTCCCAGGATCAACGCTTTCAGTTCCTCTGCCGCCTCGGGAGCGTCGCAGCTCGCCACGAGCACGCGGTGCGATTCCACGCTTTCGCCCAGAGATTCCATATAATTCAGCAGACGTCTGTTAGATCTGCTCTTGCCGCGTTCGGTGCCGATGCTTACGAGTTTGCCTTCTTTAGACATCATAATGATCGGTTTAAGGCCCAGGATGTTGCCCATGAGGGCGGTCAGGCCGTTGACTCTTCCGCTGCGGCGGAAAAACGAAAGGTCGTCGGCGTAGAAATAAGTGGCAAAATGCTGTCTTTCGTTTTCGACCCACGCGACGATCTCTTCGGGGGCCGCGCCGTTGAGTTTCATCTCGCCCGCTTCGCAAAGCATATTCAGCGCGCAGATGGAAATGGCGAGCGTGTCGACCGAATAGAATTTTCGTTCCGGGTATTTTTTGAGCAGTTCGTCGACCGCGGGCTGCATATTCTTGAACGTTCCGCTCATCTGCGAAGAAAAGTGCAGGTACAGTATATCCTCGCCCTCTGCGAAAGTCGGCTCGAAATAGCGTATGTATTCAGCCGAGTTGAGCGCGCTGGTCGTAGGCATTGCGCCCGCGCGGAGTTTTTCGGCAAAGCCGTGGAAATCGAATTCCCTGAAACCCTGATAAGGGTATACCATTTCGCCTTCTATCTCAAAAGGCATGGGAAGTATGAAGTAGCCGTATCTGTCGGC
>CAMZED010000155.1 GCA_947305675.1 uncultured Clostridia bacterium | reverse complement strand
ATCACATTGCCGTATATGCTGTTCGTGACCGGGCCATATCTGCTCACCAGTTTTACAAGCAATATGAACAACTTCAACGTTATCTTTCTGCTTACAGGAGGCGGTCCGACCAACGCGGCGGCTTCCTGGGCTTCGGGCTCGGTCGGCGATACCGACTTGCTTATAACCTGGCTGTTCAAGATAACCACCGGCGCCGAATCGCAATATTATCTCGCGTCGGTCATAGGCATTCTCGTTTTTGCCGTCGTAGCGGTCGTATCGCTGGTCGTTTACAGCCTGCTTCCTTCAACCCGTAACGAGGAGGACTTCCAATGAAGAAACAAAAAACGTCTTCTGTCGAAAAGCATCATATGGGACAAACGGCTTCGCGCAGGATAAGCAATTCTTTCATCCACGTCCTGCTCGTCGTTATCAGCATTATCTGGCTGATCCCGTTCGTTTTCATTGTTTTGCAGTCTTTCCGCGTCGAATCCACCTGGCAGGTAGGGTACGTTATACCTCAGAAATGGGGATTCGATAACTATATTAACCTCGCGGGGACGGATTTCTTCCGCTGGTATCTCAACACCTTCATCGTCGCGCTGATCACCGCGGCGCTGCAGACGATAATTGTACTTTGTATGAGCTATACGCTTTCGCGATTCCGCTTCAAAATGCGTAAAGCGCTTATGAAGTTTATGCTTATACTTGGTATGTTCCCCGGAATGCTTTCGATGATAATACTTTATCGCGTTCTCAAAGATCTGGGAATGACGATGGAAAACTCGATCCCCGGATTGATCCTCGTCTACGTTGCTTCGTCCGGTATGGGTTATTACGTATCGAAAGGATTTTTCGACACTCTGCCCAAATCGCTCGACGAGGCCGCGCGCGTCGACGGTGCGACGCGGTTCCAGGTACTTAAAAAGATCATTTTGCCGCTGTCGAAACCGATCGTCATTTATACGGTACTTACCGCGTTTATGGGTCCCTGGGGCGATTTCGTGTTTGCAAGATACGTCGCTTTCGGCACGTCCGAGGGTATGAACGTCGCCGTGGGTATGTATAACTGGCTTAACAAAGACCAGATCAACAGTTGTTACACGATGTTCTGCGCCGGCGGTGTCCTGGTCGCCATACCGATCACGATACTGTTCATCTGCCTGCAAAAGTATTATGTTGAGGGCGTAACCGGCGGCGCCGTCAAGGGATAAGGAGTATAGTTATGGCAAGAGTAAAGTTGACAGACGTAAAGAAAATTTACGATAAAAAAGTCGTTGCCGTTCACGATTTCAATCTTGAGATAGCCGATAAAGAATTCGTCGTTTTCGTCGGTCCTTCGGGCTGCGGAAAATCCACGACTCTGCGTATGATCGCCGGTCTGGAAGATATCAGCGAAGGAACCGTTGAAATAGGCGATACCGTAGTGAACGACCTTCAACCCAAAGATCGCGGGATCGCAATGGTTTTCCAGAACTATGCGCTTTATCCGCATATGACGGTCTATGATAACATCGCGTTTTCGTTAAGGCTTCAGAAAGAATCCGAAGACGTTATTTACGACCGGGTGACCAAAGTCGCCGAGATACTCGGGATCACCGATTACCTGCTTCGCAAGCCTCGCGCTCTTTCCGGCGGTCAGCGCCAAAGGGTAGCGATCGGGCGCGCCATGGTGCGCGATTCCGAGGTGTTCCTGATGGACGAACCGCTTTCCAACCTCGACGCAAAACTGCGTAACCAGATGCGCGCCGAGATAATATTGCTCCGACAAAAACTGAACACCACGTTCATCTACGTGACTCACGACCAAACCGAGGCGATGACTCTCGGCGACAGGATCGTTATAATGAAAGACGGTTACATTATGCAGGTCGGCACCCCCACCGAGGTGTTCGAAATGCCCGAGAACCTCTTTGTCGCCGAATTTATCGGAGCTCCGAAGATGAACATTATCCGCACGCGGCTCCAAAAGGATGCCGAAGGCTATTTCGTAACGCCGTTCGGCGCAAAGATAAGGGTCGACGGCAACAAGGGCTCGGCGCTTAAAGAGCGCGGCGTTTACGAAGGCGAGGTGCTTCTGGGCGTTCGCCCTGAGCATATCGTTCTTTCGAAGCAAAATGAAAGCTCCATCCCCTGCACGCTCGAAGTAAACGAAATGATGGGCTCCGAACTCCATCTGCATGTCGTCACCGACGACGGCAGCCGCATGATCGTTCGCGTTCCCACAATGGATCTCAGCGACAAAACGCGTTCCGAACTCGTCGCCGGGCAGAGGCTGTTTATCACCTTCTCCGGGAAGGTAATGCACTTCTTCGATCCCGAAAGCGAAAAGAACCTGCTTGTCTGAAAACCCCAAAAATAACGGTGACGGCGGCGTTAAAAGCGTCGCCGTCTCTTGAAAAAGGAATAAAAATGGAATTTATCGTAAACATCATTCACCGCCCGGAAATGGTACCGGAATACGCTGAAAAGGTCACCGGTCACGGCAAAGAGGAAGACATCGGCAGAAAAGCCCTGCTGCGGGAAAGCCTTGATATTTTTCTTACACAGCAGGAATGCGCTCACAAAAACGGGTTGAAAACCACATTCATGTGGTCGTACAAATCCGTCAAGTCGAGATGGGGCAGGACAAAGGATTGTAAAAAGATAACCAGTTGTTTGTCAGGCGAAAAAACATAGTTGTCGGTGAATTGGATCTTGCTGTCAAAATCCTCGCAACAGCATTTGGCATTGAATTGGAGTGCATTGTGTTGCCAAAGGTATGCATCGACTTCCTCGTGTTCATACTCGTGGTCGAGGCAATGCAGACAATAGTCTGCAGCGGGACCAAAGCTGCCGGTC
>CAMZED010000154.1 GCA_947305675.1 uncultured Clostridia bacterium | reverse complement strand
GGCGACGGACACCCGGTCGTGAATATCTCATTGTAATTTTTTAAAAAGTCTTTGCATTCAAGATCCCTGCCGCGGACAATGCTTCCCGGCGTTTTGAACCCCACCTCGTATATCCACGCGCCGCCGTAGCCGACTTTTTCAAGCGAAGAAACAAGTTCCCGCCAATCGGTCGCGCCCTCGCCGGGGAGCCAATGGCGCTCGTTGAGAAAATCGTAATCGGAAACGTGAGTCGTAATTATCTTTTCGCCGACGGCGGCGACAAATTCGCTTGCCGTCTCGCCGGTGAGAAGGTGGTTTGTATCGAAGCAGACGCGCAGCCTTCCGTCGGCGGAGATCAGGCGGTTTATCTCGCCCGAATCCCTCCCCAGACAGCTGCGGGGAAGATCCTCGACGGCGATCACCGCACCCTCACGACCGGCGTGTTCCGCAAGCAGCGCAAGGCTTTCGCAAGCGCATTCCATATGCGTTTTACGGTCGGCGTCGGAGATCGGTTCGCCGCTCGCGTGGACGACAAATATGCCGATCCCGGCTTGCGCGGCGCGGCTGATAAGCAAGCGGTGATATTCCGCGCTTGCCCGCCGGAGCCCGGGTTCGGGTGAAGAAGGATCGATCTTCTCGAACGGATAAAACGGCAGATGATACGACCGGATCCCAACGCCGTATTCGCGCGCCTCCCCGACGATTTTTCCGGGATCGATACTATCGTGGTCGTCAACGGATATTTCAAGATACTTTATCCCGTTTGCGGCGCAGGCGGAAAAAAGTTCGCTCCCGATGGTTTTGCCGCAGGTCGAAAGTCCGAGTTCAAACATATTTATACCTTCTTGAAAACATACTTGGGGACAAACGGCGCGTCAAGCACTATGGCGTGCGTCATAAGCAGCCCGTCGCCGATAAGCTCGAACCTGGTGAAAGCGCCGAAATCGCCGCGGGTGAGATCGCCGTTGACGATATAAAGCCTGCCGGGTTCGGTTTTATAGTTCACGTAATGAATATCCGATTCAAATATCGGCGTCTTGTCGTTTTCTTCTCCGTAATATACGGTGAGTTTATTCTTTGCAAGGCGCAGATAACGCTTGCTGCCTACGGCGTCGACTTCTTCCCAGTCGCCGTGGAGATCAGGCCGCTTGCCGTCGAGAATGATTATATTCCCGAAGGGACCGATATCGGTCTTTTCAAGAATGCAGCTGTGAAGACCGGAGATGGGATAATCTACCTCGAAATGCATCTCGCCGTCAAGATAATACATCTCAAACGTTGCATAATTCCTGCCGGGTTCATAACTCAGCCCGCTATCCTTCGGAACGACGTCGATCCTTCCGTTTGTGCCGCGTTTGAGCTTTGCTCCGGTCTGCGCGACGATCTTTTTGCTGTGATCGCGCACGGTGATATTTCCTTTGGAAAGTTCAACGTAATAGCCGTATTTTTCTTCCCAATTGCCGTCGAGCGTTCTGTTTCCGAACATATGCGACCTCCGTTGGCTTTTATCATTTATAAATTATATCAAACATAAAGCCGTAAGTCAAATTATTTTTTGCCGAAGCAAAAT
Source organism: uncultured Clostridia bacterium (assembly GCA_947305675.1). GTDB lineage: Bacteria > Bacillota > Clostridia > Oscillospirales > CAG-382 > Coliplasma. The sequence goes on along the minus strand of CAMZED010000154.1, from coordinate 1,296 downwards.
CGGCGGCGGCTGCGCTTTGGGGAATTGACATTTCGTGCCGGATGTGATAAAATGGCGTATAAGCTGCAGATGTGTCGGAACTGGCAGACGAGCCGGTCTTAGAAACCGGTGCTTTATGCGTATGGGTTCAAGTCCCTTCATCTGCACCATATCGGGTATCGATAACGGACTTCACGTTATGGATACTCGATTTTCTTTTGTACGGGGTCCCCGAAAAGTCGATAGACTTTTTGGGGTGGCTACGGGGTCCCCGGAAATGCTTGCATTTTTGGGGTGAATTGAACGCACTTTTTCTATGTATCGAGCGGGTTCGGATAACTCTCGTTACCCTATAGTTGCGTTTTGTCCCTTTACTCTTTGCATGAATGCGATATAATTATAGGCGAAGATATCTTCCGGTATTTTTAGGAAAGGAGGCGAAGCATTTGAATATTGCGAAAGCAATTTCAGATTTGAGACTCAGCCGCAATATCTCGCAAGAGGATCTTGCGTCAGAGCTTTTTGTATCAAGAGATCTTGTATCAAAGTGGGAAACAGGCGTCAGACGGCCGAACTGGCAGATGATCGAAAAAATTGCGGCGTTTTTTGAGATTCCGACTTCGTGTATTGCGGATAAGAACGAACTTGTATATACGGAACTTGAAGAATGCCTGCCCGGGGATTCGCATTTTTCTGCTGATAAACTGGCGAATGTTCTGAACACATTTTTATATGGGATTAATGATATAGAAGCAGATGTATTTATCCGCAGATATTATTTTTTTGAAAGTACGGCTGATATTGCGGCTTCGTTTCATCTTAAAGAGAACCACGTCAGAAGTACTCTTTCCAGAACAAGAAAAAAACTGAAAAAGTTCATTAAGGAGGTTCCGAATGAATAGTTCAAAAATGTTTGACGCAATGTCGCGGATAGATGAGCGACTGATAGACCGCAGTATAAAAAGAAAAAGCAGTGTTATAAACGATGCAGGCGGTGAATCATCGAATAAGCACAATTATACTTTTAAGCACAATTATACTTTAAGAAAGGTGCTTCCCGTTGCTGTTTCCTTTGTATTGATCGCTGCCGTATCTGTGACTGCCGTGATGATCGCATACTTTTCAAAGCCGCCTGTTGAATTAAATCCGACAGATCAATCTATAAGAGCAGGTTTTGATTTTGAAAACAATCAGACGGTTAACGGTGCAAGAATAGCCGTTATGACGGAAAAATCAATAATCAACGTTGGGGAGGCTCTGCCGGTATCTATCTACTGCGTTTGCAGTTCAAAAGATGCTAAAACGCCGGCAAAAGCG
>CAMZED010000153.1 GCA_947305675.1 uncultured Clostridia bacterium | reverse complement strand
TATATATATTATAGCATGTTTTTCAAAGTTTGGAAGATGGGTATAAAAAGAGGTATTAAATAAAGAGAAATGCAAAATCTTCTATCCCATTTTGCTCACCTTTCCCTATCTCCCTTGACTTTTTAGATTTTTGTGCAATAATATTACATTAATAATTTTTTATCCGTTGTTTAAAACAAATAATTTGGACAAAACAACGGTTGGGGTTTTAACAATAATTGACATTATTTATTATATATCAACGCGAAAAGCGCCGATAAAGAGAGTTAATAATCCCTATTAACTCAATGGCGCGCGCCGTTGAGGGAATTTTTCGTCATTGCTAACCCACTTCAAAACAATGTTTAAGATTATCAGCAAAACCCTGCTGGCGCCCAATATTTGGGAAATGGTCGTCGAGAACCCGCGTTTGGCGCTCAAAGCCAAAGCCGGGCAGTTTCTCATTGTTATGCCGGAAGAAAACGGCGAACGAATCCCGCTGACGATTGCCGATTTCGACCGCGAAAAAGGCACGATTACCATGGTTATCATGGCTGTCGGCGTTACGTCCCGCAAGGTTATTGCGCTGGAAGTCGGTCAGAGCCTGTACGCCATGATTGGCCCGCTCGGACAGGCAAGTGAAATCGATACGAACTTCGGCACGGTTATCATGGTCGCCGGCGGCGTCGGAACCGCTCCGATTTACCCGATCGCCAAAGCGTTCCGCGAAAGCGGCGTGAAAGTCATTTCCGTTCAGGGCGCTCGCAACAAAGACCTCCTTTTCTGGACGGACAAGCTCGCTTCCGTTTCCGACGAACACATCGTTGTAACGGACGACGGCTCTTTCGGACGCAAAGCTCTGGTTACCGAACCGGTCAAGGAAATCCTTGAAACCCGCGGCTCGGAAATCGGCTGCGTCTATACGATCGGCCCCGCCATCATGATGAAGTTCACGACGCTCACCGCCAAGCCGTTTACCCAGCAGTATCCCAATCTGAAATGCATCGCCAGCCTCAACACGATTATGATCGACGGCACCGGCATGTGCGGCGGCTGCCGCGTCAAGCTGGGCGACAAGGTCAAGTTCACCTGCGTTGACGGCCCCGAATTCGACGCCTTCCTCATCGACTGGGATTCCGTCATGCAGCGTCAGAGAATTTACTGCGAACAGGAGAAATGCTCGCTGAACAGATACATTGAAACGTTAGACAGTAAGCAGTAGAGGAGCTTTTAGCTGCTAGCTTCTAGCTATTAGCTTTTCTTTCCAGACGCCTGCGTTAATTGTTAAAACTAAGACCATAATCCCCCAAGCTAACAGCTAGCAGCTAATAGCTAGGGGCTAAAGAATAACACTTCATTATAGAATCAAAAATACATTATGCCAACTCCAAGAACCCCCATGCCGGAGCAAGACCCCAAGGTTCGCGCTCATAATTTTAAGGAAGTCCCGCTGGGATACACCGCTGAAATGGCAATGCAGGAAGCGTCCCGCTGCTTGAACTGCAAAAAGCCGATGTGCCGAACCGGCTGCCCGGTCTCCGTTGAAATCCCGACCTTTTTGGCTCTGACCAAAGAAGGCAAGTTTGCTGAAGCGGCTCAGGCGATTAAAAAGACCAACGCGCTGCCCGCCGTCTGCGGACGCGTCTGCCCGCAGGAAAAACAGTGCGAATCCAAGTGCATTTTAGGGATTAAAGGCGAACCGGTCGCGATCGGCCGCTGTGAACGTTTCGTCGCAGACTACGAACGCGAAAACGGTCTGGTTACCATTCCCGAAAAAGCCCCGGCTACCGGAAAGAAAATCGCCGTTGTCGGCTCCGGCCCCAGCGGCTTGAGCGTTGCCGGATCTTTGATTCTCAAAGGACACGACGTTACCATTTTCGAGGCGTTTCATCGTCCCGGCGGCGTTTTGATGTACGGCATTCCGGAGTTCCGTCTTCCTAAAGCGATTGTCGAAGCGGAAGTCGGATACCTGCAAAAGCTGGGCGTGAAAATCGAGACGAACGAAGTTATCGGCAAGACGATTACCGTCGACGAACTGCTCAACGAAGAGGGTTTTGACGCGGTTTATATCGGCGTCGGCGCCGGTCTGCCGTCCTTTATGGGCACGCCGGGCGAAGACCTCGGCGGCATCTATTCCGCCAACGAGTATCTGACCCGATCCAACCTCATGAAGGCGTACAAGTTCCCGGAATGTGACACGCCCATCGTTCGCGGCGGGAAAGTCTGCGTTATCGGCGGCGGAAACGTTGCCATGGACGCCGCTCGAACCGCTCTGCGACTTGGCGCGGATTCCGTTACAATCATCTATCGCCGATCTCAGGACGAACTCCCCGCTCGAGGCGAAGAAGTTCATCACGCCAAAGAAGAGGGCGTCGAGTTCTCGTTCCTTACCAACCCGGTTGAATACATCGGCAACGAGAAAGGCATGGTCTGCCAGGTCAAATGCCAGAAGATGGAACTGGGCGAACCGGACGCTTCCGGCCGCCGCCGTCCGATTCCGGTTGAAGGCTCGGAATTCGTCCGCGACTGCGATACGGTTATCGTTGCCGTCGGATCGGGCGCCAACCCGGTTGTTACAAAGGCGACCCCCGGCATGGAACTCAACAAGCGCGGGTACATCATCGCCAACGAAGAAACCGGCAAGACGACCAAAGACCGCGTCTGGGCGGGCGGCGACATCGTTACCGGCGCCGCGACCGTTATTCTCGCCATGGGAGCCGGCAGAGCCGCTGCCGCCGACATCGACAAGTTCCTCATGGGAACCCAGGAATAAAGGCAAATTGCCATTCATTCTCTGCTGACATGTTTTATTTATTTTGAACGCAGAGGTCGCAGACTCCTCGCAGACAACGCAGAGACAATCGAACATGTGTCATCCTCGCCCGTTGGGTTAT
>CAMZED010000152.1 GCA_947305675.1 uncultured Clostridia bacterium | reverse complement strand
ATTTATCGTAAGGCTGAGCCCGGTGAACATAAGACCGATCTGAGTGATACGGAAATATACCACCGCGTCGCCGACGGTCTCGTCGCTCGCCCCGGCAAGAATAAGCAGAGGTTCCGCGACGAACCACGAAGTTATCCCGAGCAGCACCATAAGTATCAAAGCGACGGTGACCGCCTGAGAAAGGCAGGCATGCGCTCCTTCGGAATCGCCCTGCCCTTTACGCCTTGCGACGATCGCCGTGACCGCGACCGAAAGCGCGAAAAAAACGGCGTAAAACAGCATTCTCGGCTGTGTCGTAAGCCCCACCGACCCGACGGCGAGAACTCCGCATCCGGATACCATTACCGAATCTATAAAACCGACAAGGCTCATCAAAAGAGCCTCGACCATAGCCGGCCAGGCGACTTTTAAAAAGCCCGAATAAAGGGTGCCCGTGTTAGGAACTTCGCCGAGCAGATCGACTTTCTTTGAAAGCGAATCCGATGAATAAAATCGTCTAAACATATAAAACAGCAAAGATCAGTTTGCGTGGAACAGTTTTTTGGTCTGATAGACAGGTTCGCAGGTAAGGTTCACGCCGAGTTTTTTAAGCAGTTTTTCATCGACCTGGGAAAGCAGTACAGAAGAATGCATCTCGGTATGTTCGAGTTGCTTGAGCTGATCGAGCGCAAGACGCGCATTGGCGTCGTCAACGGCGCAGACCGAAAGAGCGATAAGGATCTCGTCGGTATGCAGGCGGGGGTTGCTGTTGCCCATATGCTGGGTTTTAAGCGTCTGAATCGGTTCGATGACCGATGGTGAAAGCAGGAGAACGGAATCATCGATCCCGGCGAGCGCTTTTAAGGCGTTCAACAGCATTGCGCTGGAAGCGCCTAAAAGCGACGTCGTCTTGCCGGTTATTATCCTGCCGTCGTTAAGTTCTATTGCGGCTGCGGGAGCCTGAGTCTCTTTTGCTTTTTTATTTGCGGCTACGGCAACTTGACGGTCTTCGAGTGTTATGCCGAGCTGATTCATAAGTATCTCTATTTTCTGGGAGACGCTTTCATTCCACATTCCCTTGCGAAGCTGGCAAAGCGATTCGTAATAACGCCTTATTATCTCCTGTTTGGCGGCGGCGCGGCAGACCTCGTCGTCGCAGATGGCGTTTCCCGCCATATTAACGCCCATATCGGTGGGGGATTTATAAGGCGAATAGCCGTAAATACGTTCAAAGATCGCGTTGAGGACCGGGAATATCTCGACGTCGCGGTTATAGTTTACCGTCTGCACGCCGTAAGCTTCAAGATGGAAGGGATCAATGCAGTTTAAATCGTCGAGATCGGCGGTCGCCGCCTCGTAAGCGATGTTGACCGGGTGTTTCAACGGCAGGTTCCAGATCGGGAAAGTCTCGAACTTCGCATATCCGGCTTTCACACCGCGTTCCTGCTCGTGATAAAGCTGCGAAAGGCAGGTCGCCATCTTTCCGCTGCCCGGTCCGGGCGCCGTGACGACAACAAGGCGGCGTTCGGTTTTGATAAACTCGTTTTTTCCGTATCCCTGCTCGCTTACAATGAGCTTCACGTTGGAAGGATATCCTTCGATCGGATAATGTTTATAAGTTGTCACGCCGAGCTTTTCTAGACGTTTCTGAAAAGCGACCGCCGCCGGCTGAGAATTATACTGTGTGAGCACGACGCTGCCGACGTAAAGCCCGCAGGAACGGAAGGCGTCGATAAGGCGGAACACGTCCTGATCGTAGGTTATGCCGAGATCGCCGCGGACCTTGTTCTTTTCGATATCGTTGCTGTTTATGGCGATAACTATTTCCGCTTCATCTTTCAAAGCGGTGAGCATATCTATCTTGATGCTGGGTTTGAATCCGGGAAGCACGCGGGAAGCGTGGTAATCGTCGAAAAGTTTTCCGCCGAATTCAAGATAAAGTTTTCCGCCGAACTTTTCGATCCTTTCACGAATATGTTTTGATTGCAGTTCAACGTATTTATTGCAATCAAATCCGATCTTGTTCATAAATCCAAACCTCACTTTAAAGAAAAAATTATTTCGTTATCAGTTCAAGCAGACCGTATGCGTCGCAAACAAACGGCCTGCCGGTATTTTCAAGGACTTTGTCGGGACGGTGTCCGCCGCCGATGTGTATGCAATCGCTTCCGCAGGCGGACGCAACTTCGTAATCGTGTTCCATATCGCCTATAAACACGGCGCGCTTCGGGTCGATCCCGTTGTTTTCAAGGTAATCTTTCGTGCGCTGAAGTTTGCTGCCGACGTAATAATCCGAAGCGCCGAGAACAGCATCAAAATACTGCGCCATACCGTGTTTATCAAGGAATTCGTTGATAATTTCGTTTGCACTGGAAGAAAAGACGCACTGTCTGATCCCAAGTGAATAAAGCCGTTCGATGACCTCTTTTATTCCGGCGCGCAGGGGACATTCCGGCAGGCATGCGCGGTAATCGGCGTTGAATTCCGAGGCGAGCAGATCCATATCCTGCAAAGGGGAGCCGAACGCTTTTTCGTAAAATTTCGAGATCGGGATATCGATATATTCGCGGTAGGTCTCAAGGTCGATATCCGGCTTGCCGCGGCGCCGGAGCATTAAATTGACCGCGTCTTTAGAAGCCTCGGCGTCGTCGTAGACAGTGCCGTTCCAATCCCAAAAAACATAATCGTACCGCATAAAAAAATCACCCGATGTATTGTAACATAAATAAATCGCAATTTCAACATTTTTCGTCGTCGGCGAAATGTTTTTTTCATTCCGTTCGTCTTGCGCCCCTTTTGCGGCGGCGGTTCAAAAGCACAGGAAAGCCGAATCGCTGTTTTTAAAGCGAAACTCCCCCGGAAAACCGGAGGAGTTATTTGAGTATTGATTATTGATTATTGATTATTGATC
>CAMZED010000151.1 GCA_947305675.1 uncultured Clostridia bacterium | reverse complement strand
CAAGATCGTAATAAAGCGCGCGTTTTTCTTCATCACAAACGCAAACTTCCGCCCTGTGCAGGTATCCGATCTTTTCTTCCGGCGGGTTCTGACGTTCGCTTTCACCGAAAAGATCGTTCGCGCCGCAATCCAGCCAAAGTTCTATTTCTTCCCCGGGGAGGGGAGTCTTGCGCGGGAAGCAGATCTGTTTTCCCGGCATACCAAGCTCGAACGAATAAAAACTATCTTTGTTGGTAAGCCCTTTGTAAGGAGTTCCCTCCCGGTCGAAAACGCAGGCCGCACCGCCTACGTCGATCCGATAGGCGATCTTTTCTCCGGCGTTGTATTCCGGCATAACGCACACCATCCTCATCCAGGCGCAATCCCAAAGATCGCCCCATTTTTCGCCCGGGACGATGCGCCGGTATTCACCTTCGGTCCGGTGGGGATATGTCAGCGGTTCTTTGGTTATGAATGCTTCGACATCGAACGTTGATATCGGTTTATATACCCTTTCGAACAGGGCGCGAAGTCTGTCGTCCATAAATTTTCTTCCTTATTTATATATACTTATATACAATATACACCTCAGATCAGTTTTTCGGCTGCCGAAGCAAATTTCCCGGCGGCTTCGTCAGCTTTTTCAATGCTTTCGGCGCGGACCAGAATATAGGCTTTTATCTTCGGCTCGGTACCCGACGGGCGTATTATCACCGCGGAACCGTCCGCAAGTTCGTAATAAAGCATATCGCTCTTTGGCAGCCCGGTGCCTTCCGACGTCCCGTCGGAACATATGCGCAGTCCTTTCGAATAATCGCGTACGGCGATCACTTTTGTCCCGGCGAATTCGTCCGGGGCCTCTTTTCGGATCGCTTCCATGCGTTTCGCCATCTCCGCCATGGGATCGACTCCGGATATTTTTATATTAAGCACGCTTTCGCGGTAATATCCGTATTCAGCATAAATCTCGTTAAGCGCTTCAAAAACCGTTTTTCCGCGCGCCCTTTGACGGCAGACCATCTCCGCCGCGAGCACGCTCGCCCCGACGGCGTCTTTATCTCTGGCATAGCCGCCGGCGAGGTATCCCTGGCTTTCTTCATAACCGAAAATAAAGGTGTTGCTTTTGTCGGCTTCCCATTCTTTTATCTTCTCGCCGATATATTTGAATCCGGTAAGAACGCTTATATGCCTTACGCCGTTCTTTTCACAGATCGCGTCGAAGAGGTTCGATGACACCACCGATTTTATCGCGCAGGCGTTTTCCGGCATAATGCCTTTCTCGCGGCGGACTTTTATTATATGGTCGGCAAGCAGCGCGCCGATCTGGTTGCCGCTCAGAGCGATGAAATCGCCGTTCCCGTCTTTTATCGCAAGCCCTATCCGGTCGGCGTCGGGGTCGGTGGCGATTATCGCGCCGCAATCGATGTTCCTGCTTGCAATCAGCTTCACCGCCTCGTCAAAACATTCGCGGTTTTCGGGGTTGGGCGATACGACTGTGGGAAAGTCGCCGTCCGGGATCATCTGCGAATCGACGGTGTTAAGCGCGTTTAGCCCGCAGCGCCTGAGTGCTTCGGGAACAAGTCGGTAACCTGTCCCGTGGACGGGGGTATAGACGAACCCTATCCCGTCGCCGTATTCTTTTATATATTCCGGCGCGAGCGAGCTTGCAAGCACCGCATCGAGGAACGCGCCGTCGCATTCGCCGCCGATATAGATCAGCCTGCCTGCCTTTTCGGCTTCTTCAAGGCTGATTTGCTTCCATCCGTAAAAAATATCGCACCGCGAAGCCGATTCCGAAACCTTTTTCGCGTGTTCCGGCGGAAGCTGCGCTCCGTCCTCCCAATAGACTTTATAACCGTTGTATTCTTTGGGGTTGTGCGAAGCGGTTACGTTTATCCCTGCGATACAGCCGTAATGAAGCACCGCAAAAGAAAGTTCAGGGGTGGGGCGGAGCGATTCGAACAAATAAACTTTTATCCCGTTGGCGGCAAGCACTTTTGCCGCGGTTTCGGCAAACATCCGCGAGTTGTTGCGGTTGTCGTGACAGACAGCCACGCCGCGTTCCTGCCCGCCTGCTTCGTTTATCAGCTCGGCAAGCCCCTGGGTGGTCTGCGCGACGGTATATATGTTCATCTTCGCAATGCCGACGTCCATCGTACTGCGCAGTCCGGCTGTGCCGAAACTCATCGGTACGGCGAACCTTTCCTCGATCGCTTCAAAATCGCCCTCGATCTCGGCAAGCCTTTGCGCCGTCGGCGCGTCACCGGATCTTTCCGCATATTCTTTCCATTTGAGATATTCGTTCATACAACGTTCGTCCATGGGCTTTTCTTCCTTTTTTGTTATATTGGTAATAAGCGCAAACGGCATTTTTCAATTTCCGCACAATACCACAAATACATTATAAAGATATTTGCCGTTTTGTAAATCCTTTTTTTTTGCCGAAGCGGTTTTTTTGCCTTTTGTTCACAAAATATTTACAAATATATTTTGACAATATATATTGCACATTTTTGGCGTTTGTGGTACAATAACCCCCGCTTGGTGTGCGATGAAGTTATAGATTGCTGCCTTTTGGCAGGTAACTATGACAGAGTATGTCCGACAATCGGGCGCAGGCTTCGGGCATTTTTTAAGGGTGTTGTTCAAAACGCCCGGCACGGTGTTCCGCGGCTCTGCCGTCAAATCTACATTATTTTATATTTGGAGGCAAAAAATGGCCAAGAAAGAAAAAATCAGAATCCGTCTCAAATCCTACGATCACACTCTTATCGACAAAGCCGCCGAGAAGATCGTCGAAACCGCAAAGCGCAACGGCGCGGTAGTTTCCGGTCCGATCCCGCTCCCCACCGATAAAGAGATCGTAACCATCCTTCGCGCCGTCCACAAATACAAAGACAGCCGCGAACAGTTCGAATATCGCACTCACAAACGCCTTATCGACATAATCAAGCCCTCCAAGGCCTGCG
>CAMZED010000150.1 GCA_947305675.1 uncultured Clostridia bacterium | reverse complement strand
GCGAAAGCGCTTCGTCAATGCCGCCGCCTTTGCTCGTGACTTCGATTACCGTTGATTCCATTCGGGTTCTCCTTTCAAAAAACGCGCCCGGGCGTTATTCGATGCGCGCTCGGACTGCGCAAAAACACATTATATCACCTGAAAATTATAACAGATAACGCGGCGGTTGTCAATATCTATCGTCGCACGCGTTATTGACATTTGCGCGGTTTCTGGTATAATAGAATAAACGCATTTCACAACTGGTTTTTTAAAAAAGAAAGGTATAACGTTATGAGCGGACCCGTCATTGCCTTGATGTACGATTTTGACAAAACGCTTTCCACGCGCGATATGCAGGATTACGGCTTTATACCCGAACTCGGGCTTTCGCCCGACGAATTCTGGGGCGAAGTCGACAGGCTCACCGACACCCAGCAGATGGACAGCATACTCGCGTATATGTTCCTTATGGTGCAGAAATGCGGCGAAAAGAACATACGCATAACGCGCGACAAATTCTTTGAACTCGGGCGCGGAATAGAATATTTCGAAGGAGTCGAATCCTGGTTCGGGCGCATAAACGCCGCGGCGGCGGAGATCGGCGTGACCGTGGAGCATTACATTGTTTCTTCCGGGATAAAAGAGATAATCGAAGGCACTTCCATCGCCCGCGCCGGCAATTTCAAGCGCATTTACGCGTGCGAATTTATGTACGACGAAAACGGATCCATCCGCTGGCCCAAGGTGGCGGTCAACTACACCGCAAAGACTCAGTTTTTGTTCCGCATAAACAAGGGCGTGCTCGATATCGACAGCAAAAGCGCGTCGCTCTTAAACGAATACACCCCCGAAAACGCCCGCCGCGTGCCGTTCGGCAATATGATCTACGTCGGCGACGGAATAACCGACGTCCCGTGTATGCGCCTCGTCAAGGCGTACGGCGGACAGTCGATCGCGGTGTATAACGAAAAGAAAGGCGATAACACCGCCAAGCGCCTGCTTTCGTCCGGAAGGGTGAATTATTGCGTCCCCGCCGATTTCACCTCCGGCTCGCTTATAGAAAACATCGTCTGCGCGGTGATGCGAAAAATCAAAGCCGTAAGCGATATGGAATCGTTCTGACGCGTATAAAAACGAACGGCGTCCGGAAGCGGTTTGCTTCCGGACGCCGTCTTATTTTGCCTGAATATCAATCGTAAACAACGGTCGTGTTGCCTGTTGAAAATTCAAATACTTCGCTGTATTCGGAACTGACCACCGCGGGTTCCACCTTGAACTCGCCGCTGACCGCCTTGCGTATGCGGTAACTCACGGTGACTGAGAACGAGTATTCCTTGCAGAATTCCGTGTTGTCATTGCGGTAGTTTTTAAAGTAGCTTTCGGGGGCCGATACCGAAATGTGGCCTTCCATCCGCTGACCGGCGCGGTTGTAGATATACGCGGTCGCGTTGCTGCCTCTGGCGTAGTCGCCGTGGTTGAAAGTGTAGAGCAGGCGGGCGCCCGAAGGGATGACGTCGTCGAGCGAGAAGTATTCCCAGTATCTGTTGGAAGTACCCGAAACGGTTATCGTCACCACGTCGCCGCTTACGGTCTTCTGCACTTTCACTCTGCCTTTGCCGTAATCGCGCGCGGCCTCGGCGGCGCTCGCGCTGTAACGCACGGTTATCGCGGCGTTTTCGCACCCTTCAAGGACGAGCGATTCGAGATCCGATTTGTAAAGCGTGAGGCAAAGCTGCTTGCCGAACCCTATTGCGGACTCGTGCTTAACGCCGTCGGCGAGAGTGTAGCTTATATTCTGCAGTTCCTGCTTTTCGGCGGGCAGATAATACTTTGCAAACGCCGCAAGTCCCAGATGCGCGGCTTCGCCGTGCGTGTTCGGGATACTTACCGCGTAGCGCGCGAATCTGATCGCGTCGGAACGCCTGATGCGCGAAGCGACGACCAGCGCAAGGGAAGTGAGCTTGATCTTGGAGTCTTCGTCGGCGCCTTTGAGGTACGTCGCGTTTTCAACGCCGACCGCAAGTTTGCCGACTATTTGCGAATAGATGCTTTCCGCGGCGGTATAATCGCCCGCTGCGGCAAATCCGCACGCAAGGTAAAGCTTGGCTTCGTCGCTGTAGTCGCCGGCCTGCGACGATACCGTGTACAGCACGTCGAGCACGGGTTCGCCGCACGCGGCGAGTCCGTATATCGAAGCGCAAAGCTCCACGTCGCTTTGGAACACGTTACGGTTAAGCTTGTTTGCAAACAGATCGGCAACAGTGAGTTTTCCTGCCAAAAGCTCGGGCGCGACGTCCGCAATGAGCGCGGTCAATTCGAGGTCCGCTTCGCCGTAAGGCAAAAGCTTGACGCCCGCCGTACCGCAGAACGAATCGAACTTGCTTTCGATATCCGAAATGCCGAAATCGCCGCCGTAGACGTTTTTCATTATGACCGCCGCGGCGTATTTCGCAGCAAGGGAATCGGCGCGTTCGCCGTATGAGTAATAGAGTCTGCCGAGCACTCCGGAATAGAACGAATCGCTTCCGCCGGCGCTTACGACCACGTTCACGGGGTATGCGAGCGTGTTCAGGGATTTGAGTTCGTCCAAGGTGACCGTCGCCACGGCGTCTACCGCGAGCGTGGAAGTCACCACTCTGAACGTGCTCTTCAAAGCGTCGGTGTATTCGCCGCAGTCGGCGTAAACGGTGAGACTGTAATCGCCTTCGTCCAGCTTGCCGAAATTGATTCCGGTGAAAGCCTTGGTGTCGCCGGAAACTTGTTTGCGCGCTATCTCGCTGCCTTCAGCGTCGCATATCACCGCCGTGTAATTTGCATGTCCCTGCGCTTTTGTACCGAAGCAGCGGACCGAAAGCGCTATGTCGTCGCCTTTGACGTAGGTGGAACACATATCGGTCTTAACGAAGAACGGCAGCGTGCACACGGGTTCGCCCGTGCTCTGCGCAATGCGGATGTCGCTGAATTTTTCCGCGTTCTTTATGCCGAGCGCGGTAACGCGCCAG
>CAMZED010000149.1 GCA_947305675.1 uncultured Clostridia bacterium | reverse complement strand
CGAAAACTTCGCCTGTTACGGATTCTTTTACTAATTTTGTGATTTCTTCTATTGCCATGGTTTACTCCTTATTTTACGCTGAACAAAATATCTCCATAGCTCGGGAACGGCCAGTAGCCCTTCGCCGTGAGCGTTTCGGCTTCGTCACAGGCGAGGCGCAGTTCGCACATTTTCGGCAGTATATTGTCGCGTACAAGTTCGGATTCGGCTATGATATCCTTCGCGCCGTGAAGTGATATCAAAGCGTCCTGCAATCCCGAAACGCCCGAAGCGATCCTGTCGGTAAGTGCGGACAGTTTGCCTGCAAGTTTAATTTCATATTCGCAGTTTATCGACGGATCGAGCGCTTTTTTCGTCTGTGCGCAGGAAGCGACGTGCGAAGTGAAATCCGATACCGCCGGAGCTATTTGAGTATTAGCCATATCGACCATCGTATTCGCCTCGATAGTTACAGTTTTGCAGTAGTTTTCAAGCATAATATCGCGGCGTGAGCGCAGTTCGTCCACTGTAAACACCTTGTGTGACGTCAGCATATCCACGTTCTTTTTGTCAAGCAGATGCGGCATACAGTCGGCGGTGGTGCGGAAATTGAGAAGTCCGCGCACTTCGGTCGCTTCTTTTATCCAGGCGTCGTCGTAGCCGTTGCCGTTGAAGATTATGCGCTTATGATCTTTTATCGTCTTCTTGATCATGTCGTGGAGCGCCGTCTCAAAATCATCCGCGCCCTCCAGACGGTCGGCGTATACTTTCAGGCTTTCCGCCACGGCGGCGTTGAGCATGATATTCGCGCAGGCGATACTGTTTGACGAGCCCAGCATACGGAACTCGAACTTGTTGCCGGTGAAGGCAAAGGGCGAGGTGCGGTTGCGGTCGGTGGTGTCGCGGTTGAATTTCGGCAGCACGTCGACGCCTAATTTCATCTGCGTTTTTTCCGCGCCCTTATAAGGCGTATCGGTTTCTATAGCTTCAAGTACCGCGTTCAGCTCGTCGCCCAAAAACATCGAAATAACGGCAGGAGGAGCCTCGTTTGCGCCGAGTCGGTGATCGTTGCCCGCGGTGGCGACCGAGATGCGGAGCAAATCCTGATAATCGTCTACCGCCTTGATTACGGCGCAGAGGAACAGTAAAAACTGCGCGTTCTCATAAGGAGTTTCGCCCGGAGAAAGCAGGTTTTGCCCTTCGCTCGTTGCGATGGACCAGTTGTTGTGCTTGCCGCTTCCGTTCACTCCGGCGAAGGGCTTTTCGTGAAGCAGACAGACAAGGCCGTGCTTTGCCGCCGTTTTTTGCATTATCTCCATTGTTAACTGGTTGTGGTCCGTCGCCACGTTGGTGGTGGTGTAGATCGGAGCAAGCTCGTGCTGGGCGGGAGCGACTTCGTTGTGCTCGGTCTTCGCCATGATGCCGAGCTTCCACAACTCGTCGTTCAGATCCTCCATAAATTCGGCGACCTTAGGCTTGATGGCGCCGAAATAGTGATCGTCCATCTCCTGCCCTTTCGGCGGTTTGGCGCCGAAAAGCGTACGCCCGGTAAAACGCAGGTCGGGGCGTTTATCATACATTTCTTTTGAGATGAGGAAATATTCCTGCTCCGGCCCAACCGACGAGCGGACGTATTTTGCGGTGGTGTTTCCGAACAGACGAAGTACGCGCAGCGCCTGCTTGTTCAAAGCTTCCATCGAGCGCAAAAGCGGAGTCTTTTTGTCCAGGGCGTGTCCGCCGTAGGAGCAGAACGCCGTGGGGATGCAAAGCGTTTTACCTTTTATAAAAGCGTAAGAGGTGGGGTCCCACGCCGTATATCCCCTGGCTTCAAATGTCGCGCGCAATCCGCCCGACGGGAATGAGGAAGCGTCCGGCTCGCCTTTGATCAGTTCTTTGCCGGAAAACTCCATTATAACGCCGCCGTCGGGAGATGGAGTGATAAATCCGTCGTGCTTTTCGGCGGTGATGCCGGTAAGCGGCTGGAACCAGTGCGTAAAATGAGTCGCGCCTTTGCTTACCGCCCAATCCTTCATGGCAAGCGCCACGGCGTCCGCCACACCGGGATCAAGGGACTGTCCCTCGTCTATCGTGTGTTTTAGCGAGGCGTATACCTTTGCCGATAAAACCGCCTTCATCACTCTGTCGTCAAAGACGTTTTCTCCGAAATAATCCGATCCCTTTTTCATTTTTATAAACTCCTTTCATGTAAAATGACATGAAAGACGCCTTTGCCTTCATTTATGAAATTACGTTAAAAACGAGCAACGCGCCTCTGAACCCTTGAAATTCAAAGACGCCCTTGCCTTTAACGCATGCCATTATACAACGGCGATTTTGTTTTGTCAAGCCCATTTTTCTGAAACTTTTTTGAAAAATCCTGCAAGTTTGTGAAAGCAGGCGTTTTTTGATATTGACAAAACGTAATTGACGGTGTATAATCCTGTGCAATGAGCAAAGGCGTTCATTTTCACGCAGGCCGAGGTCTGCGCGAAAATGGGCGTCTTTTCGTTTTATCCGGAACAAAACCGTAAGGAAAGGTGAAAAGATATGATCAGAGAAGGCGATGTGAGAATCCCCTCCGGGTGTGCGATCGCAGCGGTGATATCCAAAACCGGGCACCGCATGACGGGCACCTCAATTATAGAGGCCATGAAGCCGATGCATGACCGTTCAAACGGCCTGGGCGGCGGCTTTGCCGGGTATGGGATCTATCCGGACTATAAAGACTTTTACGCGTTCCATATTTTTTATGATTGCCGCGACACCCGCAAAAAGTGCGAGGCGTTCTTAAAGGAATCCTTTGAAGTTGTAAAGGGCGAGTTGATCCCGACGCGAAAAATACCCGAGATCACCGATGAGCCCATCATTTGGCGATATTTTGTTACGCCGCTTCGTTCGGTGCTTGCCGATCTTCAGCTTGACGAAAAGGAATTCGTCGCCCGCACCGTGATGAAGATCAACGTCGAAATGAGCGGCGCCTACGTCTTTTCCAGCGGCAAAATCAT
>CAMZED010000148.1 GCA_947305675.1 uncultured Clostridia bacterium | reverse complement strand
GCATTGTCTTGCGGCGGTGGACGGCGCAAAACTTTCCGATATAAAAACCGTTATACGCTCGCCGAATACATAATTCTCGCCTTGATCAAGCGTTTGAACGGGGTATTTCGGTATTATTTCGTGGATATTCAAAAACTCAACAGAACCGTTGTCTGTCACGCATTCATAATTGTTGTCGACTTTTAAAACCCTGCGAGTTTTGCAATATGTCGAAGCGGATATTATATTCAGCTGTTCGCTGTTTAATATTTTACCCGAAAAGTCTTTATATTTTCTTAAAATTATTCTGTCAGTCAACGCTTTCGGAAGCTCCGAAAGGTCGTCGTTAAGATGAAGTTCGGTAAGCGAATCGAAAAACAGGCGGTCGGTACGGGCGGATTCGGCAAAACCGGCAAGCGCTTCTGAAACGTTCGGATTGATTTTTTCGAGTGCCGGAATTAATATTTTCCTAACGTAATTGCGGGTGTAATCCAACGAATCGTTAGTGCTGTCGTGAATGTGATCCTGTGAGACCGATTCGAGATACTTTTCGATCTCTTCCCTTCCGGCGCAAAGCAGAGGTCTTAACAAAGCGCCGTT
Source organism: uncultured Clostridia bacterium (assembly GCA_947305675.1). GTDB lineage: Bacteria > Bacillota > Clostridia > Oscillospirales > CAG-382 > Coliplasma. The sequence goes on along the minus strand of CAMZED010000148.1, from coordinate 2,423 downwards.
GCGTGAAGCGAGCGAAGAGCCGCCGTTTGAGCCCGAGCCGCGGATAAGGTTCAGCAGCAGAGTTTCGGAATCGTCGTTTAAATTATGAGCAGTGGCGTAAAAATCGAATCTCCGGTTATTAAGGCATCTTTCGAAAAACGCGTATCTGCATTCACGCGCGGCTTCTTCAGTAGATTTTTTGAATTTTTTCGCATAGGCAGGTACGTCGTCCCTGCCGCGGTAAAGCGCGACGCCGAGCTTTTCGCACAGATCGATGCAAAACTTCTCGTCGCGGTCAGATTCGAGCCCGCGTATCATATGATTAAAATGGCAGGCGCATAGCTCGTAACCGAATTCACCGGCAAGCGCAAGTGAAGCGCGCAGCAGTGCGACCGAATCAGCGCCGCCGGAAAGGCAGACGCAAAGCCTTTTCCCGTTCAATTCGTCAGACATACGGGAATAATATGCACGAACCGCAGAAAGAACGTCAGTTTTCCTCGCTGCCATCGTTAAGGTTTTCCTCTATGCTCATAAATTTGAAATATTTGCCCACCCAGGCAAGCTTTATTACGCCGGTGTTGCCGTGGCGGTTCTTTGCCACGTTGCATTCCGCCGTGATATAATCTGAATTTTCGGGCGCCTGCTGAGCGGGGTCGCCCTCTTTGCGCTCATAATAATCGCCGCGGTAAAGGAACAGAACTATGTCGGCATCCTGTTCAATGGCGCCTGAATCGCGCAGGTCGGAAAGCATCGGTTGGCGGTCTTTGCGGTTTTCAGTCGCACGGGCAAGCTGCGAGCAGAGGATCAACGGGACTTCGAATTCTTTTGCCATAAGTTTAAGCGCACGGGTTATTTCGGCAATATCCCTTACGCGGTTATCGGTCTGTATGTCGGGATACATAAGCTGCAGATAGTCGACGACGATAAGACCGACGTTGCCGAGCCTGCGAAGTTTTGACTTCATTGTTGTCGGAGTTAGGTTCGTGGTGGGATCGATATAAATATTCGTGTGGAAAAGAGCGCTTTCGGCTTCAGCGAGATGGCGCCAGTCGTCGTCGGTAAGCTTGCCGGTACGCATTGAAGCGGAATCGATGAGCGCTTCGCTGGAAAGCATTCGGGAAACAAGCTGTTCGGAGGACATTTCAAGCGAAAATACGGCAACGTTCTTGTCGGTCGTTTTTGCAACGTTAGTGGCGATATTCATCGCAAAGCTCGTTTTACCCATACCCGGGCGCCCGCCAACGACAATAAGATCGCCTTTGCCCATTCCGATAAGGACGCGGTCCAGCGCGCCGAAGCGCGTCGGAGTGCCGGAGAGCGCGGCGGGATTATCTTTTAAAAGGTTGAGGTTTTTGTGGTGTTCGCGGATAACGTCGGCTATCTTATCGAAACCTTCTTTGTATTTATCCTGCGAGATGTCATAGATCCTCTTTTCGGCGTAATTGACGGTATCGCTTACCTCGCCTTTTTCGCTGTACGCGAGATCGGAAATATCCCGCGAGGCGTCGATCAACGCACGGAGTATCGATTTATCGCTTACGATCTTTGTGTATTCGGTAATATTGGAAGCGTCGGCTGACAGATCGACAAGCAATTTTATATATTTTGCGGCGTCGCCCTCGGTATATGTGCCCAGACTTGTAAGCGCGGAGATAAGAGTCACCGGATCGATGACTCTGTTCTTGATGAACATATCGCGCATTGCACCGAATATTTGCTTGTGCTGCTCGAGATAAAAATCTTCGTCTTTAAGATGCGCTATCTCGGGGAATTTTTCGGAATCGACAATTACCGTTCCGAGAATAGCCTGTTCCGCTTCAAGCGAAAAAGGCATTTTGCGAATACTGTCAAATTCAGCCATTTCAGCCTCCGGAAATGATCAAGCCTCGACGATAAGTTTAAGATCCGCGCTTATTCCCTGGAACAGCTTGACCTTCACCGTATATTCGCCGGCGAGTTTGATGTTTTCGTTGATGATTATATCGCGCTTATCGATATCGATACCGATATCCGATTTGATCTTTGCGCTGATATCCTTTGCGGTAACGGCGCTGTAAAGCCTGCCGTCGGCGCCGCCGGTGGTTTTGAAAACTATAGTCTTATCTGCGAGCAGATCTTTTGTGGCAAGCGCCTGTTTTTTGCTTTCGGCAAGATGGAAGGCTTCGCTTTCCCTGCGCGATTCGATTTGCTGGATCGAACCGGCGTCAGCGAGTTTTGCGAGTTTTCTCGGGAGCAGATAATTCCTTGCGTATCCGTCAGATGCGTTTATGAGCTCTCCCTTTTTGCCCTGACCTTTTACGTCTTCAAGAAGTATGACTTTCATTTTTTGACCCTTCTTAATTAATTATTTCATTTGTCTGATCCGACATATTCATCTATTGCGGATTTTAATATCTCTTTCGCTTCGTCGATATCAAATACAACAGCGCCGAGTTCACCGTCTA
>CAMZED010000147.1 GCA_947305675.1 uncultured Clostridia bacterium | reverse complement strand
CACCTGCCCCTGGTAGGTCAGTCGGTCGCCGCGGCAAGCCTGCCCGAGATAAAATAAGCGGGTATACTTATACGAAAAGCCGCGTTCACATACGTGAACGCGGTTTTTTTCTCAAAAACCATTGACAAACGGTGGGGAACGTGATACTGTTATTGCAGAATAGATTATTCATCAAAAAACAGAAGGAGCGCTTGATATGAAAAAACTCATCACGTTATTATGCGTTTTGCTCGTTCTTGCCGTCTGTTCGGTCGAAGCGTTTGCGGAAAGCGAAAACGGGGCGGACCGGCTCGGCGAATACAGCGCCGCGTCCGTAGGCGAAACGGTCCTGCAGCAGCTGAACGCCAAAGACGGCGACACCGTGTTGAAAACGTACAACTGCGGCGTAGTGACGACCTTCGGGAATTATCCTTCTGTTGAAGACGTACTGCAAAACGGCAGGTATCTTCAGATCATATACGCCGTAAAAAGAAAAGGCGCCGCTGAAAACGACTGGAGCTTCTATTCTTATTATGACGGCGAGCTGGTCAGGATGTATGACAACGACTCTTCTTTTACGGGCGTCATACCGGTGCTCAAGTATTTGAAGGATGACGATTTTGTAAAAGAAACCACCGGCGCAAAAGTGGTAATAAACAAGTTTTTGTTCTTCAACCCCACGATGCACCAGGGCACGGCGATTTACTATCAAACAGACAAGGGAGATTACGTTTATTACAACAGATCGAACACCGGCCGTTATCTGTTCACGTCGGAGCGGTTTTTTGCAATAGTTGGAGAAGCGTATTCCAAAATGGGACCCGACGTTCCCCCGGGAGGCGGGAACTATATGGAGACCGTCGATTTATCGGCATACGATGTCGATTCGCCCGATTTCAAGCTTGAATCGCAAAGCGGTTCAAGCGTGATAATATGGGTGGTAATCGCCTTGGCCGCGAGTGCTGCCGCGGCGGTCTTTGTGATACTTACGCTCAAAAAACGCAAGGCGAAAAACGCCTGAGCCACCGGATAAACAAACGAATAAAATGAAACAGACCCGCTGCGGGGCTTACCGCAGCGGGCCGTTTTTTGCGTTTCGCCTTATATCCGGTTTACGGAGTTCACTGACCGTCGACGATAACTGGGCTTTCTTCGGAAGTCTCGGGTTTTTCGGGAGAAGTATATTCGAGCCCGCAGTATTCGCACGAGACGCGGATGATGCATTCGTTGAGCGGTTCCACGTCGTATTCGCCCACGGAAGCTTCGATATGCGAATTGCCGTAGCCCGAATGATCGGTGAGGAATATATAAGTGCCGCCGGTCATCACCGCGTAGCTGCGGAGCTGGACTTCGGTCTCTTTATCTATGCCCGAAGACGCCACGGGGATTATGCGCACGCCCTTCGCGGCGGCGTCGGTGAGCGTCTTGACGATCTGGGAGTTGATGCTCTGGATCTCGTCTTCGGTGTGAGGAGGAGCGTCGAGCACGAGGAAGCAGAGCTTGACGGCGTTTTCGCGCCAGGCGTGGCCGTTGACGGCGTTTTCGAGCGCGGTATGCACCGCCTCGGGATAATCGCCGCCGCCTTCGGAACGCTGCGCTTTGATCTGTTTGAGGCATTCTTCGATATCGGAGCGGAAATCGAAATATTTGACTATATAATCGTCGCCTTCGTCGCGGTAGAAGTTGACAGAAACGCGGATCGAAAGCGCCTGGCCGTTTTCGGCTATGCGGCTTATTACGTTGGCGAGTTCGATCTTGAGGTATTCGAGCTCGTCGCCCATACTGCCGGTGGTGTCGATCATAAGCATAAAGTCGAGCTCTTTAATTTCGGCGGACGCGGAATCGGTTTCGATTTCCACGCATTTGCCGCAGTCGGCGGAGGTGACTTCAACGGTCTTGCCGCAGGCTCTGACCGCCGCCAGGGACTGTTTTTCTTTTTCGGGATACACGAGATACGCTCTGCCGTCGATATCCGTCACGGCGGCGAATATGACGTCGCCGGAGCGCGAAACGAGTTCGGCTTTGGCGCCGTAAACCGAAGAATCGCCGTTTTTGACGCAGACTTCTATTACGTTATAGGCGAAAAGTCCGCGGCGTTCGGAATACTGCATCCAACTATCTTCTTCCGCAAACTTTTCGATCCATTCGCCAAGCTTGCGCACGTCGCGCCATTCGCCCGCGGTGAGCGTGCCGGCGCGGAACTGTTCGTCAAAACCGGGTATTTCTTCACAGCCGACGCCGTCGACCGGGTAACCGGTCTCGTAATAAGTCTTTCCGTCGGCGGTGTGGTAATACGTCTTGCCGGTGCCCGAGGGAACGACGTAGCCGATTTCCGGATCATAAACGCCTGTCGGCGACTCTTCCGCCCATTCCGTGCCGGAATGCTCGCGGCCGCCGATAGTGCCGTCGGAATAAGACGGATCGCCCGGAACGGTCTCGATCACGTCGTCTTTCGAACCGTGTTCGGCGCCGCTTTCGGTGTTCCCGCCTATGACGCCGTCGTTATACGGAACGCTCGTTTCTGTCCGGCTTACGCCGTCGACGACGCCTTCGGTAACGTCGCGACGGAGCGCGAACGCGCCTATAACGCCCGCAGCAAGCACGCATATGACGAGCATTGCCGCAAGAGCGGGACGGAAATAACTGCACTTTGAAGTGCTCCTGCGCACATCTGCCGGCTCTTCGAGCGCGGCGCCGGGAAGCACGCGTTCTTTTTCGGGGACTGAGAGTCCTTCGTATGAATTTTTGATTTTTCTTTTGATACCCATAACGCTTTTCTCCTTTTTTAGGTCAACGGTATTCGGATTTGAGTTTTTGAAGCGCGCGCTTGTATTTTTTGCGCACGGCTTCGGCGGTGAGCCCCAGGGTTTCGCCTATTTCGGCGTACCTGAACCCTTCGGCGGCTTTGAGCAGCACTATCTGCCGTTCGAGATCCGGCAGGGACGAAAGCAGGTCTTTCAGCTCGCATTCGGCGGTGAAATCGCCTTCCGACGCAGTTTCTTCGAATTGCTCTGGCGGCGCGCTCGCTATGCGCC
>CAMZED010000146.1 GCA_947305675.1 uncultured Clostridia bacterium | reverse complement strand
CTTATGTGGGGACGGGGGTAATATCAAGCTTCGCGAGTCAATCGGGAAACAATGTATGGATAAAGAATGTGGCATCCGCACCTAGCCTTACATTTTCATTTAAACCCCGTTTTCTTTTTATTAAATCTGTGACCGCAACATCATACAAATATTATAACTATAGTACATCACAGATTTTGTACGACCCTACTATAGAAGGCCCTGAAAACCTTACAGGCACTAACGGACTTCTGTGGATATACCCGTATACGAACATAGGCAGTCGCGGATTTATTCTTTCCGATAATACGGTCAAGTGGTTTTATGCAAACTCTACAACCTCCGCCGCAGATTTGTTTAACACCTCTGCCAAGACTTACTATTATCTAGCGATTGGGGTGAAGTAAATGCGAATAATCGAAATTAACGAATCCGAAAACGGAGCTCATAGAAATCAAACGACGGTTGGTAATAATGCCGTTCCGGAAGGGTGGGCGGTGATACCGGACGATATCGAATTCCCGTCGACGTTTCCGTTCGTCGATATAACCGTCGAAGACGGCGTCGTAACATCAATGACGGCGGGCGTTATGCCGCCGCCTGAACCCGAACCCGAACCCGAAGGCGATGTATGGGACGAACTGGCCGAAGCGATCCGAAGCGGGGTGAACGAAGTTGACTAACAAAGATTTTGTTCTTGAAACGATGGCGAATTTCGGCAAGGCACAGGCGGAAGTCATTCAGACCAAAGCCGACGACATGACCGGGACAGAGCTATACGACAAAGAGGATTACATTCCCGACTTCGCCGCCGCTTGCGAACTGAAAAATATGCTCGAACGAAATATCGGGTTCACTTGCAAATCGTCCGCGGGGCGCGTGGTTCGACTTTTGCAGAAATACGATTCTACGATTTACCCGCAGGAGCCGGAAGAGCTTCCCGCGCAATGGGGTTTCAAATGGTCGACCGACCCGAAGAAAGCGCTTCCGTTCGTCGCGATCTCGACTTCGCCCTATATGAAAGACGATTGCTGTACAGAGAACGGCAATGTATATAAAAGCGAAATAGACAACGTATTCGCGCCGTCGGCGTATCCGGCGGGATGGACACTTTACGAGGAGGTAAATAAATGATATCACTAATCGAATCGGGAAATCTTGTAAACACCGAAGTGTCGCCGATGATACCGCGTTCGGCGGAACTGGTCGGACTTTCGACAGACTCAAAACCGACGGAGGGCGTCGGCAACGGATGGACATTCATCGAGATGGACACGGGCAAAGTTTTCTTTTACAACGCAGCAGACGAAGAATGGCTTGAATTCGCCGGATCAGGCGGAGGCGGACAGGGAGGTAGTAATGTGTATGAACATTAAAGATTTTATTCTCGGATATCTCATTGGCAAGCAGGACGGCGGAGGCGGTTCGTCTGTTGAGGTTGAACCGCTGTCCGTTACCGAAAACGGCGAATACAGCGAAGAGGGCGTCGCTTATTCCCCTGTTACTGTTAATGTTGCGGGCGGTGGCGGTGGTCTTGAGTTTGAAGAAGGCACCTGGACACCGACTGCAGACACCGCGGATGCTACTATATCCTTGAATAACACTCACGACAAAGCGCCGTTATTCTATATGATCAGCGACGCGACCGGGACATATGACGAAACAGCGGGAAATATGTACGGCGTGACTTTTTTCAATTTCGGTGCAATATGGCCAGCGGTGGATGTGTCCGAAAGCGCGAAGCAGTATGGCCGGGTCATTTACGCATATCGCGCGAACGCGTCTACTGTTTCCTCTAGCACACTAACCCTTATCGCATATTCCACATCGGGAACTTCAACTGCAGCTACAAACGCTCGGTATTGGGCGACAGAAACCTTCATCAGGGCGCGGGGCGATGGCAGTAAAAGTTTTAAGACAAACCGCACCTATAAATGGATAGCCGTATGGGCTCCGACAGTATGACTGCACAAGACAGACTTGTTGACGTCGCGCTCGGCGAAGTCGGATACCTCGAAAAATCGAAAAGCGCGTATATAGCAAATCCGGCTGTTATTTGGTTTAAATTGGACGGCGCGGGATATGACAATATCACGAAATACGCATACGACCTCGATCAAATAGACTGGTACGCGGTATACGTTCAGTATCAGCCGTGGTGCGCGTCATACGTTGATTGGTGCTTTATCCAGGCGTTCGGAGAACCCGCCGCTGCGAAGATGAAGAATCACGGCATATATGACAGTTTGGTCGACTGCGCGATCGATTCATATAAAGCGATCGGGCGATGGTTCAGCACTCCGGAAAAAGGCGATCAGATTTTTTTCAGCAAATCAAACGGAATAGATCCCGCGCATACTGGCATTGTAACAGCCGTCGACGACGATTACGTCTATACCGTGGAGGGCAACACGTCGTCCGAATCGGGTATCGTGGTCGCGAATGGCGGCACTTGCGCGAAGAAGTGGTATCGCCGGAACTATTACAGAATACTCGGCTACGGCAGACCCTTATACGAAGAGGTTGATGATATGGATGTTTCAGCACTAATTGAATTAATAAAAGGCGCTTCGCCCGAAGAACGGAAAGCTCTCGGGAAAACGCTCGACGACTGCGTGTTTGAATACCGCGTAAAAATGGACGTTCCCGGCTGGGCAGTCGATGAGCTTCAGGAGGCGAAGGACGCCGGCATAACCGACGGCACCCGCCCGATGACTTACTCGACCCGGCTCGAAGCGGCTATCATGTGCAAGAGGGCGGTGAAGAAATAATGCTCAAAGACAAGACGTATGATTTCTTGAAGTGGTTTTGTTTGCTTTTCCTGCCCGCTGTGTCGGTACTGTATAACACGTTAGCGGGGGTGTGGTCTTTACCCTTCGCCCATGAGATAACCGTTACACTCGACGCTGTGTCGGTGTTTCTCGGCGCAGTTATCGGAATATCGACGTATAAGTATAATCAGGAGGCGCAGAAATGACAGAAATCATTTGCGCTTCGATCGCGGGGTTATGTACGGTTATCTGCGCGATCATCGGCGGCGTT
>CAMZED010000145.1 GCA_947305675.1 uncultured Clostridia bacterium | reverse complement strand
TCGGACTGTAACGATAAGATTTCCGACTGGCCCGAGCTGAGTCCGATTCCGATGATCTGTCGGTTCGGATGGTTTCTCCTGTTGGTTCTGACCGCAGGTCTTCCCGGATATTTGATCCTCGGACTGATCGGTATGGGGCACTTCGGATTCGTGCTGACGCTCTTCATTCTGTTTCCGATCTTCTACCTTTCAACGGCCGATACTGATTCGTTCTTCTGTCTCCTTTCGAAGAAAATCCTTCATGGAGTTAAACTCGCCCCGAAAGCGTGGCGGAACTGGTATTTTCTTTCCCTTGTCCTGACGGTTCTCAGCTTGCTTCTCTTTTTCATTTCGGTCGGCGACGGGATTTTTCGTATCAGAGGAGTGGCGCATACGGCTATCGTCGTAGCTTTTTGCGCCGTCCTGATCACGTTTAGCATTTTTCTCTATTTTCGGCTTTTGGGACGTCTTGCCTGGATTTTACGCGATCGTCTCAGAATCGAGGCTGAAAAGAATTCGGAAAGGAATTGATCAGTGGATATTGTCAATATCATCAAGGTCGCCGTAATGGCGATTGTTCAGGGAATCGGCGAGTTCCTTCCGATCAGTTCCTCCGGTCATCTTCTTGTGGTCGGAAAACTCCTCTTTTCCGGTTCGGGGGGAATCAACGAAGATGAGTTGCTGACGCTTACCGTTTTGCTCCATGCCGGAACGCTCCTTTCGATCCTGGTCATTTTCCGTCGGAGAATTTGGGAGATGCTGACCGGTAATTATCGTCTGATCCTCTTTTTGGTCATCGGGACGATTCCGACAGGAATCATCGGGGTCGTTATTAAACTGGTGACCAAAAAACTTTATCCGGATCTGACAAGTTCGCTGCCGTTGACGGGAATCGGCTTTCTGTTTACCGGTTTCCTCCTTTTGAGTTTTCTCGGGAAGAAGAACCGAATGAAGGTGGGATCATCGATCTCCCCGGCGGCAGGGGAAAAAGAGGTGCGGGACCAATCCCTCAAGACACTTCGCACCATGACTTGGCTTGACGCGTTTATCGTCGGAATCTTTCAGGGAATCGCCGTTCTTCCCGGGATTTCGCGAAGCGGAGCAACTATCGTCGGCGGGATTTTACGTAAATTGACCCCCGAAGATTCGGCGGTTTTTTCGTTTCTCCTGGCAATTCCGGCGATCGCCGGCGCGACCGCCTTGGAGACGCTCGATTATATTAAAGAGAACGGAGAAGCTTTTGTTGATTCGAATTTTGCTCTTTATCTCGCCGGCGCGATTGTCAGTTTCCTGATCGGGCTTGTCTCGCTCGCCTATTTGATGAAATGGCTGAAACAGGGAAAACTGAGTTGGTTCGCCTGGTGGCTCTTTTTTATCGGAACAGTCTCCGTAATTTGGGGAATCTGCTCTTGACCGACCGACGGTTTTTGTTTAAAAACAGGCGGCGGATTACGGTCGAATGATTCTCTTTTGAGGGGGTCTTTCGCGGATCGTTGGCTCTTTCTGCGATTCGGTGCGGCCGCATGGGGAAACGAAATGGGGCGTCGCTTCCTTTTCTCCTTTTTCCGCCAAAACACGATTGCGACTGCCGAAGTTCGGGTTGCGAACCGGTAGTTTCCGTTAAAGATGTCGTCAGGGATGACCTATGATCGAAAGACCGCGGACGGTTTTGCTGATACTTTTTTTGATTCTCCTAACGGGGGGATTCTCGGCGTGCAGTAGGATGACGCCTCCGAAAAATCCGATCGAGGAAGAACACAAAAAGGTTGTCAGCAATAAGGGGCGGTTTATCGGCGATCTGACTGACCCGGCCAATTTAACGTTGGCCAAAGTCGAGGGGGTCTCTCTCATTGAAGGACTCGCTGATACAGGAGCGGACGAGCCGCCGTCGACGTATCAGGAAATGGTGCTGGAAGATTTACAGCGTGATCCGGACAAGAAAAAAGAGGCGCGCGCCAAGCTCGCTTCGATGACAACTGCTATCGGTATGGTTTCCGCCATTGTTCCTCCTGGTGCACGGAAAGGCGATCGTGTCGATGTGGAAGTCAGCCTTATCCCGAACAGTACCGCGACCAGCATTGAAGGAGGATACATCAACGGCGGCCGGCTCTATCAGTTTCTCTTAGCCGACTATATCCGAAAAGGCGCGGTTGACGGGTTGGTTGCCGGTAGGATCGTGCTCGATCCCGCGCTTTTGGAACGCGGCGACCCGATCGCCATGAAAAAGGGAACAATTATCGGCGGGGCGGTGATTGTCCGCGATCGACCAATCTGGCTGACGGTTCGACCGGAAGAGCGTTCGGCGGGGGTCGCCAAGCGTATCGAGGATGTTATCAATAACCGCTTTTGCGCAAAGATCAACGGCGTCAAAAAGAATGTGGCCGAAGCGAAATACGGGGCGGCGAGGATCAACCTGATTGTTCCCGACGAATACCGTGACAACGTCAACCGCTACATCAACGTGATCTCTCATATCGCGTTTTTCGAAACCCAAGACGAGCTGAACCAGCGATTAAGTTCGCTCCGCGCCAAATTATCCGATCCGACGACTTCCGAATTGGCGTCATATCAGCTCGAGGCGATCGGTCCGAATAACCAGCTTGTCGTTGATATTATTGCCGAAGGGCTTGAATCGTCCGACGAGTCGGTACGCTACAATTCGGCGATGACTATGGCATACCTGAACGCTCCGGAATACCGGAGTCGGACCGCGCAGATTCTCGGACAGCTCGCCGAAAGCAACGCTCTCTACCGTCCCAGTTGCCTCGCAGTACTCGGAACCTGTCTGAAGACGTCTTTTGAGGCGGATCAGGTTCTCCATCAAATGCTTTCCTCGAAGAGTAATGAAACGCGTTACGGCGCGTTCCGCGCTCTCTGGACGCGCAATCCGGCCGATTATATGATTGAGGGTGAAAATCTCGGCGGGCAGTTCAGTTACCACTGCCTTACCTGCGACGGGCCGCCGATGATTCACGTGACCAAGAGCAAGCGTTCGGAAATCGTTTTGTTTTCAAAAGATCGTCTTTTCCTCAGCGGACGATTCGATTTGGACGCCG
>CAMZED010000144.1 GCA_947305675.1 uncultured Clostridia bacterium | reverse complement strand
GCGATGTATATCACGCGCGAGGTCGCGGCGGAACGCGACGGCGGGATCGGAAGTTTCTTTATGTACGTCGATTTTCTTGCCGAAAAACCGCTTCTTACCTTCTGCGCGCCGTGGGATTTTTCGTGGGCTTACAGCGAATCCGACGGGTTCAGGATAGACAGGTTCTGGGTATCGGGTTTTCGGCCGCCGGAGTTTGCACGGTTCGGAGACAGGTCTTTCACCTGGTTTATCACGCTTTACGGTTCCGATTTCTTTAAAGAAAAGGTCAAAACCATTTGGCGTGATATGAGTGAGCGCGGAGTTCAGGACGGAGTGCTTGCCGAGATCGACCGCGTAAAAACCGAATACGCCGACGATTTTGATTTGAACGATTCGCGTTGGGATTCCGGATCGCAGTCGGAACGCGCCGATCAGATAAAAGATTTTTTATACGAGCGGATGAAGTGGCTGGACACTCAATGGAAGTAAAAACAGGATAATACAAAAAAACCGGTTGAAGTATTAACTCAGCCGGTTTTTAACTGCCCTTTGGGACGCCTTGCAAACAATCCCGTTTTTTGTATCAATGTGATTATTTTATCGCAACTTCGTGGCCGGTGCGCGCCGATTCATAGATAGCGTCGAGTATCTTCATAAGCATTACGCCGTCTTCGGCGGGTGATTTGCATTCGCATTCGCCGAGACAGCAGGACACGAAATGACCGATCTCACGGTTGAACAGCCCGTTGAAATCGAGCGCGCTGTTGCCGAAGGGTTTTATGTCGACGAACATTCCGTTCATATCCGAGAAGAACTCCACTTGCGGGTCGACGCGCACGCCGGATTTGGTTCCGAACAGTTCGATATTGCCGACGTCCTGTTTGAGGTTGAGGTTAAAACTAGCCTCGACCGAAAGGGTAAGACCGTTGTCGAAACGTACCATTGCGGCGGCGAAATCCTCGACGTTATACTTGAAAGTGAACCCTTTTGTAGTCGATACCCAGCTTTGACCTCCGCCCGCGCGGTGATCGCCGAGGTTGTTATATGTCACGCCGTAAGCGGCGACGGGTTTGGGACCGCCGGCAAGATACCGCACTAAGTCGATCACGTGAACGCCGAGATCGATGAGCGGACCGCCGCCGGAATATTCTTTATCGCCGAACCAACCGCCGGGGCAGCCCGAACGGCGGAGATAAGTGGCTTTGGCGTAATAAATATCGCCCATTGTGCCGCCGTCGACGAATTTTTTAATGATATCGGCGTCGTTTCCGAAGCGGCGCACGAACCCGAGCATAAGCAGATTCCCGGTCTCTTTTGAAACGGCGAGCATCTCTTCGGCTTCGGCGGTGTTGAGCGCCATCGGCTTTTCACAGATAACTTTGCAGCCCGCTTTAAGAGCAGCTACCGTCGCGCCCTTGTGCGAGGAATTCCAGGTGCAGACCGAAACCGCGTCGATCTTTTCTTTGGCGAACATCTCGTTATAATCGGTATAATAAGCCGGGACGCCGTAATTTGCGGCGTAATTCCTTACTTTTTCCTCGTCGAGATCGCAGACGGCGACTACTTCGCATTTGTCGGGAAGGGCTTTGTATCCGCCCATATGTACGTTGCTTATCCCGCCGGTTCCGATGATGGCTATACGTAGTTTTTCCATAATTGACTCCTTGTATGTTAATATTTTATTTCAGTGTTCGTTTTCGATTTCACCGGGACCTGCGGAAAATGCGCCAGGCGCTTTTTTCAGACGCCGTCTGCCGGAGTTATACAACACCCAGACGCTCGAGAAAGCAACCGCCGCGACGGCGTTGAAAATGACAAGGGCGGCGAAGTAGTTCATTACCGCGCTGAGCGACGGCCCTGTTTCGGAGACGGAGTTCGCCGGTATCAATCCGGCGACAATCCACACCAAAAACGCAATCAGCACCGCGATCGACAGGATTATCATCGCTTTGACGACTTTTTTCGGTTCGATCCCGTTTGCACGGGAAAACAGCGAAAAAACCAAAGTGATGACTGCAATAGCCGGGATTATGAAAAAAACGAGCGACCCCAACAGCGCCTTTGCGTAATCCGCGTGTCCTTCAAACAACGGATAAATAAAAATCAACAGTATCGCCAACACAGCGATGGCGGTCAATATCGCTTTTTGATAAGTTTTCATTCGGTCAGTCCTCCATATAAAGTTTAAGCGTGTCTTCGATCCAGTAATCGTACTGCGCGCGTTTGTCGGTCTCGAGCGTTTTGAAACGCTTGTAAGCCTCCACGCCGTCGGTCGGATCGTGCCATATGTCGGCAAAAACGTAATCATAACGCCCGTTGGGCGCGACGTTTGCGGCATAATCGAAAGCATCGGCGCAGACAATGTTTATTTTTTCGCGGTGCGGGAATTTCGGAAGAAGGATCGTTTCAAACAGTTTTATCACGTTTTCGTCACGTTCTACGACGGTGATGCTTTTTACCTCGGGCTTTAGCGAAGCCATAAAGGCAAAATAGCCCAATCCCAGTCCGTAGGTAAGCACCTTGCCCTGCGCCTTTTGGACAGGTATCCGTTGAGTGACCGATTCGTTGGGGAGCAAAGTCATCCATTCCCTGCCGTTCTGTGTGATTCCGGGATAGCGGTATCCGCAATCGAAAAACCCGATCCGGGGTATTATCCTACCGTCGGGGAACGTGACCGGATCGCCGCAGACGAAAGCAGTGAACGGAGCGATGTAAAAGCTTTTAAGTTCCCATTCGTTTAATGTCTCGGGTTCGTCGACTTTTATCGCGCGGTAGTATTCATCGTTGAGGAAAACGTTTTCGTCGAGGTGGTTGATCATAAACGGCGAATAATTCGCCCAGAGTTCGCGGTCGGGCGGATAATCGTCGTCGAACCCCAAAGCCGCTTGAAGCAGAAGCGAAAAAGCCTCTTTTACTTCAAGCCCGAATTTTGATGTAAGTTCCCCGATCATCTCTTCGTTGATAAAATCCGGCTGTTCGTTAAGAAAAAGCGCCAGCCGCGAAAAGATCAGCCCGTTTGCACGGGATATGGCTTCTTCGGTCATTGCGGCTTTCTCACCGTG
>CAMZED010000143.1 GCA_947305675.1 uncultured Clostridia bacterium | reverse complement strand
CAAGTCCGGCGGTAGCACCGATTAAACCAAGCCCGACGCCGAGTGCCGCCGTACCCGCCGCGCAAGCGATAATACCAACTGCAAGCGCCGCAACTGCAACCGCAAGTAAAGCCGTAGCAATGGCCGCCGCCGCAAGTGCAACGGTAAACACAAGAAGACCCGCCGCCAATACGACAAGCCCCGCGCCCGCTACAAGTGCGCCCGCTCCGAAGACAAGCATAGCCGCCCCAAGTGCGAGAATACCGACCGCCGCTTGTGTGCCATAAGCCGCGATAACGGGAAGTTGTGTAGCAAGTAAAGCAAGCCCCGCGCAAGCGATAGCAATACCCGCGCCAACTAACAGGATAGCCGCGCCGAACGCGACAAACCCGACCGCGCCCGCGGTCAACATCGGAGCGAGTAAAGCAAAGACCGCGACAAGTGCCGCGATACTTGCAACCATGCCGAATACTGCAATAGCCGCGCCGCCCGCGTTAGCAAGGGAAACGGCGGAAAGTGCGAGAAGTGCGAAGCCCGCCGCGACTAAGAGAACCGCCGCGCCAATTGCTACAAATACAACTGCAATTTGCGTCAATGTTGCGGGGTTAATAGTTGCCATAGACTTAGCCAGTAAAGCCATAACCGCGACAAGTGCGCCGACCGCTACAACCATTCCAAAGAACGTAGCAATAGCGGCACCGCCCGCGCTTGCTAGTGCAATTGCACTTTGCGCAAGCAACGCAAAAGCAAGGGCAATTTCTAAGACCGCTAAACCCATAAGCGCGAACGCCTGGGCGGATTTCAGAAGCCCCGCGGAAGACGCGGCGGAAGATTTACCTGCGCTTGCCGTTGCTTCGCCTACTTTGGAAATTTTGCTTGCAATAGCCCCGCCAACGCTTGACGCGATCTTAGCAAAAGAACCGCCGACAAGTTTTAAAACAGGCGCAACTTTTGACAAGACGGAAAGCCCCGCAAAAGCCGCAATAAGTTTTGGAATAGCCTTAATAACTGCGGCAACCTGTGCCGCGTGTTCTTTCAGCCAGTCCGCAAACTGTTTAACTTTCCGTGCCGCCGCTTCGCAAGCGTCCGCGAAACTGTTAATACTATCTTTAGAACCAAAAGCGGAGTTAACGCCGAAAAGTTCTTTTGCAACCGCGCTAAACGCTTCTTTTAAAGCCGTGCCAACGCCGGAAACGCGTTTAAATCCTTCCATGCCCGCGTCTACGTAGTCGTGAAGGGTTGCGAACGCGTCGGATAGTTTGTATATACCCGCCGTCAATAATGGCAATACGGTTGCGCCTAGCTTGTTTTTCAAGCCGTCGCTTGCCATTGATAACGTCGTCATTGCGTCCTCAAAGTCCGCGCTTGCTTTTACGGCTTCGTCAGACATAACCATTCCATACTTTTCCGCCATTTCCATCTGTTCCTGGATTGCGTCAGTACCTTCGTTAAGAAGCGGGCCTAAGTCAGACCCCGCACGTCCTAACAGTTCAGACGCAAGGGCGGCGCGTTCTGTGCCTTCTTCCATGCCGGAAAGCCCTTTAATGGTAGCCGCAAACAATTCCTCTTGGTTCATGTTCTTGACTTGTTCTTGTGATATACCAAGTTTTTGGAAAGCGTCAGAACCTTTAACGGCTTGTTTCGATAACGTCTTCATGCCCATTTTCATAGAGTCAATAGACGTTCCGGCGCGTTGCATAACGTAGTCCCATTTCTGATAAGCGCCCGCGCTTATGCCGATTTTCTGTGACATCTTGTCCACGTGGTCGCCGTATTCCGCCGTTTTGTTCGCAAGGTTCCACACGCCCTTGCCCGCCGCAACGGTTGCAGTTCCGACCGCCGCGACCGCCGCAATTCCGATTTTTCCGGCGGTTTGTAAACCTCTACCGATTACGGAGCCGAATTTAGACGCGGTGCTCTCGCCTTTAGAAAACGTACTTGTAAAATTTTGATCTTTTGCAGTCAACACCGCTTCTACGCTGTAACTCTCCGCCATTTATTCACCCCCGTATAAAAGATTTCCAATTGTGGATATTCTATTTTTTTCTTTTTGTGACGCGTCAAACCCTTTTCGTTTCACGCGGTCAAGTTCTTTTTCATAATCGAAGAACTTTTTAAAAGTCTTGTATACGGGTCGCCCGCTTTTCTTGGTAGCGGTTGCCGCAAACGTAAGATATGCCAGTTCGTGCAAGTCGCGCTCCCTGTCAACGTGTTTAAGCGCGTATGCTTCGGAAAGTATGTTATATTCTCTCATCGTCATATTGTTAAACTCTGTAAATGAGTTAATACCAAAATGCCGAAACGCGTTTATAGCACACTCTTTGTATAGGTCGTTTATTTGCTCGCTTCCTGTACCGCTTTTAACATTTCCTTCGTCTGCTTCGCCGTACAATTCGACTTGCCGAAAAAATCCAAAACTGTTTCGAAAAGTTCTTCAATGTTCGTGTTTTCATCTTCTAAAATGGCGTCGATCTCGTCGCGCTTGACTTTCCCGCCCGCGTGTCTTGCCGCGGTATAGAGAACGTCAGCAAGTGCTTCGATGTCTCCGTCAATGATTGAGCCAATAGCAAACGCAAGGCCGCGTTTTGCAAAGACCCCCGGCGCGCCGTCAATTGGTTGTTTAACTGTTTCGTTAATGTCTCTAACGAAGCCCATGCCAAAACTAAGGTCAATGTCTTTTCCGTTAATGCTAAGTGTAAACATTGTTATTTCTCCTTTTACTTAAAAAAATAAGGGGGCTACAATTAGCCCCCTATTGGTTTTCCCGTCAAGCCGAAGTGACTGCGACGGTATCTTTGAAGGTGTAAGTAGCGGCTTCGATTTCCGCCGCGGTAACGGTACAGTCGCCAGTTGCGCCCGTGCCGTTAATACCGAACGTAAGGGAAACTTCGACGAAGTCTTCCGCGTTCGAAGTCTTTTCGAGTTCGGTACAATAGCCCTGGTAATAAGTACCCTTGTACTTGTTTGAACCCGTACCGGCTTCTTCAAGGTTGATTTCCCACACTTCGAAAAGAGTACCCGCAAGCATAGCGGCTTCAATGTCTGCAATAGCCGTATCGCCTTTTTTAAGGATACTTTCACAAGTGATTTCGATTTC
>CAMZED010000142.1 GCA_947305675.1 uncultured Clostridia bacterium | reverse complement strand
TCCCGCATATAACGAACGAAATCAAGGATTTTATCTATAACGTCGGCAGGCATTCCGACGCCGACGTGGTGATTACCGAGATCGGAGGAACCATAGGCGACATTGAATCGCAGCCGTTCATAGAAGCGGCGCGTCAGGTCTCGCTTGAAGTCGGTCGGGAGAACTGCCTCTTCATACACGTTACACTGGTGCCTTATCTTAAAGGGTCCGAAGAACACAAGAGCAAGCCGACCCAGCATTCGGTAAAAGAACTTCAGGGTATGGGAGTCAATCCCGGTATGATAATACTGCGCTGCGACGAGCCGATAGATAAATCGATATTCAAAAAAATATCGCTGTTCTGCAACGTCAAAGAAGATTGCGTTATAGAAAACATAACTCTTCCCAACCTCTATGAAGCGCCGCTTATGCTGGAAGAATCGGGGTTTTCCTCGGTAGTATGCCGTGAATTGGGTATTGCCGCGCACGAACCGGATATGAACGGCTGGAAGAATATGGTCGAAAAAATAAAGAACCGCAGCAAGCGCGTGACTATAGGCCTTGTCGGAAAATACGTCGCTCTTCACGACGCTTATCTTTCGGTCGCAGAGGCTTTGCGTCACGCCGGCTATTATCACGATTCGCACGTGGATATTCAATGGATCGATTCCGAATTGCTTGAATCCGCCGACGCCGCCGATCTGCTCGGCGGGCTTGACGGAATAATCGTTCCCGGCGGATTCGGCGCCAGAGGGATCGAGGGAATGATATCCGCGGCGCGCTACGCCCGGGAAAACGGCATTCCCTATTTCGGGATCTGCCTCGGCATGCAGATCGCGGTGATCGAATTTGCAAGGAATGCGGCGGGGATCGCCGACGCGAATTCCGGCGAATTCAAACCCGATTGCAGGAACAAAGTCATCGATTTCATGCCCGGGCAAAGCGACGAAGTCGACAAAGGCGGCACTCTGCGACTCGGCGCATATCCCTGTGTGATAGTAAAGGGAACGGTGATGGAACGGTGTTACGGGCGGCTTGAAATTACCGAAAGGCACCGCCACCGCTATGAATTCAACAATGCTTACCGCGAAATACTCAGTGCGAGCGGGCTGAAGTTAAGCGGTCTTTCCCCCGACGGGCGGCTTGTCGAGACGGTAGAACTGTCAGACAGAGATTTTTACGTGGGAGTGCAGTATCACCCGGAATTCAAATCGCGCCCCAACAAGCCGCACCCGCTGTTCAAAGGTTTTATCGGCGCGGCGCTGAAGAAGCGAAACGAAAATTCTTAATGACGTTTTGCCGTCGGAATGCCGCATAAATTATTGACTATCGTTAAGATATGTGATAAAATTCGGTCGAAGCTAACGATTTGCGAGGTGTATTATGCAATACAGGACCGACAAACAGGGCAACAGGCTTTCGGTATTGGGATTCGGTTGTATGCGTCTTCCGCAAAAAGGCGGAAAGATAGACATGGAAGAGACCGAGAAAGAACTTATGGCGGCTTATTCCGAAGGAATCAATTATTTCGATACCGCTTATATCTACGGCGGAAGCGAAGCCGCTATAGGGGAAATATTTCAAAAAAACGCGATCCGCGACAAGGTCTTTATTGCAACAAAACTCCCGCAGTATCTTATAACAAGCAGAGCCGGGATCGATAAATATTTCAATGAACAGCTTTCGAGACTGCGGACAGACTATATAGATTATTACCTGATGCACCACCTTACGGATATCGCAATGTGGGAAAAACTGAAAAAGGTCGGTATAATCGAATGGATCGAAGAAAAAAAGAAGACCGGAGCGATAAAAAACGCCGGGTTTTCATACCACGGAAACAGCGACGGTTTTATAAGGATCCTTGAAGATTACGATTGGGATATTTGCCAGGTGCAGTATAACTATTACGACGAACACACCCAGGCGGGAGCGGCGGGTGTAAAAGCCGCATACGCAAAAGGCGTTCCGGTTATCATTATGGAACCGCTGCGCGGCGGCAAGCTGGTCAACCTGCTTCCCGAATCGGCAAAAAAGATCATGTCCGAAAGCGGGCGGGGATGGTCGCCCGCGGCGTGGAGTTTCAGATGGCTTTACGACCAGCCCGAAGTTACCGTTGTTCTTTCGGGTATGAATTCGATGCAAATGCTCGAAGAGAATATAAAGACGGCGACGGATTCCGGAATAGGAGATCTTTCGGACGGCGACCGCGAGGTTTTGGAAAAAGTAATTGAAAAAATACGCGAAAAAGAAAAGGTCGGCTGTACCGGATGCCGTTACTGTATGCCCTGCCCCAAAGGAGTAGACATCCCGGGGATATTCAGCGCCTACAACATTATGTTTACCGAATCGTTCAGCCAGGGGCGTATTCAGCACGCGCAGACAGTCGGACTTACAAAAGAGCCTTCGTTCGCATCGCAGTGCGTCGGCTGCGGAAAATGCGAAAAGCATTGCCCGCAAGGGATCGAGATCCGCAGGATGTTGAAAGAAGCCGACAAGGCGCTTCGCCCTCTGCATTATAAGATCGGGCTGAAAATCGCCAGAAAGTTT
Source organism: uncultured Clostridia bacterium (assembly GCA_947305675.1). GTDB lineage: Bacteria > Bacillota > Clostridia > Oscillospirales > CAG-382 > Coliplasma. Next base: position 574 of record CAMZED010000142.1, on the reverse strand, counting down.
ATGTACAGAAAGACCAAATGACTTGTTGTCAAGGAGATATAAATGAAACGTTTTACCGTCACGGGGATGAGCTGCGCCGCCTGCCAGGCGAGAGTCGAAAAAGCTGTCTCGAATCTGCCCGGTGTTGAATCCTGCGCTGTCAGCCTGCTGACTAATTCGATGAGCGTCGAGGGAAGCGCCACGAGCGAGCAAATAATAAAAGCCGTCGAAAAAGCCGGCTACGGAGCCGTTCCGAAAGACCCAGGATCCGGCTCATCGGGCGCGCCGAAAAACGAAATTCCCGTCTCGGATACGCCCGTACTGCGTAAAAGACTGATCGTTTCGGCGGTTTTTCTCCTGCTGCTTATGTATATAACAATGGGGCACAATATGCTTTCGTGGCCCGTTCCGCCCTTTTTTGAGCATAACCACCTCGGACTGGCTTTGCTTCAGCTTATTTTGGCGGCGGCGGTGATGATCGTCAACCGCGATTTTTTCACAAGCGGCGCAAAAGCGCTTTTTTCGGGATCTCCGAATATGGACACTCTGGTGTCGCTCGGGTCGACGGTATCGTTTATCTGGAGCACCTGCATGC
>CAMZED010000141.1 GCA_947305675.1 uncultured Clostridia bacterium | reverse complement strand
GCCGCGAAACGATGAAAACACCGGGACGCCGACGGCTCCCAGCGCGATATAGACCGACACCGAAGCCGAAGCGCGCCTGCCTCCGAGCAGCATCGTCACTGCGAACACCGCGAAAGTCTGCATTGTAAAAGGGATAACTGCGAAGGGCACGGTTATCCAGGCGCCGACGGCGATAAGCACCGCGCCGAGCGCGATGAATACCATATTGAGAATTCTTTTGCGTGTTTTTGTCATTGATTCCTCACCCCGGTGGGATTATAACACGCCGGATCAAAAATGTCAACCAAATTTTAGATTTAGGTTGACATTTTTAATATTTTTCGCAATAGATCGATACGATGACGCTGAGCAGGCCGGATTCGGCGTCTTTTGCTTCGACGTAAGCGAACGCTTCGATTCCGTTTTTAAGCAAATGCCCGACCAGTACCGAATCCGATCCCGGGAGATAACCGATCTCCGACCCGTCCGCACGGAAAACGCGTATGCGGTTTTTAAGCTGCTTCCTGCCGGCGTCGGAAAAAGCCATGCCGACGCGCTCGCCGATCAAAAGCGTGGCGAAAATACGCTCGGGTTCATCGCAGTCGAAAACCCCTTCAAGTTCCGTCAGCCCGACAAATACGCCCGCCCGGGCGTGTTTTGAAGCGTAAAGTTCGATAGCTTCATCGCGGAAGCGTTTGAAGTCGGAGTAAGAAAGCGGCAGTTTGAGTTTGTTTTTCACAAAACCGCCTCCTTCCCCAAAGCGAACGAATAAAGCAAAGCGCGGCTTACGCGCCCGCCCGTCATACGTTCGACGGCGCGCCGATAGCAGGAAAGCTGCACGCGATGACGTTCGATAAGCTCCCGCGGTTCGCGCACGCGGTCGGTTTTGTAATCCACCACGGTGAAAGTGCCGTCGGGGTTTTCGAAAAAGCAGTCGATAACGCCCTGGACAAGCACCTCCTCGCCGTCGGGAGACAGCCTGTCGCGCACCGAAAAGCGTTTTTCGCGGTAGAGGCGACGGGATGAGCGCATTTCGGCGTAAAGATCAGAACGGAAGAACTTTTCCAATGCGGTCGGATCGATAAGTTTGCGCTGTTCGGGAGTTATCATCGCTATGCCGAGCAGACGGTCGGCTTCTTTTATCACACCGTCGGATTCGACATTTTTGAAATCGCAAAACTGCATAAAGACGTGGTTTGCGGTGCCGATATCGGCGGCGGTGGATTTTCCCCCGGCAAAAGCGGGTTTGTATCCCACGCGTGACGCCGGTACTGTAAGCATTCCGCGATTATATTCATCGTCCTCCAGCAGTCCCTCGCGCAGTTCCGAAACCGATATCTTACCTGCCGTCGCGGCAGCAGAGGCAAACGGGTATTCATATTCGACCGCATCGAGCATCTCTTTTGTGGGGATGATCTCTTTCTTTTCCGCGGCGGCGATAAACCCGGGAAGTCCGTCGCTTTTCGGGATATCGCGCAGGTCGAAAAACGTCCGCTCGCCGAGGAAGGCGTGGTAAAGCACCAGGTCGAGCCAGCTTTGGGCGCGTTCCGGGCGGTATTTCCGCTCGCGGCGGTCTTTCGGCGCGGTGCCGGTGATATACAGTCTTTCCTTTGCGCGGGTAAGTGCGACGTAGAGTTTGCGAAGTTCCTCTCCGTAAGTCGAAGCGCGTTCTTTATCGCGCGCGGCGATATTGCAGACCGGATCATATACGGTGAGCGCGTCACGGTCGCGCAGGCGGAAAAACACGCCCTCTCCCCGCAATAGAGTTATCCCGTCGCGCGGGTCGGAAAAGCGGAACTTTTTTTCCGCCCCGGCAAGGAAGCAGACTTTGTATTCAAGCCCTTTTGATTTATGTACCGTAATGAAGGAAACCGAATCGCCGTTGCCGGTGTTCGGTACGTCGGAGACCGATCTTCCGCCCGATTCGAGTTCCCTGAGATAATCGATAAAACCCGAAAGCCCGCGGTAATCGGCGCTTTCGCAACGGCGAGCGTACTCGTAAAGCATTTGCAGACTGCGGCTCTGCGACGAAGCGGCGGCGATATGCAAGAGCCCCGTAGACGAAAGGAATCTGTTAAGGAATTCACCGCAGGGAACGCCCTGGGCGGAATGACGCCACAAAGCGAGTTTGCGCTGAACTTCGCGGCATCTGGCGCAAAGGCCCGACTCCCCCGCCCTGCGTGTGAAAGAATAAGCGGCGGACCGGAGTTTGAAGCGCTTCGGAAGCGAAGTCTTTGTAAGCGCGTTCCAGAACGCGGTATCTTTAAGATTGCGGCGGATGCGGAACAGCTCGTCCGAACTGAAATTGCAGATCGGAGACCGGAGCAGCGCGCAAAGCGAAATATCGTCGGTAGGGTCGTCGACGGCTTTCATCGCCGAAAGTGCAAGACTTATGACCGGGTTGGCGAGAAAATCCTCACCGGATTCGCTGCGGTATGGGATACCGTATTTTCTGAACGCTTTTTCGTATTCGACCGAATAGCCTTTCATTGCGCCCAGCATAACGGCGATATCCGAATATTTAACACGCGAACCGTCGTTGGAATATTCGGTATCGACCAGCCTTCTTATCTCCCGTGCTATAAACTCCGCCTCGTCGCGTTTGGCTTCAGCCGCCTTCTGAGGTTCGCGGTCGGCAACGGCGATGATCACCGGCCTCGCGACTTCGGGCGACGGCGAAGCGTGTATCAGCCATTCGCCCTCGTATTCGCCGCGGAAGGGAGAATTTTCGGTGACGCAGTCGAAAAGGCTGTTGACGTAATCGATCACCATCGCGCCGCAGCGGAAGTTTTCCCTCAACAGCACTCGCAAACGGCCGGTGCCGGAACCGGCATCCGGGGAATAATCGGCATAAGAATCTTTGTATCCCAGGAAAATATCGGGATAAGCGTTGCGGAAACGGTAGATGCTTTGTTTTATGTCGCCCACCATAAACCTTGCGCCGCCGCCCGAAAGCAGGGTGAAAAGTCGGTCCTGCATGGGGTTAACGTCCTGATATTCGTCGATCAGCACCTCTTTGAACCTTTTGCGTTTGCGAAGGCAGAGTTCGGTCGGCTGATAACCGCCGGATTCGTCTTTTGTTTGAAGCAGTTCGAGCGCATAGCGTTCAAAATCGGCATAATCGAGAACGGCGGAATCTTTTTTCAGCTTTGTATATCTTTTGTCGAGCAGC
>CAMZED010000140.1 GCA_947305675.1 uncultured Clostridia bacterium | reverse complement strand
GTGTGCCGGTGTTGGTGACCGTTTGCGTGTACGTATTACCGTCCCGCTCCCAATCCGATGAATCAAACGTGGTGTACGAAAGTCCGAAGCCGAACGGGAAACGAACCGGGATATTATGCTTGTTGTAATAGCGGTACCCGACTTCAGTCCCCTCAGAGTAGATCTCGTTTATACTCTTGCCGAAATGCTCGTGCGACGGAACGTCTTCGTATTTCATCACCCATGTCTCGGCGAGTTTCCCCGAGGGATTCTTTACGCCGTAAAGCAGATCGTAAACGGCGGTGCCGCCGTTCTGCCCGGGCAGGTACATATGGAGGATCGCACTGACCCGGTCGGCAAACGGAAGCTCCACGGGCGAGCCGCCGAAAAGAACGACCACCACTTTCTTCCCGCTGTCGCAGAGCGCTTCGATCTCTCGAAGCTGATGCTCCGGAAGTTTCATATCGGCGCGGTCACATCCTTCGGATTCATATTCGTCGGTGAGTCCCGCAAAGACAAGAACAATGTCACACTCTTCGAGCGGAACGTCTTTCACGCCGTGCGATGCAAACGCGTCCTTCGGCGTAGTGACAAAGGTCGGATTTATCATCGAACTTCCCGAGCCTTGATAGCGCATGGTTTCAAACAGTTCTCCCGCAATATGCACCTTGTCGGTTTCATTGAGCGGCAAAACGCCGTCGTTCTTCATCAGCACAGCACAATCCGAGGCGATCTCAGATGCAAGCGAATGATGCGCTTCCCAATCGACCGGTGTTATATCCGCTTCTTTGTAATACTTGACGATCCAGCGAAGGATATTCCGGCATGCTTTGTCAAGGTCTTCAGTGGGAAGGGAACCATCGGCAATCGAATCGAGGATCCTGCGGCGGCAGATCGCGGTATCGCCCGGCATTTCAAGGTCCATTCCCGCATTAAGTCCCTGCACTCGGTCACGCACCGCACCCCAGTCACTCATCACAACACCCTCAAAGCCCCACTCATCGCGGAGGATGTCGGTCAGCAGCCACTTGTTTTCTGAACAGAACGTGCCGTTGACCTGATTATAGGCACACATAACAGTCGCGGGATGCGCGTGTATGACGACGTATTCAAACGGCTTGAGATAGAGGTTTCGCATCGTGTTTTCGCTTGCGACCGAGTTGCCCATAAAACGGTAGTTTTCGCTGTTGTTGAGCGCGAAGTGCTTGAGCGAAACGCCCACGCCCTTCGACTGTACCGCTTCGATCATAGCCGCGCCGAGTACGCCCGCAAGGTACGGATCCTCTGAGAAATACTCAAAATTTCTGCCGCAAAGCGGATTGCGTTTGATATTCACGCCCGGACCAAGCAGTGTATGTACGCCGTAATATCTGCATTCCTCGGCAATCGCCTCACCCATTTTGCGCAGGTTTTCGGGATTCCAGCCCGAGGCGGTGCAAGCCGCCGTCGGAAACGCGGTTGCCGGTTCAGACTTGCTTACGCCATTGTCGCCGCCTTCCGTCTGTTTGCGGAGTCCGTGAGGGCCGTCCGACATACAGAGAGAAGGCACGCCGAGACGCGGTATCGGATTGGTGTACATAAAATCGGTGCCGGAGACCAGCGCCGCTTTTTCTTCGACGGTCATTTCCGCTATGAGTCTTTCAATATCCAACTGATACCCCTCCTCATTTTGTTCTCAATTATATTTTACACGTTTTTCTCCGTTATGTATTGCATTTTTGTAAGAATTATCGTATAATTGTAATGTATTCATATCAGGAGGTCAAAATGAATCACGATTATTCTTTTATTTCACGTTCGATCGCCGGACTTTCCGGCGTTCCCGTCCGGGTATATAAGGACGGAAAAGAGATATGCCGCAGTTTTCCCGTCGAGTTACCGCGCGATCCTGCGGAACGGTACAAAAACATACTATCGGAAATCAAAAATCACGTGGGATATTATTGCACGCCGTGTTTTCACTATTACGGAGTGCTGAACGCGGGAGAAATCAAAATCGTTGCAGGGCCGACGTCTCAGGTCATGGGAAACGATCAAAAAATGAAAGAACTTGCTTTTGAATGTGATGTGCCGCCGGAGGACGTCGGCGCGTTCGTAGAAGGGTTGAACGCGATCCGTCGGCTGCCGGTGGAAAAACTGCTGCAGATCCTTTGCGCGGTGAATTATTTTTTGAACAACGGCGAAAAACTTGAGCTGTCAGATCTTGCGATCAAGGAATCCGTTCAGGAAGAACTGAAAAGTAAAACCGAGCAGAAGCGCACCTCAAAAATATATGAAGAAACCGGCAACCCGCAGCACAACACGCTGAACGTCGAAGAAGCGATCACCCGTATCGTGCGCAAGGGCGACACGGTCGCGCTTAAACGCTGGCTCGCCTCCGCTCCCGCCGTTCACGGCGGCACGCTCGCCGGCGATCAATTAAGACATATGCAAAACCTTTTTATCGTGACGGCAACTCTCGTCTCCCGCGCCGCGATCCGCGGCGGAATGTGCGAGGACGATGCGTTTTCGCTTTCCGACGCTTATATCCGGCGTGCCGAACTGCTGACCGATCACGACAGTCTTCTCAATTTGCAGTATCATATGCTGCTGGAGTTCACCGAACAGGTCGAAAAACTGCACAGAAGCGACAACGTGACCAAGTTTTCGCTTGACGTGGCAAATTACGTCCGTCACCATTTGTCGGAAACGATCAGCGTGGAGAAAATGGCGGAGGAATTTTTCCTGAGCCGGCCTTATCTGTCGGCAAAATTCAAAAAAGAGACCGGGCAGACGCTGACAGATTTTATCCTGAACGAAAAAACGGAAGAGGCAAAACGCCTCATCCGTTACACGGACAAATCGCTTCCCGCGATCTCCGCTTATCTCGGTTTTTCCTCTCAAAGCCATTTTATCCGGGTGTTCCGCAAGTACGCCGGTATCACCCCCGGCGAATACCTAGAAAAGCACAGAAAGTAGGAAACAGGCAAACTTTCCGTATGACGGAATCGCTTGCATAAAGCGTAAAACAAAAGCGACAAGGAATGATACTTGCGGATACCTTTGCCGATTTCCTTCTTCTAACGCTCGGAGCATTCGTAACGGGAAACGCTCTTGTAATACTGCTTAAAGAAACGGTATTCAAAGAAGTTCAACTTTTCTCGATATATATGCTTGACCCGCAGGTCATCGTAATCTCGCTTATCGCCGTCATACTTCTTACCGTATTCCTCTCTATCATCGCCATCGCCAGAACCTTCA
>CAMZED010000139.1 GCA_947305675.1 uncultured Clostridia bacterium | reverse complement strand
GAACTTTACAGCGATGAATCCGCGCTGATCGAGATAAATCCCGACGTTAAAGAGACCCGCCGCACCACCTGGCGCGATTATGAACTTGTCGAGCCGACCCGCCACACGATGCATTACCGCCGCGAGATAACCTGGAACGTTTTTAACGAGAAGGCCAACCGCTTTGCAAACGCATTGAAGGCGCGCGGTATCGGCAAAGGCGATAAAGTCGCGATATTGCTTATGAATTCCATCGAATGGCTCCCTATCTATTTTGGGATCCTGAAAACCGGCGCGCTGGCGGTGCCGCTCAACTTCCGCTATGCCCCCGACGAGATAAAATACTGCCTTGAACTTGCCGAAGTCGACGTTCTGGTTTTCGGCCCGGAATTTATCGGGCGGGTGGAAGAGATAGCCGATGAGATCAGCGTGAACCGTCTGCTTATTTTCGCCGGATACGGATGCCCCTCTTTTGCCGACGATTATTACGAGATGACCGTGGAATGTTCAAGCGTGTTCCCTAAAATCGAACTTACCGAGGACGACGACGCGGCGATCTATTTCTCTTCCGGCACCACCGGGTTCCCGAAAGCGATTCTTCACACCCATCGCGCGCTTATGCATTCCTGCAAAGTCGAGCAGGCACACCATTCTCAAACGCACGAAGACGTGTTCCTGTGCATCCCGCCGCTTTACCACACCGGTGCGACGATGCACTGGTTCGGCAGTTTTCTGGTCGGAGCAAAATCGGTTATATTAAAAGGTACTTCACCCGAGACGATATTGCGCGCCGTCTCGGAGGAAGGCTGTACGATAGTTTGGCTTCTGGTGCCGTGGGCGCAGGATATACTTGCCTCGCTCGACAGCGGAACGCTTAAACTCGAGGATTATCAGCTGAGCCAATGGAGACTTATGCATATAGGCGCCCAACCCGTGCCGCAAAGCCTTATAAAACGCTGGCTTAAATATTTTCCGCTTCACGAATACGACACGAATTACGGGCTTTCGGAATCGATCGGACCGGGCGCCGTTCATCTCGGCGTCGAAAACATACATAAAGTCGGCGCTATCGGCAAAGCCGGTTTCGGATGGGAAACGCGCATTACCGATCCCGAAGGCAACGACGTTGAACGCGGGTGCGTCGGCGAACTTTGCCTTAAAGGTCCCGGCGTGATGAAATGCTATTATAACGATCCCGAAGCCACCGCCAAAACCATACGCGGCGAATGGCTGCTGACCGGCGATATGGCGATGGAGGACGAGGACGGGTTTATATTCCTTGTCGACCGTAAGAAAGACGTTATAATTACCGGCGGCGAAAACCTTTATCCCGTGCAGATCGAGGATTTCTTATCGGGATTCGAAAAGATAAAAGACGTCGCCGTAATCGGGCTTCCCGACGCACGTCTCGGAGAAATTGCCGCCGCGGTGATCGAGCTTAAACCGGGCGTTGTTTGCAGCGAAGAAGAAGTTAACGATTTCTGCAGGGCGCTGCCGCGTTATAAACGCCCGCGCAAGATAATATTCGCCGACGTCCCGCGCAACCCGACCGGCAAGATCGAAAAGCCGAAGCTGCGCAAGATCTACGGCGGCGACGGATTGGTCGCGGCACAGAACAAATCGTGAGGTAATTGTTTATGAAAAGACTTATGATAGGCAACGAGGCGGTCGCCAACGGTCTTTACGAGGGAGGTATAGGGCTGGTTTCGAGTTATCCCGGCACTCCTTCGACCGAAATCACCGAGTTTTTATCGAAATTCGACGACCTCCACAGCGAATGGGCGCCCAACGAAAAAGTCGCGCTGGAGACAGCGTTCGGCGCGTCGCTGGCGGGAACGCGTTCAGCGTGCTGTATGAAGCACGTCGGTCTTAACGTCGCCGCCGATCCGCTCTTCACGCTTTCCTACACCGGCGTGAACGCCGGACTTGTAATCTGCGTCGCCGACGATCCGGCGATGCACTCTTCGCAAAACGAGCAGGATTCGCGGCACTACGCTATAGCCGCAAAAGTACCGATGCTCGAACCGAGCGATTCGCGCGAGTGCAGGGATTTTGCAAAAGCGGCGTTCGAGTTGTCCGAACGGTTCGATACTCCGGTGCTTTTAAGAATGTGTACGCGCGTCGCGCACAGTCAGTCAATAGTCGAGACCGGATCAAGGCCCGGGCCTTTTAAAAAGCCTTACGTTAAAGACGCCGCGAAATATATTATGATGCCGGGCAACGCAAAAAAGCGTCATCCCGTCGTTGAGGAGCGCACAAAAGCGCTTGCCGAATACGCCGAGAACTGTGAATTCAACCGTATCGAAAACGGCGGCAAAGAGATCGGAATAATAACCTCGGGCACGGCTTATGAATACGTAAAAGAGGTTTTCGGCGATCAAGTCAGCGTGCTTAAGATCGGAATGCCCAACCCCCTGCCCGACGAAATGATAAAAAAATTCGCCGCAGGCGTCAAAAAGCTTTACGTTATCGAGGAACTCGATCCCGTTATCGAGAACCATTGCAGGGCGATCGGGCTTGAACCGGTCGGGAAAGAGCTTTTCAGCCCGATAGGCGAGTTTTCCCAGGAAACGATAAGAAATGCTTTCGGACTGAAAGAGCGCGAAAGCATAAGCTGCGATTCCGAGGTTCCCGCACGTCCGCCGATGATGTGCCCGGGCTGCCCCCACCGCGGGATTTATTACACGCTTGCAAAAAACAAGCTGACGGTGCTTGGGGATATCGGATGCTATACTCTCGGCGCAATGCCGCCGCTGAACGCCGTCGATTCAACGCTTTGCATGGGTGCTTCGGTATCCGGGATACACGGTTTTCTGCTCGCTTCCGGCAAGGAAGCCGAAAGCAGGACAGTCGCGGTGATCGGCGATTCGACGTTTATGCATTCGGGGATAACCGGGCTTGTGAATATCGCCTATAATGGTTCCGCCTCCACCGTGATAATACTTGACAACTCGATAACCGGGATGACAGGCCACCAGCAGAACCCCACGACCGGATACAACATAAAAGGCGACCCGGCGGGCAAAGTCGATCTTGAATCGCTTTGCAGGTCTATCGGTATTCGCAGGATCGCGGTGGTCGACCCTTACGATCTTGAACAGTGCGACAAAGTGATAAAAGAAGAACTTGCCGCGGAAGAACCGTCGGTCATCATTTCCCGGCGCCCCTGCGTATTGCTCAAATACGTAAAAACCGCTCCGCCGCTGACCGTAGAAGCCGAAAAATGCCGTTCGTGCAAGCGTTGTATGGGGCTTGG
>CAMZED010000138.1 GCA_947305675.1 uncultured Clostridia bacterium | reverse complement strand
GCTTCGCAGTGATATTCGTCCTGCGGACGAGTGAAGGAACGAATATAATATCACTGCTCCGAAGGAGCAATATCACTTTGCGGCATCGCCGCAAAATATCACATCTCGCGCAAGCGAGATATATCACTTTTGTGATTTCACTCGGTAAGCACAGAAAAAAGCACGCGAAAGCGTGCTTTTTTTTACTATATTCGTTCCTTCGGCGAGTTATGCTGCGCTTTCGCTCATTTTCCGTCCGGGAAGCTGGTGAATGCTCCGCGTTCAACGGGGGTCAGCTCGATCGCGTCTTCCTCTTCGCCCTGCGGCAAAACCTGTTCGGATCCCGCTTCCGCTTCCGGTCCGGGTTCGCCGTCAGGCCCCGATTCGCCGTCCGGCGGAAGCTCGCTTTCCGCAGCGCCGCCGTCGGATTTTTCCTCTGCGACGTCATAGGCTCCCATTCCGTCGTAATAGGCGTTGCGGACCAGACCGTGCCCGCATTTTTCTTTTTTTATCACTTTGAACACGACCATATAAACCGCGAACAGCAGAAGCCCCGCCGCCGATACCGCCGCGCCGCCGAAAGGCACTTTCAAATCGACCTCGCCGAGCGATATTTCGCCGCCGACGAACAACCCGGGAGTGGTGTAAGAGAACTCGATAACGTTTTCGCCCTCGCCGCATTTTACCGCCACAAAACCGTAGGTGGCTTTGAGCACCTCGGCTTTTTCGCCGTTTACCGTCGCGCTCCAACCGTATTCCTCGTAAGGCACGCTGAAGAACACCGCCGCGGGTTTTTCAAGCTCTATGTGAGCTTTGAACCCGTAGGACGAATATTCGAACGAATCGCACTGCTCACTCCGACGCGCCGCGACCGATTTGTCGAAAGTGGCTTGCGTCGCGGGGGCTTTGTCGGCGACCGATACCCTTGTCATGAATTCCGAATAGAAATCGGCTTTGTCGTCCGGCACCACAAGATAGGCGCAAAGCAAAAGATGGCGGTTGTTTTTGGCGGTGTAAGCCTTTTCGAAATCGCTTTCAGTCATGAATTCGTCATAGGCGAAGCCCATGTTGAGATAATTCTCGTTTTCGTAAATATCAAAACCGTTCTGCGTGCCGAAATATTTGAACCCGTGTATATTGTGCTTTTCGGTGAATCTGCCGGTGCCGGTTTCTTCCCCGGCCACGGGATCTATTGTCGTTTCTTCCTTCCGCGCGTTGCGCGTGGATTGAATGAACGAATATTTTGTCGAAGTTAAGGCTCTTATGCCGTAAAGCGAGCTTTCGGCACGCGACCCGACATCCCTCGTCACGCCGAATTTGGGATAAAACGCCATTATCGACGGGGGAACTACAGTGTGGAAGCATTCCATCGAAGGATAATTCCAGTAAAGCCCAAGGTTGTCGATCGTCGATATCGACGATGAACGGAACTGGTCGATCCTGTAAAACTCTTCGGTCGGGTCGGGCAGCTCGACAACGCCTTCTATGCAGTTATCGGTAAGATAAGCGCTGGCGTGCGAATGCTGTTTGCCGTTTATAATGTGAACGCAGCTGTAAAGAACTATTACAAAGCAAACGCTTATCAGCGCCGCTTTGTCGAACTTCTTTGTCCCGCGGTAACGCCTTATCAGCCACGCGGTAAGGATTATGCCGAGAAAAGCGATGGCGACGTAGATCCAGAACCTCGCCGGGAACGGAGGATATCCGAGCGTCTGTGTTTTTTTGTCTTCGCTGTAATACCACAGCAGACCCAAAGGCACCGCCACCGCGGTGGATACGAAAGTCATTATCGCCGTCGGGACCTTCCATTTGGTACGCGCGTCGTCGAGCGAGATCACCGTTGCCAGCACAAACATCATTATCATCATATAAAGCCAGCGCGCGTAATAAGACGAGTTGAACAGGAAGAAAATGCTGTTGAGCACCGGGACAAACGAGCATAACACAAGGAAGATCATAAGCGATTTCAGCCATTTGCGCCCTTTCACGGTGAACAGTGCGAAAACGCCGGTAAGCGAGAACATCGGCAGATACATCGATATCGAAGCCCAGCGCGTTTCGTGGCCGTAGAAGAAGTTCACGCGCGAGGGGATATCCGGCGGGAAGAAATAGGATTCGAAAATCTGACCGTAACGCTGCCAGTAACCTTCGCCGTTGTGCCGCCAGAAGAACAGCTTGTCCAGCTTTTCGCCGGCGGCTTTGAAATAGTCGGTCTTGTCGCCGGTAAACCAGCCTTTCACTCCGTTGAAAAGCGATTCGAATAATTCGGCTATCGTGCCGGTATAGCTTCTGTCGACCCTTCCGTTGCCGGAAAGCGCCAGCGCCGCCGGAAGGAAGAGAAACATCGACATCATAAATCCGAGCACCGCTTCGATCGCAAGGAAGGCGAACTTTTTAAGCGTGATCCCGAACCCTTTTCCCGATATCCTGAACAGAAAATATATAACGCAGAACACCGCCTGCCCGGCAAACATAAAATAGTTCACCAGAGCGTTCATCATTACCGCGACGGCGAAAAGCCCCTTGCGGTCGTTCTGAACAAGTTCCTCGATGCCGATGAGCAAAAGCGGAAACAGCGCGACTACGTCGTGAAATTGATTGAAAAACGTGTTATAGATCTGGAACCCCGAAAAGCTGTAAAGCAGAGCTCCGATTACGGCGTGATTTTTGTTTTTAACGAACCTTTGGAGATAGCAGTAGGCGAGCACTGCGGCGCAGACGTATTTTACCATATACATCGGAGCCATAAGATAAGGCGCCCAGCTCGCCGGAAACGCCGCCATCAGCCAGAAAAACGGGCTGCCGAGCAGATAATAAGAATAGCTGCCGATAAAGTTCGATCCGAGATCGGTCATCCAGTCCCAGCCGAAATTGCCGCTGTGCACCATATCGACGCTGTGACGGTAAAACGGTATTTGCTGAGCATTGTAGTCGCCGTAATAAAGGAAAACCGCCTTGCCGGTGACGACAAGCTCGTAAATAATGAACGGCAGGGTTATACACGCCGAAACGATAAGCGAATAAAGCAATACCGCGCGGTAAAAATGCCAGGGGCTGTTCTTATCGAATTTGAATTTTTCACGCAGAGCAGACATATCTTCACCCGATGATTATTGTGTCGTAATCTATTCTTCTGTATAATACACCTATATAATACACCGTTTTGACTTAAAAGTCAATGCCGGCGCAGCCGCGCGGATAAAAAAACCGCTCCGTGCAAAACACGGAGCGGCAGCCTGAAGACAAAGTCTTCAGGCTG
>CAMZED010000137.1 GCA_947305675.1 uncultured Clostridia bacterium | reverse complement strand
AAAAAGGTGTTAAAAGATATATTTACACTGCACAAGGTGGACAAGGTACATGGATAGTTGATGGTGTTGATACAACAAATGACAATCCACAATATGATTCATCAAAATGTTTTGATATAGCAGTCATTAATCCAACTGCGACAGAAACAGGATATACATTTGAAAAACAAACTTCAGGTTCTACCGCTGTAAAGGGAATTGTTACAGTTGTAATTAGAGGACAAAATAGCGAAGGAACAGGATATCCATTCACAGTATTTACAGAGGAAATAGATTTAACTAACAAATCAGGAAATGTAACAATTTCTCAACAAAAGATTACTGAAATTTACTTAAATGAACCGGGTGTAACACAAACGACATTTAGTAATGGAGTTTTAAATGTTTATAACCCAAATTATTTGACAGGGTTCTCTTTACCTGTAATTGAAGTAAAACAATATGATATTAATGGAGGACTTGTTGCGACAGGAAATCTAAGTTTATCTGTAGCTGGAAATAGGCAAGTTGATGTTTATATTAATGGAACCAATGCAAATCAAAATAGACCAAATATATATCCATATCCAGTAACAGGACATGATTATACCTGGATAGTAGAAGGTAAAACGGCTTTAAGTAATGTACATGTTTATTTGAATTCGGCTAAAACACAAGAAGTTGCTTCCGAAAATATTGTTGTTACTGGTAATCAAATTACTATTAAGGCCTCTGCTCTAACTGGAACGATTTATATTTTCTACGATGCAAACGATTAATTTTGGATTCTAATCTATATACTCTATTTTAGATTAAAGTCTAAATTAGCTATCACATGATTGTGAATTAAAAAATATAATGAGGGTTATTAAGCCACGTTGCTTAGTAGCCCTTTTTTTGTTAAAATAAACTAGCAAATTTATTTTTAAAAATTGAAAAAAACTGGTTCAATTTGTGGTAAAAAATTAATATATTATAATATGTTGAAAATTTTTGATTTGCATAATGATTTCATTCAGACAAAACAAAACCCTGCCGTCAGGGGTAAATGACGGAAAAAACTAAACAGCAAAAAGCTCTCTCGGAGTAAAATTCGAGGGAGCAATCAGTTATTACCGACGGGCGGACCGGGCGGTTTTTACTGCGCGACGGGCCTGCCCTGATCGTCGCGGCGGATCTTGTTGGAAGTGTTCTTTATAAAAGGAGTCTCGCGGATGACGACGCGCGTGACCTGTTTATAAGAAGGCAGATCCGAAAGCGCCGCAAAAATATCCGATTTTACTTTGGCGCGGAGTTCCTCGCGGTCGGTCGAACCGACGGTCGCCGCGTCGATAACGCATTCGGCGCAGATCGCCACCTCCACGCCCGCGCCGTCGCGTTCGGCGTAAACCACGCTTTCGTTGACGTAAGGTATGCCGTTTATGCGGTCCTCAAGTTCTTCGGGATAAATATTTTTGCCGTTATGAAGGATGATTATATTCTTCTTCCTGCCCGTGATCAGCAGCCTGCCGAGCGAATCGAACCTGCCGTAATCGCCGGTGAGAAAATAGCCGTCGGGCGTGAATACGGCGGCGGTGGCTTCGGGATCGTTGTAATAGCCCATCATTACCGTTTCGCCCTTGGCGGCGATCTCGCCGATGCCCTCTTCGTTCGGGTCGATTATCTTAACGTCGAGGCATTCGAGCGGATATCCGACTGTTGTGCAATCGTTGGTGTCGTCGTCGTGGTTCACCGCGACGAGCGGAGAGCATTCGGTTATGCCGTAGCCGTTGCAAAGCATTATGCCGATATCATCGAAAAACTCGCCGATCTCGGCGCGGAGCGGGGCGCCGCCGCAGACGATCTTTTCAAGGTTTCCGCCGTAGCCCTCGTGGATCTCGGCAAAAAGTTTGCGGCGCATATCGATGCCGACTTTGCGCAAAGCGTTGCTGAGTTTGATCGCTTTTTTAACGGTTTTGGTCTTGCCCATTTTATCGATCTTGTTCCAGGTGTTGCGGTAGAACAGTTCGGCAAACGCAGGCACGACGTAAAGATATTGCGGTTTGAAGGTATTAAGGTTCTGCAGCACGCGTTTTAAGCTGTCGTTAATGCAGACAGTCGCGCCGTAGCGTATGGCGACAAGCAGCCCGGCGATCAGCTCGTATGCGTGGTGATAAGGCAGCACCGAAAGACCGACGGGGCGGATCTGAGAGGTGCGAAGCCCGTAAAACACCAGGGAGCAGATATTCTGCTCGGAAAGCATAACGCCTTTCGCCAGCCCGGTGGTTCCCGAGGTATAAAGCAGCATTTTAAGATCGTTTATATCGCTTTCGAGTTCGGTATATCCGCGTTCGCCGGCAAGATAAAGTTCTTTGCCCTTTTGCAGGAATTTGTCATAGGATAAAAACTCGCCGTCGTCCTCCGCGCGGTCGAAGCAGACGAAATATTTCACGTTGGGGATAAGGCCGCGGATGCGGCGCATTGCTTCCTCGCGCTTGGCGTCGCAGAAAACGATATCGTCCTCCCCGCGGGAGATGACGTTTGCCATATCCGCGTCGGGCAGTTCTTTGTCGACGGTGCAGAAAACGCCGTTGCTTTTTACCGCGGCGAGGCAGACGACGATCCAGCGGTAGCTGTTTTCGCCCGCGCAGCCAATGTGTCCCGACGAAAGCCCCAGCGAATGGATCGCGGTGCCGATATAATTCGTCTCGTCGTTGAATTCTTTATAAGTGACCTCTTTTATCTCTTCACCGGCGCGGAACTTATAAGCGATGCTGTCGCCGAACTCCGCGACGGTCTGATCCATAAGGTCTTTTATATTCTTAAAAGGTTTTACTTCGTGCGATATGTATTTTGGCATTTTTCCGGCTTCCTTTTCCTTTTTATTACTTCCCTTTCATTATATACCGTTTGAGTTAAAAGTCAAGAACTCAAAAGGCAAACCGTTCGACAGTCCGCGCGATCGCTTCTATACCCGCAAGCTCTTCCGGCGCAAACCGTTGCTTTCGCGGGCTGTCGATATCCAGCACGGCGGCGACTTCGCCGTTTTTTCCGAATATCGGAACGACGAACTCCGATCTCGAATCCGAATCGCAGGCGATATGCCCCGGAAAAGCGTGAACGTCCGGGACGTAGAGCGGTTTTTTGTTCGCAGCCGCGGTGCCGCAAACGCCTTTGCCGAGCGGTATCTCTATGCAGGCGGGTTTGCCGTTGAAAGGTCCGAGCACGAGTTTTTCGCCCTCGACAAGATAAAACCCCGCCCAGTTGACGTCTTCGATCGCGTTGAATATCGCCGCCGCCGCGTTGGCGAGG
>CAMZED010000136.1 GCA_947305675.1 uncultured Clostridia bacterium | reverse complement strand
AAAACACGGCTCGCGATCCGACGAAAATCGGCCAAAAACAGGGGGCTTGAAAAAATCCGAAAAAATAGGAGGTGAAAAGCTATGCCAAGAGCGAAAAAGGAAACGCACCTGTTCTTTGAACAGGGAGACGATGAGATCCAGATCCGGAGCTGGGACAAAGACCTCGACGCCGCCGTCCGCAAGCTGAAAGAAAAGCATCCCGATCTCGTCTGGATTCGGGCGAACGACGACGATGAACCGGGCTACCTGTGGGCGGCGGTAAAGCTGACGAACTTTTTGTTCTATCCCATCCCGCCGCGGTCCGAAAAAAGCAAAACGGCGCAGTCCGAGAACGGAAAGCGCCACGCAGACAATCTGAAAAACAGCAAATCAAAAAAGGGAGATTGATTTATGAAGAAGAAACACTCGGGCATAGGGTATGTCCGCAAAACCTGTTATTTTTGTTACCACGACATTGGTAACAAAAATAACAGAAAGTCACACCATACCCCGGAGGCGGCGCAATGGAATTGAACGACCTGGTTTTTCCCGCGCCGTATTCCGTAAAGGACGGCTGTCTTGGGTATATGAAAAGCGAAAAGGGCGGCGAACCGTATTTCGTAAAGCTCTGTAATTTCGTTCCTTTCATCTCCTCGCAGCTCATCGTGGACGACGGCGCGGAAACAAAAGTGCGTGTTGAAATCGGCGGCTTCGATTTCCGTGGACGCGCGCTGCAGACGATCACCGTGCCGGATGAAAAATTCAATTCGCTGGATTGGGTTCGCAACAACTGGGGTTATGAATTTAACCTTGAAACCGGGCAAACGGTGAAGGATCGGATACGTTACTTTTTGCAATCTACGGCGGAACACGCCGAAAAGAAAAAGGTATACGCCGCCACCGGGTGGAAGCGTATCGACGGGCAGTGGGAATTCCTGATGCCGGGTGATGAACAGCATACCGTTTGTCTGGAAGGACGGTGCGGCGTTTACGGTTTTACACGAAATACGGAGCTTGACGCCGTGATCAAATCTCTTTCTTTACCGTATGCGGTCGCGCCGAAAAAAGTAATGCTGCCGCTGGTCGCGTTCGCGTTCCTTTCTCCACTGAATTCGTTTCTCAAGAAAGCGCAGTATGAACCGAAAACGATCCTGATGTTATGCGGCAAGACCGGTTCCAAAAAGAGTACGCTGGCGGCGCTGGTCTGTTCCTTCTTCGGGCGGTTTTCAACCACGGAGCTTCCGCTCTCATTCCGAGATACGGCGAACAGCATCATCCGGCAGAGCTTCGCATTAAAGGACGTTTTAACCGTGATCGACGACTACCACCCCAGCACCGGCAAGGACGCCGCGCAGATGAACGCCAGCGCGCAAACGATCTTCCGCGCGTACGGAAACCGCGTCGGTCGCGGCAGACTGAACGCCAATTCCGAACCGATGACGGACCGTTACCCGCAGGGCAACGCGATCATCACGGCGGAGTTTTTACCCGACGTCGGCGAGAGCGGCACCGCGAGGTTCATTACGCTGGAGCTCGGCAGGGACGACGTAAACAACGCGGAGCTTTCGTATTACCAGCAGCTTGTGGCGGACGGTATTCTTTCTGCGTGCATGTATCAGTATACCGAATGGCTTAAGGAAAAATACCTGACCGGAGAAAAAGCGGAAGAGAAATTCATCACAGCGCTTGCTTCTCTTTGCAAAGAGTTACGTTCCCTACTTACCGAAAAAGCAAAAGAAAAGCGGCTCGATCTGCGCGACAGGCTGCTTGACGACCTCGTTTGTTTGCACCTCG
Source organism: uncultured Clostridia bacterium (assembly GCA_947305675.1). Classification (GTDB taxonomy): domain Bacteria; phylum Bacillota; class Clostridia; order Oscillospirales; family CAG-382; genus Coliplasma. The sequence continues at coordinate 1,650 of CAMZED010000136.1, read as the reverse complement.
GTTATGAATTCTTCTGTGATTTTTTGCTGGACAAGCAGTGTATTTTACCGGAAGGCAAAACCGGAATGCTCGATGAATTTGACGCCGTAATGCTTTTCATCGCTGCCGAACAGCAGAGCCGGACGGAGCAGGAACAACCCACGCATAAGTTCCTTCGCAAGCTGAAATCGCTCATCGATTCCGGCGCTGTGGGGATCGCAAAAAAGGAAATCAGCGAGGATTATCCCACTCTCGATCCGCCGCGTTTGATCGGTTATGAAGACGACATATATTACTACTTTGATAAAACGCTTGCACACCGCGCCGTGAAAAAGCTATGCGACGATCAGGGCGAGGGCTTCGCCGTATCCGAAAACGGTCTTGCAAAGGCGCTCCTTTCGGAAGGTATTGCGGAGGGCGACGGCGCGGGCAACCCGACCAAAATCGTAAGGATCGGGAAGAAAAACCGGCGTCTTCTGGTGATTGCGAAAGCAAAAATAGACGAGATCATATCCTATGAAAACTGACCGAAATACAAATGGAATCGTCTTAGCAAGCATTGGATTTGTGCTACAAATCCGCTTGTTGTCGGGAATTCGTTCCGGCAATAAAGAAGAAAAAATATGGAAAGGATGAGAAAATGAATCGGAATTATATGGAACACGTGCGGCTCGATCAGTCGGAAGAGGATGAGCTTAACCGTCTTTGCGATACACTGCACTGCTCCAAATCGGAGGTCTTTCGTCGGCTGCTGAAGTACAAGATCGTCTACGGAAAGCCGCCGATCGAGTTCGGAAAAGTGATCGCGGAGCTGCGTCGGATCGGCGTCAACCTGAATCAGCTTGCGCGTTCTGTCAACGCCAACGGCTTTGTAAACGGTTCGGAATTGAGGCAGGCGTTGGATGATTTATACGAGATGGAACACAAGCTGAACGATTCCGTCAGCGCAAAATGCGAGGTGCTGTTCTGATGGCGGTCACACGAATCTGGCCGATCAAAAGCGGCGATCTCGGGAAGGTTATCGATTACGTTGCCAATACCTCCAAGACGGATGAACAGAGCTTTACCGACGCGCAGCTTTCCGGTCTTTACAACGCGCTTCATTACGTGGAGGACGGCGATAAAAATTTTGACCCGAACGAAAAACCGGCGTCAACTGCATCCCGGAGAACGCGAAAGAGGAAATGATCGACACAAAAAAGCGGTTCGGAAAAGAGGGCGGTATCCTTGCACACCACGCGTATCAATCCTTCAAACCGGATGAGGTAACGCCGGAGCTTGCGCATAAGATCGGTATCGAAACGGCGAAAAAATTATGGGGCGATGATTATGAAGTGATCGTTGCCACCCATATGGGCTCTCACTGTATCCACAATCACATTCTTCTGAATTCTGTTTCCTTCGTTGACGGAAAAAAGTACAACGGCTGCAAGGAGAATTACAATCGTTTCAGAGACGTCAGCGACGATCTTTGCAGGGAATATGATCTCTCCGTCATCGAGAATCCCAAGGGAAGAAGAGTGCCGTATAACGTTTACAAGGCGCAGCAAAACGGTGAAGTCACAAAGAACGACGTCATCAAAAAAGACATTGATCTCGCGATCTCAGTCAGCGGAAATATGAGCTATTTTGCAAAGGTCATGCGGACGCTCGGCTATGAATTCCGGCGCG
>CAMZED010000135.1 GCA_947305675.1 uncultured Clostridia bacterium | reverse complement strand
AAATATCTCGCTTCTCTGCACTCTGCTCAGCCTGAAGACTTTGTCTTCAGGCTGACGGACGCCTTAAAAGCGTCCGTTTGTATTTTAGAAAGACTTATTTTGCAAGTTTATCGCAAAGCTCTTTGCATTCTTCGGCGAATTTGTCGATAGGGTAGTCGTCGTAAGGTGAAACCTGAACGCTGAATCTGTTGTTCAGCGCGTTTTTAAGGTCGTCCGGGATTCCGCCATCTCCCAGAAGCGCACCCATGCACGATCCGACCGTCGCGCCGTTGCAATCTGTGTCCATTCCGCATTCGACGGCAAATGTGACCGCGGCGCGGAAATCGTTTTTATAGCGGGTAAGTGCGGCGACGCAATAAGCGGCGTTGTTTATCGTATGCACCCAGCTGTAGGCTTTGCCTTCCTCAAACAGTCTGTCGCGCAGTTCTTCGCGGCTCAGATCAGATAAAGCCAGCTCGCGCGAGTGCTTTGCCGCCTCGTAAAATCGGCTGTTTTTCGGCACGGCGGAAAGCGCTTTTTCAAAGCAGATGTCGGCGTCTTTGTATCTGAATGCGGCGGCGATGAAAGCGGCGAAGAACATCTCGCCGTAAATGCCGTTCTTAACGTGGGTGAAAGCCGCGTCGCGCCATGCCAGCCTTGCGGCGAGCTTCGGTCTTCCGGCGGCTATATATCCGAACGCGTCGGCGCGTATCTGCGCTCCGATCCATTCGCGGTAGGGGTTAAGATAGGTGCTTACTTCGTTGCGTTTCATAACCTCGTATGCGTTCTCCGGCTTCGACCAATGCCCGCATTCGTCCTGGTTTATAAAGTTCAGATACCCCTGCGATTCGGCGGTGAAAACGTGACGGAACGCGAGTTTATAAGTCCAGTGCTGGGCAACATCCCAGGTGTCGAAATCAAACCCTTTTTCTTTAAGCAAAAGGTAATTTATAACGGTAAAACGGGTGTCGTCGTCAAACGGCATTCCATTTATTTTTTCGTCGGTGGTAAGCCGTTCGTTCCGGCCCGCGCCCGAAACGGTGGGGACGTAATAGTTTATCGGATATTTTCCGGCGTTTTTATACCATTCAACTATCTTCGGGGAAGGCCAACCTTCGACGGGCTGACCAAGCGCGCAGCCGATGCATCTGCCGAGCCAGGCTCCGACAAAAAATTCCTTCCCGGCGGGGACAAACGCCTCGTCGTCGGGCATTCCGCTTTCGCCTTCGATCCCTTCGAGCTCGTTCGGCTCGATATAAGGGAACTCGTCGCTCATCGGCTGCAGGCGCATATCCGAATAGACCCGCATCAGTTCTTCTTTCGTTTTGCATTCATCGATCTTTCCGATCCATTCGGCGGGAACTATCTTCCTGCCTTCTTGGAAAAGCTGTTGAGTTTCGTCTTTCAGCAGCTGCCGCAGATCCGCCGCGCCTGCCATAATAAATACCTCCGTTTTGAAAATTTCATAAAAGATTTTATCATATTTCAAGCCCGATTTCAACCGCGAATGAATAATTCGCGCAAACAAAGCAAAAAATAGATATGAAAACTTTTTCGGAGGTATTAAAATGTCGCCCAAAGAATTACTGTACGTCGAGGACGCTCTCGGCCACACCAACCAGATCAAAACCGTTTGCAACGATTTTAAAAACCAGCTCGGCGATACCGATCTTAAAAACTTCGTCGCCGATATCGCCAGACGTCAGCAGCAGACGTTCGACCGTTTCTACGGATTGCTCTGATCCCGGCCGGCACGATAACGAAAGGAAGAAAACAAAATGCAGGACAAGGTTATAATGGACAACATTCTCACGTCGGTCAAAAGCGTTTGCGATCTTATGATGCACGGCACGATCGAATCCTCTACTCCGAACGTGAATTCGGCTTTCAAATCGGCGCTCAACGAATGCCTTTGCATGCAGAACGAGATTTATAGCAAGATGTCGCAAAAAGGTTGGTATCCCGCCGAAACAGCGCCTCAGCAGCAGATCGATCAGGCAAAGCAGAAATACGCTTCGGTTTAATCAATAATCATCAAGTAACAAAAACCGGTTATCCGTCTTGGATAACCGGTTTATCTGTTTAACGCTTATTTTGCCTGTTTAGACTTTTTCTTAATAATGATGATCACCGCGACGATTACCGCGATAACTATCAAGGCGATAAGAATCCACAGCCAGACAAGGCTTCCGGACTTGCCGACGTCCTCTCCGACACCCGACTGATGATTCGGGGATTCGTTCTGCGAATTTTCAATAGGCACGGAGCTGAAGTCTCCGACAAGCTCTCCGCCTTCGGAATATCCGCACACGGTGCAGACACCGTCTTCACCGAACGAATGGTCCTCGACGTTTTTCTTTTCGCCGCAGACGCAGCCTTCCCAGTGCGATTTTTCGTTGTAACGCACAACAAACGAATGTTCATGCTCGCCGGCGAGCGCCGCGATTTCCTCGGTCTCGGTATAACCGCAACCGTCGCAGTAGCGTTCTTTTATCCCTTTGATGCCGGGCAGAGGCTCGAAAACCGTCACCCATTCGCCGTAACTGTGGGCGCCGCGCTCGAGTTTTTCTCCGCAGGCGCAAAGAACGTAATGTTCTTTTTCGTCGCAGTCTAACGGACCGCCGACGTGATTGTGGCTGTCGAGCGGGAGTTCAAGGTTGGTTTCGTTCACGTCAATTCCGTTTGCGTCGAAAACCTTGCCGCAAGCCGAGCAGACAAAGTGTTCCGCGACGCCGTGATCGACGCAGGTCGACGCTGTGGCGGGTACGGTATAAAGATCGTGCCCATAAGCGGATATCGGCGATTCGTCGGTATGACCGCAGCCGCGGCAGACGCGCCTCATCAGTCCGTCGTTGGTGCAATCGGGTTCTTTCAGGGTCTCCCATTCGCCGTAATCGTGCGCGAGCGCCGGAGCGGTGAAGGTTATCACCGTGCTGCCGCCCTGCTGCTTCAGCGTTGCGGCGTAGCCGTTTACGGTAGCGATCGCGTAGGGCGAAACGCGGTAGTACTGATCAGAAAGGATCGTCGCCGAGAAAGTATATTCCTTGCCGCAGGTGAATGTGCCTTTTTCGTTCCAATGGGAATCGCTTACAATAATTCTTGCGTCGTCCGAGAGGCAAACACCGTTGGGCGTTTCGCCGACCTTCGGCATTACGACTTTATACAGGTCGACGCGTTCGATAACGTCGGTATCCGAAACAAGCGTAACGTTTGCCGAAGCCCACGCGTCGTTCGATTCGGAGGTATAGCCAAGGATTAACGAGTCGGATTCTACCGTTATCTCGTACGGATCGACGTAATATTTGCCGACCGAGAATTCGATATTGATCTCGTACACGCTGTTGGGCTGGATCTCGGTGGCGAAGAAACTGTCGAGTGTGCCGGACCCTGCCGTGAGCGAGTATTTGCCGTCGAAGGTGCGCGCTACGGTGTGAGAACTGCCGCCTTCTTTTACATAATAGTGGACGGGGCGTCTGGTGTC
>CAMZED010000134.1 GCA_947305675.1 uncultured Clostridia bacterium | reverse complement strand
GACGACAGGTTTCTTGCAACGCGCTACGCCGATTATCTCGGCTGCGCGATGATGGACGAAAAAGCCGCGAAATATATCAAAGGCGTCGGCTATCAGTGGGCGGGTAAATACGCGCTTCTGCAGACCGCCGACGATTATCCCGGGCTTGAGATCATTCAGACCGAGGCCGAATGCGGCGACGGCAGCAATGAATGGGACTACACTATGTATCTTTTCGAAAACACCCGCCGCTTTTTCCGGATGGGCGCCACGGCTAACGTCTATTGGAACATCGCGCTCGGAAAAGACAACTCGAGCACCTGGGGATGGAAGCAGAATTCCCTTGTCCGCATTTTGGACGGCAAGGCGGAATTTACAAACGATTATTATATGATGAAGCATTTTTCGCATTTTATAAAACGCGGCGCAAGATATGTCGGACTGACCGGCAGACTCGCTTCCTGCTGCGCTGCTTTTGTCAACCCCGACGGGTCGAAAGTCATAGTCGCTTCAAATCCTTATCAAAAAGAATTGACCGTATCGTTCGGCGAAAAGTCTTATATTCTTCCGCCAAGATCCATAAGCACGATAGTAATGTGACCTCGGATAAAAACGCTATTTTACTATTGACAATCGGTTTTTTTCGTTTTATAATTAAGCGTAATTTTTCAAAAAGGAGCAAAAACGGTATGTTCGTTAAAAATAACAGTTACTTTTATTATTTTATATCGGACTACCGCCGCGCTTCTTTCTGACCGAAGAACAGAAGTGAAAAGGTAGTCCGCGACCGCTTTTACCGGGTTCCCGGTATCGGATGCGGACTTTTATTTTTAATTTCAGGTGGTGTTATCATGACCGAACTCGAAAAAGCGCGCGAAATCATCAACAATACCGATAAAGAGATGGCAGCCCTGTTCGAAAAACGCATGGATGCCGTTAAGACGGTCGCCGCGTATAAAAAGCGGAACGGGCTACCCGTGTTCGACCCCGTGCGCGAGAAAGAGATCGAAAAACGAAACGGTTCATATATCACCGACGATGAATACCGCTCCTATTATATAAACTTCCTGCGCGCGACCGTCGATATTTCAAAAAGATATCAGCACCGCCTGCTCGAAGGGATGCGCGTTGCATACAGCGGAGTGGAAGGCGCGTTTGCCAACATCGTCGCCGAACGCATCTTTCCCGACGCGGAATCGGTCCCGTTCGGCGATTTCGATTCGGCTTACAAAGCAGTAGAAGAGGGAATCTGCGATTGCGCCGTCCTCCCCGTCGAAAACAGCACTAACGGCGATGTCGGCAGGGTGCTCGATCTTGCGTTTTTCGGTTCGCTTTACGTGAGCGGCGTTTACGAGGCGGAAATAATCCAGAATCTGCTCGCGGTTAAAGGAGCGACTTTGGATGGGATAAAAACCGTCATCAGCCATCCGCAGGCTATCGGTCAGTGTATGGAATTTATCAAAAAACACGACTATGAAGTCGTCGAAGCGGTAAATACCGCCGTCGCGGCGAAACAGGTCGCCGAATGGGGCAGGGCCGATATCGCCGCGATAGCCAGCGAAGAGGCGGGAATAAAGTTCGGTCTGAACAAACTGGAATCGCACATCAATTCAAGCGGAGTCAACTCGACAAGGTTCGCGGTTTTCACGCGCGGGAGAAGGGAACCTTTGCCCGGCGACGGCAGGTTTATAATGCTGTTCACGGTAAAAAACACGGTCGGATCGCTCGCACGGGCGATAAACGTTATCGGCGACCGCGGTTTTAACCTCCGAGCGATCAAAAGCCGCCCTACAAAAGAACCCGCATGGGATTACTATTTCTACGCTGAGGGCGAGGGAAGCATCGCCGGAGAACAGGGAACGGCAATGCTTAACGATCTCGGCGGCTGCTGCAGCAATATCAAGATACTCGGCAGTTACGAAAAGGAAGTGAAACTGTGATAATCCCCGTGAAAACCGCTTCCGGCGGATATGATATAGTGCTTCAACGCCACGCTCTCGACAGACTCGGAGATTTTATCAAAAGCGAAACAAAAACGCTTCTGGTCACCGACGACGGAGTCCCGGGTGAATATGCCGCAAAAGTCAGCGCTTTTTGCCGCGATTGCGAAATCTGCGTAATTCCGCAGGGCGAGCGGAGCAAGTCTATTGAAACGCTTACGTTCATTCTGCAAAAACTCGTAGACGGCTCGTTCAACCGTAAAAGCCGCGTGATCGCGCTGGGCGGCGGAGTAGTCGGCGATCTTGCCGGGTTTGCCGCCTCGGTGTATATGCGTGGAATAGAGTTTATAAACATCCCCACAACGCTGCTTGCACAGATCGATTCATCGGTCGGCGGCAAGACGGCGATCGATTTTTCCGGAATAAAAAACGTCGTCGGCAGTTTTTATCAGCCCTCAAAAGTAATAATCGACAGCGAAGTGCTTAAAACCCTTCCGCGGCGTCAGATCGCCAACGGACTTGCCGAGGCGCTGAAGATGGGGCTCACCTGCGACAAGGAACTTTTTGAAATATTCGAAAAAGGGGATCCGACAAAACGTATTGACGAGGTCATAAAACGCTGCCTCAACGTAAAGATCTCAATAGTGGAAAAGGACGAAAAAGAAAGCGGATTGCGCCGGGTGCTCAACTTCGGGCACACGGTCGGTCACGGGATCGAAAGTGCCGCCGGCGGCGAACTGCTTCACGGCGAATGCGTTGCCATCGGTATGCTTCCGATGTGTTCGTCTGAACTGCGCCTGCGTTTGAAGCCGATCTATAAAAAAATGGGCTGGGCTGAATTTGCCCGGTGCGATAAAGAAAAGGCGATAAACTGCTGTTTTAAAGACAAAAAATCTTACGGCGGGGGAAACACCGTCACCGTAAGATGCGATCGGCCCGGATCTTTTGAGTTCCGCGATACCGACCGTGACGAACTGGCGGAACTTATCGCCATGGCGGTGAAATGATGGACGTTATCGGAAGAAACATAAAAATCGATATTTTCGGCGAAAGCCATTCCGATATGATCGGATGTGAACTGACCGGGGTAAAAAAGGGATTGCCTTTTGACAAAAGCGTTATCGACCGATATCTTTACCTGCGCCGTCCCGAAGGCGATTTATCCACTTCGCGCCGGGAACCCGACGAGCTGCGTGTCGAAAGCGGGGTCGAAAACGGAGAAACGAACGGAAAAGCAATAAGGCTGGTCATCCCGAATGTCGATAAAAGACCGGGTGATTATTTCGCGATACGCACCGTCGCGCGGCCGTCACACGCCGATTATACCGGGTTTGTAAAATACGGCGCGGCTTCTTCCGGGGGCGGGCGTTTCAGCGGAAGGATGACGGCGGTGTTCGTCGCCGCGGGCGCATTGTTTATCCCCGCGCTTGAATCCCGCGGGATAAAGATCGGCACGCACATAAAAAATATCGCCGGAGTTTCCGACCGCGATTTTATCGATTTTAAAAAAGACGTCGAATCGCTTTCCGGCAAAAAATTCGCTGTACTTGACGAATCCGCCGCCGAAAGAATGCAGCAGGAAATAATCAAGGCGAAATCCGATGGCGACAGCGTCGGCGGAATAACCGAGACCGCCGCCGTCGGATTGCCCGCCGGGTTGGGAGAGCCGAT
>CAMZED010000133.1 GCA_947305675.1 uncultured Clostridia bacterium | reverse complement strand
AACAGGTTAAGATCTGGCGCCGTTCGTTCGACGTAAAACCGCCCGCACTCGAACCCGACGACGAACGCAACGCAAGCAAACAGCCAATGTACCGCGATGTGGACCCCGCTCTGCTTCCCGCCCACGAGAGCCTCGAGACCACCATTGAACGCGTCGTTCCGTATTTTGAAGAGGTCATCAAAAAAGATATGCTCGCCGGCAAGCGCGTTATTATCGCCGCTCACGGAAACTCGCTCCGCGCTCTTGTAAAATATTTCGACAACATCAGCAACGAAGATATTATCGGAGTCAACATTCCCACCGGAGTGCCGCTCGTTTATGAATTCGACGACAATTTCAATGTTATAAAGCATTATTACCTCGGTGATCAGTCCGCCATCAACGCAAAAATGCAGGCTGTCGCCAACCAGGGCAAAAAACAGTAATTATTTTTAGGCCTTCGCGTCGTTATTTGGGATTATAATAAAAACCGACTGAAAAACATCAGTCGGTTTTTTCTTAAGCCGCGGTGACGCTTTGCGGGTTCACACCAAAACAATGCGAATCGGTTTTAACGTTCAGTTCTCCTCGAGCATCGCGACGCGGCGCGCGTGGCGGCCGCCCTCGTATTCGGTGTTAAGGAATATTTCTGCGAGTTTAACGGCTTTTTCGCAGTCGATAACTCTGCCGCCGAGGCAAAGAACGTTCGCGTCGTTGTGGCGGCGCGTCATTTCCGCCGAGAATTCATCCGAAAGTACCGCGGCGCGTATGCCTTTGATTTTGTTGGCGGCGATCGACATTCCTATCCCGGTCCCGCAGCAAAGTATGCCTTTTTCGGCGTTGCCGTTGACTATTTCGGCGCACACCGCTTTTGCATATACCGGGTAATCCACAGAATCCGACGTGTAAGTGCCGAGATCTTTATATTCGATCCCTTTTTGTTTAAGGTCTTCGATAATGGCGTTTTTGATTTCCAGCCCGCCGTGGTCACATCCGATTGCGATCATGATATTTCTCCTTTTATTTGCCGATATTATTCAAGTTTTCGCGTTCAAGCCGTTCGCGTTCCGCCTGCGGCATCCGAAGATATACCGGTTTAAGCTCGGCGGCCCCGACAGCATATCCGTTCCTGAAAGCCCTGTAGCCGCACAAAGCAACGGATAACGCGTTCTGGTCGCAGCAAGCCGGCGGAGCTACAATGATTTTTTCGTCGAGCGGGCAATTATTGGATTTGAAAGTCAAAGCTCCGTCGCCGCAGATCAACGTTTCGTTGCCGTCGTTAATAAGCGCGTATACTTCTTCGGCGCTCAACGCCTCATCGTTCGTTATCCGTTTGCCGTCCTTGAACAGTGCGGCGTAATACTGGTTCCTGCGGGCGTCCATAAGCGCGCATACGCGACCTTCGGGCAGGTTGCAAGCGAGCGCTTCCAACGTCGAAACACCGGCGCAGGGGACGTTATAAGGCGTTGCGAGCCCTTTCACCGTCGCCACGCCGATCCTTACTCCGGTAAACGATCCCGGACCGGCGCTTACGGCAAACAGTTCAATATCGTTTATACTCGCGCCGTACTGTTTTATGGCGGAATCGAGCATCGGAAGCAGGGTCTCGCTGTGCGTCATCCTGTTCTTCACGGTAAAAAGGGAATAGGTCTTAATTTTCCCGTCGCCGTCAATATCGGCAACTGCGGCGGATGCCGTGACCGCCGTGCTGTCAAGTGCCGCTGTTAACATATCGTGATTCTCCTGGTGTTTTCGCCTGTGATCTCAATTCTCAGCCTGATCGCGTGATCGGGTATATCCTGCTCGAACAGTTCGCTCCACTCGGTAACAATAACCGCGTTTTCGTCGAGATAATCGTAAAACCCCGTTGAAATAAGATCGTCGCCGTTATTTAAACGGTATAGATCAAAGTGATAAACCGTAACTTTTTCGCCGGCGTATTCGTTGACTATTGCAAAAGTGGGGGAGTGTACCAGCGAAAGGCATTCCGGGCAGATCGCTTTCACCAATCCGCGCACAAAAGCCGTTTTCCCGGCGCCCATTCCGCCGTACAGCGCCAAAAATCCGCCCGGCACGAGCTTTTTTGCAACGTATGCGGCGATCTCTTCGGTATCGTTCAGGCTGTGTGATATGAATTCTTCCATGATCTCAACATTTTCCGCCTATGCATTTTATTATCAAAGGTTTGCGTTTTGTTTTGTTTTGCCCTATTGTAATAGCTTTGAACAGGTGTTCCATCCCGCTTTGGGCTTTATCTATATCGCTGCAGAGCAGGGTAGCGATAGCTTCGCCTTCTTCAACTCTGTCACCGATCTTTTTGTTAAGTATTATCCCCGCTGTATGGTCGACTTTCGCGTCCATAACTTCGCGCCCGGCGCCGAGTATCGAAGCCGACCTGCCGACTTCCATCGCGTCGATTCCGGAAATATAACCGCTTCTGTCCGCGGCAAGCACGGCGCTTACGCTGCTTTCCGGGAACAGCGAAATATCGTAAATATAATTCCGGTCGCCGCCGAGGCATTCGACCAGATCGGCAAGCTTTTCTTTAGCTTTTCCGTTGTAAAGCGTCTCTTCCGCGCGGGCGTAGCATTCCTCGTATTCGGCGACGTTGGATGCGTAAAGCATATTTGCCGCGAGAGTAAGGCACAGATCGGTAAGATCGTAATCGCCTTTGCCTTCAAGAACGTTGATCGCCTCGATCATTTCCACACTGTTCCCGACCGCGTTCCCCAAAGGAGTCGACATATCGGTAATGAGCGCAATGGTCTTGCGGTTTTCGGCGGCGCCGATGCGCACCATAAGCCGCGCGAGCTCTTCGGCGTCGCGCTGAGTGCGGCAAAACGATCCGCTCCCGCATTTCACGTCAAGCACTATACATTCGCTGCCGGAGGCGATCTTTTTGCTCATTATGCTCGAAGCGATCAGCGGGATGCTGTTTGCGGTGGAGGTGACGTCGCGCAGGGCAAAGATCTTTGCTTCCGCCGGGGCGATGACTTTGCTTTGACCGGCGATACAGAACCCAATCTTTTTGACCGTTTCCTTAAACTTTTCGGCTGATATTTCGGTGTTGACTCCTTTGCAGGATTCAAGCTTATCAAGAGTGCCGCCGGTAAATCCGAGCCCTCTTCCCGCCATCTTCGGCAAATATATGCCGCTTTCGGTCGCGGCGACTATCGGCGCGATGATCAGCGAGGTTTTATCTCCCACGCCGCCGGTGCTGTGTTTATCCACCTTTTTGCCGGAAATATCGCTGAGATCGGCTTTTATGCCGCTGTCAGCCATATATTCGGTAAGAAGCACCGTCTCGTCCTCCGACATACCGTTGAACCACACCGCCATCAAAAATGCGGACACCTGGTAATCGGGAATAGTCCCATCGTTGACGCCGCGTACAAAATAGGCGATCTCTTCCTCGCCAAGCTCACGGCCTTCCTGCTTCATACTGATGATATCGTTCATCTTCAACACGGTAAGCACCTCCCATCAGCATTTTCTGTCTTTCAAAGTATTTTATCATTTATGCGCCGCAAAGTCAATACAAAAACACTCTATAAAATGCCCGTCCGTTTTTTGCGTTTATAAACGTATTATATGTTGAAGAAACAAAAAGGAGAAACA
>CAMZED010000132.1 GCA_947305675.1 uncultured Clostridia bacterium | reverse complement strand
GAAAACCTAGCCAATAGGCAGTCTTCTTTAAACGCTTGAAGTTGATAATCAGAAAAATCAACACGGCTGTCGAACCAATGGGACCTGGGATCGTAAAGCATAAAGCCGCTAGCCAGGCTAATGATTGCTTTTCAACAAGGCATATCGAAACGCCCATGCAAAACAGTAACGGAGTAAAAATCGCAATAAAGATCAGCGTATAATTGAGTTTCTTAAGTGTTTTCTTGTTCATCGCCAGCATCGCCGACACCGCAATGAGTTCAAGGGGGATCGCAGTTCGCGTAAGCGTCATGCTCGTGTATTTACAGAATTGCGCGGCTAAAGCGGACTGACACCCGCTTCTCACGAGATTTTTGTATAAAAAAGCCAACGAAGATCCTGCGAAAAAAAGGAGGGGGGCTATGGATGCAATCGCTATTAACTTTATATTCGAGTTTGTTTGTCTGTCCATCATTCACCTCCGGACTTTAACGAAGAAATCATTATTTGGCCAGAAGATGACTTCTCCACTGTCGTCCATGTCCCCATGATAGAATACTGAATATTGAATGTCTTCAGTGTTTTCCGTAGTTCCATCGGTCGTAGCCACACCGTGTATGTCATAAAAATGCACAGAGGAAGAACTACCAATGAAATATCACAGATGCAATCCATTCATAAAGTCTAAAATTGAAATGAGATGTGCAAAAAAAGTATACAGGACCAATGGCATAAAGATTACAGAAAAGCAATATGAAAGGGAGTAAATGCCGAGTGAAGAACTTCTTAGGAGAAGATTTGGGATTGAGTTTTATCAACAATAGCGATGCCAGAACACCGAGAGAACCTGGTATAAGAGAACAAAAAAAAGCGAGTAAATCCGGTCCCTGAAATGCAAAATAGAAGGAGAATGGAAAGAGGATTGGACCTAGGAACGCAATAATGAAGAGAAGCGTGTTAAGTCGTTTCAGCTGTTCAGAGTTGAGATTGATAACCTGATTTTCCGAAACTCCAAATCTTGCAAGTAACGTTTGCTTCTTTTTGATCAAAACAAACAAAAGGACAAGCCCGATCATCCCGAGACTGTAAAAAAACAATGACGCTGGCGCGTTTAGATATTGTTGACACCACAACGAAAATCTCATGCGGGGTAAAAACAGAGTGCAACAACCCAGCCCCAGGAGCAACAAACAAAGAGTGGCAACCGTAATCGTCACAACGTTGAACAACTTTGTTATCGACATTGTTTACCTCATGACAGCGTTTGAAAGTTTTAACGATTTCCAACAAGACAACAGACGGGCGAGATGACCAATCTCTGAAAAAGGGGTGTTTTTGAATGTGAAAACCACCACAACGATGGTTATTGTAGGGATCGAAAAACCGCTGTCAAGCGGAAGTTTATAATTTTCTGAAATTGTTTTAAACTTTTTCCGGTCTGAATTGAGTCTGTGTTAGATGTCGATGAGTTACTGAAATATTGAAATCGGTTCGTCGAATTTGATTCTTTTAAGTTAAATCTGCTGATTTCGGCAGGCATGGAAAGGAACGGCCAGCGAAAGACCGGCGTCCTGCGGAGAATCAGGAATGCCGGTTTCGCTAAAAGATAACGGGAGAGGGGAAAACGCTTACTCAACACTTTTCCCGGCGGCGGCAATCGCCGCGTCGACCAGAGCTTTTTTCGTCTCTTCGTAGGGGAGGTCGCACGAGGCGCCCGCCGCCTGATGGTGGCCGCCGCCGTTGAACTGCGCGGCGAGCCGGCTGCAGTCGACCGCGCACCGGCTCCGGAAACTGATCTTGAACGTTCCCGATTTCTGCTCGACCATAATGATCGCCTGCTCGGATCCCTTGATTTTCAGCAGTTCGTTGACGATGTCTTCGCTCTCGCTCCGAAGCGCTCCGGCGGCTTCGAAATCGGCGTTCCGAAGGGAAGTGAGATAAATCTTCCCGTCCATAAACCGTTCGGTATTCGCCAGCGCCCGGCCGATCAGACGGATCCGGCCGAACGACTCCTGCTCGTTGATCAGTTTATAGAGGAGCGCCGGGTCGACCCCGCGCCGGGTCAGTTCGGCGGCAGCCTCGAAGGTGCGGGGGGTGACGGAACTGAACCGGAACCAGCCGGTGTCGGTCGCGATCGCGGTCATCAGTTCGAACGCGGTCTACGGGGTCATCACCGTTTGCGACTCTTCCAGCGCCTCAAAGACGAGGCTCCCCGTCGCCTCGGCGCGGGGATCCAGAAAGTAGGTGCCGGGAAGGTCTTTCTTCGAGTTGTGGTGGTCGATGATCACCTTTTCGCGGTCGGCGTCGCGGTAGAGGTCGGCGACAGCTCCCAGCTGCGACCAGGAACTTAAATCGAGAATGATATGGCAGTCGGCGGTCTCGACGAACGCCTTTTCCTCAGGAGTGATTTCGGCAAGGATTCGGATCTTTCCGTCCGGGTCGAGGAACGCCAGGGAGGGGGGAACCCGGTCCTGGTTGAGCAGAAGCGTCTCTTTTCCGAGCGCTTCGAGCGTCGCCGCCAATGCCAGCTGGCTGCCGAGCGAGTCGCCGTCGGGCCGGACGTGGGAGGTCAGGATGAAACGCTGATGTTTTTCGACGATCTTCCAGAAGAGCCGCCAGTCGATTGTCTCTTGCATGACGCTGAATCTCAAACGGGGTGAATCTTGACGCGGACGAGAGACTGCCCCCCGAAAACCTTCTCCGCGGTTCTATTTTACCCGAAAGGAAACTTAACGAAAGAGGTAGATTTTTTACGAAGAATGATTAAGATAGATAAGAGGGATAAATTTTAACGATTCCGACAACCCCCTTTCGACCCGAAGATGATGCAGAAATACCATATCGCCGTTCTTTCGCTTCTCCTTTTCCTTCTTTTGGGCGCCGCCTCGCCCTCGTTCGGCTACGGCGCGTACGGACACGGGAGCGATCTTCCCCGCCATCCGTTCGGGAAGGCGTACAGCGAAGTCCCCGTCTACCGCGGCTCGTCGGCCTCTTGGGGCGCGGCCGGTTACGGCGGCTCGTACGGCTACGCCGCCCCGTCGTCCAATTTCCCGGTCTACCGCGAAAGGGGGGGCGCAACGGTCTGCCCTCCGTCTTCCTTTTATTCTGTTCCCGAGCCGACCTATTACGAACACGGCGAACCGATCTCCCTCTTTAACGGCGTCGATCTGACCGGATGGACCGACGCCGAGGGGAAAGCGCCGAATCCCGGCTGGCAGGTTCGGGACGGCGCGATCTGCCGCGCCGAAAACGGGGCGGGGAGCCTCTTTACCGAAGGGAAATACGACGACTTCATTCTGGAATTCGATTTCAAGGCGGCGCGCGGGGCGAACAGCGGTCTGAAATACCGCCTCGTCGAAGACGAGAGTATCGGCTGCGAGTATCAGATCCTCGATCCCGAGGGAATGGATCACGGCGATCTGCACGACACCGCCGCGCTCTACGACGTGATCCCCGCCGTCGGCGTCCGCGGGATTTTCAAACAGGAAGAGTACAACCACGCCAAGATCGTCGTGATGGGAAACTACATCGAGCATTGGCTCAACGGCAAGCGGATCGTCTCGGTTCAGATCGGCTCTCCGGAGTGGAACGAGGGGCTTGCCCGGAGCAAGTTCGCCGGAACCCGATTCGGCCGAAACCGCCTC
>CAMZED010000131.1 GCA_947305675.1 uncultured Clostridia bacterium | reverse complement strand
TCTGTCGGTGCGTCCGCTGTATTTTTCGCGGATGAGCATCTCTTTCGGCTTGACTTTTGCCATTTTTATGGAAGCTTTTTGCTGCTTTATGCCGAGCGGGAAGAGAAGTATCTGCATTATGAGCGTAAAGAAGAATAACGCCAGGATGTAATAACCGCCCGATATGGTACAGCAGAATTTGAGCAAATAGCCGAATACGGTGTTAATAGGACCGAAAATTGAACTGCACATGTTAATCCTTTCTTTTTTGCGGAACGGGGTCGTACCCGCCTTTGCAAAACGGGTTGCATCGTAAAATACGGTAAAGCGTGAGGAAAAAGCCCACGAATGCCCCCCGCGTCTCGAACGCCTCTATCGCGTATTCCGAGCAGGTGGGCGTAAAACGGCAGGAAGCGGGAAGATAGGGGGAAATATGCTTTTTGTAAAACTTTACCAGCGCTATGAACAATCGTTTCATTATTTGATATCCAGAAGTGCCGCCCTGTTCAATAGTTCGGCAAGCTCGTCGTTTATCTGGGCGAACGCGGCGCCCGCGGCGGCCTGCCTGGCGACTGCGACGATGAGATAATTTTCCTTCATTAGCGGATACAGCAAACGCAGCGATTCGCGCATGCGCCGTTTGATGCGGTTCCTGACGACCGCTTTTCCCCTTGATTTCGAAACCGTTATGCCTATGCGCGTTCCGCCTTCGCGGCGGTCTTTAAGATAGTACACGGCGATATAACGGCCGAAACAGCTTTTTCCTTTTGAATAAACGCGGGAAAAGAGATAATTCTCCCGTATGGTGTCGGGTCTGCGGCTCTTTTCCATTTTATTCCTTAATAAGTGAGTCTGGCTCTGCCTTTTGCGCGTCTTCTTTTAAGTACTTTTCTGCCGTTGGCGTCCGCCATTCTCTTGCGAAAACCGTGCTCCATCTTTCTGTGGCGCTTTTTGGGTTAATAAGTTCTGAGCATGTCTTATGTCCTCCTGAAAAAATATATGTCCTTCCGTTCACGTCTAGCGCGCAAGACGCCGTAAATCCCGCGCCGACAGAACGGCAACGTATATTATAACCATATTCTGCGCCAAAAGTCAATAGCAAATGCGCAAATTTATTGCATTCCGTGTGTGTTTTTAAGCCAAAAGACGCGTATCAACATATCTTGGTAAAGTTTTCCACATAACAAACAGCCCGAAAAGACGCGTTTTACGGCTCCGCAGCGCATTGCGCGCGGGCGGGCGCAAATAAATATATATAATATATATAAATATATACTTGCAAAACCGCAAAACGTGTGTTATAATAAAATCAGAATATAATGTTATTGTGCGGGCAATATGCCCCGGAGGATCAGATAAATGGAACTTACCGAACTCAACGAGCATTTTTCGCGCGTGCTCGCAGCTCTCAAAGAAGATCACGCCGCGTCTACCATAGACCTGTGGTTCAAGGATTCGTTCGTCGCGGATTTCGACGGCAGGACGGTCACCGTGGCGCTCGAAAACGTGATCACGCTCATCACCAAAGACGACGTGGCGGCGGAAGAATCGAGCATTTTCGTCAGCGCGCCGCAGCCGTACGTGGCAAAGCAGGAAGAACCCGCGCCCGACGAAAACGATTCCGTGGTCGGTTCGGGCTACACGTTCGAAAACTTCGTGGTCGGTTCTTCCAACAAAGTCGCGCATTCCGCCTGCATAGCGGTCGCCGAACGCCCCGCCGGCACCATCAACCCGCTGTTTCTGTACGGGCCTTCGGGTCTCGGCAAAACGCATCTGCTGTTTGCAATAGTCAACAGTCTGCGCAAGCGCCGCCCGCGCACCAAAGTGCGTTACGTCACCGGCGAACAGTTCACCAACGAGCTCATAGACGCCATCACCAAAAAGAACACCGCGCTTTTCCGCAGCCGCTACCGCAATCTGGATATGCTGCTTATCGACGATATCCAGTTCATCGCCGGCAAAATGGTGATACAGGAGGAATTCTTCCACACCTTCAACACCCTCTACCAACTCCAGAAACAGATCGTGCTCACTTCCGATAAAACTCCAAAAGAAATAGAACATCTGGAAGAACGTCTGCGCACCCGCTTCGAAATGGGGCTCATCGCCGACATCCAGCCGCCCGAACCCGAGCTGCGCACCGCCATTTTCAAGCAGAAAACTCAGTCTTTGGGGCTGGATCTTCCCAACGACGTGCTCGCTTTCCTTGCGGATAACATCCGTTCCAACGTGCGTCAGATCGAAGGAGCGGTCAAAAAGCTGTGGGCGCAGTCGTTCATCACCAGCGAGGAGATCACGCTCGATATGGCGAAATCCGTGCTTTCGGATTATTTCAGCAAAGAACGCAGCAAGATCACGCCCGATCTCATACTCGAAATGCTTTCCAAGCGTTACGGTATGCCGACCGACGAGATCAAAGGCAACCGCCGCACCGCCAACACGGTGTACGTTAGGCATATGGCGATATACCTTATACGCGAATATACCGACCTTTCGCTCAACAACGTCGGCAAGATCTTCAACAGGGACCATTCGACGATCATCTCGGCGTACAAGGGAGTGGAGGCCAGGCTCAAGAACGACTCCGATTTTAACAAGGATCTCCACGAGATCAAGGCGGAACTCGACGAAAAGTGACAGATTTTCCACATAAAGCCAACATATTTTTCAAACGCGAATCAACATAAAAAACGCAAAAAAATCAAGCAACTGCGCGCGTTTTTCTCACTTTTCCCGTTTTTGCACACCCCCTACTGCTGTTGCTTCTCCTACTTCTTCTTATAATACTGACATATTTTTTGATACACACCTATGCGCGCGTGCGCGCGCGAAGAGAGAGTTTTTAACACTTTAGCGACAAGATCCGTTTAATAAAACAAAATTTATATAAAAAGGAACGGTGGTCTCCGAATGGCTATCAAATTCACATCCGACAAATCAACGCTGCTTTCGCTCATAACGCCGGCAATGTACGCTTCGTCAAACAAATCCACGCTGCCCGCGCTCGAAGGTCTGCTTTTCACGCTCAAAGGCAGCACTCTGACCGTCTGCGGTTACGACCTCGAAAAAGGCATAAAAGCCGAATCCACGGTCTTCGGCAGGGAAGACGGAAAAGTGGTGCTCAATTCCGTAAAGATATCGGGCATTATAAAGAATCTGCCGGAAGGCGACATATTCTTTGAATGCGACGAAAAGAACACCGTTTCCATTTCCGCCGGCGAAAGCCGCTTTGCGCTGCACGGCATAGATTCCTCGGTGTTCCCCAGTATCCCCGAGCTGATGGGCGAAAACACCACCAAGATCAAAGCCGACGTGCTGCGCGACCTCATCACTTCCACCAACCACGCGGTCGCCACAACCGATTCGCGCCCGGTGTTTATGGGCGAACAGTTCCGCATAGAAAACGGCGACCTGACCATCGTCGCCGCCGATTACTGCCGTATGGCGGTCAAATCGGCAAAGGGATGCGTCACGAGCGAAAAAGAGCAGAACACGTTCGTCGTTCCCGGTAAGACGCTCAACGACCTGATCCGCCTTTCCGCCGACGTCGAAGACGATATCGAAATGCAGTTCACGCGCAAGTACGTCATTTTCCGCATAGATAACGTTATGATGTTCTCGCGCCTCCTGGAAGGCGAATTTCTGGATTATCAGACCGTCATCCCCGTTT
>CAMZED010000130.1 GCA_947305675.1 uncultured Clostridia bacterium | reverse complement strand
CGGAAAACGCCCTGTTCTTCACGGTTTCGTCAGCGCCGCAGCGTTCAAGGATCGATTTCAGCGTTTCTTTCGGCATAGTGGCAAGCGGCAGTGTGGTTCCGAGCACCGTCATTCCCGAATTGCCCGTGTGAATGAGCCCTTCGCTTTCGAGATTGCCGTATATCCTCACAAGCTGTTTTGCATCGTCGAGCAGTCCGCGAAACGCCGCCCGGTGGATCTCTAATATTTTCGGATCGGTGTCGTAACGGTATTCGCCGTTTTGATCTTCCGTACCGATCACATTGCTGTCCTTGATGCAGGCGACGCCCGGACATAAAAAGATCGTATTGGAAAACCGGGAGTTCTTCTGTTTTTTGCAGTAATAAGAACGGATCATTCCGGACATATAGAGCGGCAGCCAGCTGATGATCGCCTCGATCATTTCGGAAACGTCCCTGTCAACGTTATGAATGACGTGGATCTTGATTCCTTTTTGCACACAGCAAAGCATCAACGCCGCCCATTTCAGACGAAACTCAGGGTCGGTCAGCCAGTTCATATTCTGGTCGGAATATAAATAGAGTTCTTTTCCTCCGTCCGAGATCACGCCCCCGAGAAACCGTATCACCGCGTTTTGCAAGCCGGTCGAGCCGAAATATACAGTGTCTTCACATTTGACTGTTGCCGCTGCTTCCTCAAAAGAAGGCAGCGGCGTTTTTGTGTTTATAGAAAAGGTATCGATGCTTTCAAGCAGTTTTTCGATCACCGAACTGCTGTCGGTCTTTTCGGTATCGTACAGCCAATCGTGAAACAGCGAAAACGTCTCATCTTCGTCCGTCAGCGCGTCGGGCGCAACTTTCATAAGAGCCGCGAGTTGTTGTATTTTATTTTGATCGCCCAGTCTGCGCAGTAAAGCGGTGCATATGGCGTCCATCGTGCAGGGATTGGATTTCGGGGATCGCAGTCCGTTTCGGAATCGACTTATGTAAGAAGTATCGATATTGACCAGATTTCCAAGGCGAATGTTGGATATCTCCGCAAGTTCCATAACGGCGTTCAGCTTTTCTCCAAACACACGGTATGGCACTTTATCCTTCGGTGCTTTGGATTTCTTATCCGTAACCTCTTCTCCGTCGTAGAGCCAAGCCATGATCTGTGACTTGATAGCGTCTGCGGAATCCCGATCTTTGCAGGAAATCAGCTCGCAAAGCCTTGCGATTTTGCCCTTTTCATCGGCAGAGGCATATATGCCGTCTACGATACGCCAAGCGCCCGCTCCGCCGTTTTTCGGGATTCTCGCGCCGCAAGACAAGCGGCTTATATAGGATTTATCGCATCCGGCAAAGCGCGCAAAATCGCCCGAAGTCACGTCGAGCAAAGTGAGTATTTTATTGAGTCTTTCGCTGAACATAGGCTTGTCTCCTGCTATGATTTCACAATCATTTTAGCACAAAGCAGGCGAAAAATCAATGAGTTGACCGAAAAATGTCAATGACAACTCGCTGTCAACTCTTGAGGTGATCCTTATTATTGTAGTATAATGTATTCTGAAGTAAAGCAAGATTCGCAAGGAGGTTCCTTTATGTTCTGTCCGAAATGCGGGAACAAGTTGCCGGATAACGCAAAGTTCTGCGATAAATGCGGGAATCCGGTCGGCAGCGTTCCGAACAATCAATCAGTGAATAATCAAACACCGGCGCAAACGCCGCCGGTTCAGTCGACTGTAAAAAGAGCGTCGGAACCGCAGGCTTTCCGGTTCAGCGCGCTGAATGTATCCGGCGAGGCGGCGTACGGAGCGATCGGCAACACCGCCATGAGCGCTGTATCCAACGCGATACCGGGTCCCGGCAAGGTGATCGGAACGGGCGTCAAGCAATTTTTCACTTCCATCGGAGCGGCTCTCAAGGATCCGAAGCGGCTGATTCCGGCGTTCGTTCTTGCAGTCGTGTGGCTTACATTGAACATTTTACAAGCCTGCGGGATCAACCCCATACCCGCGCAGATCCTGTCGTTTTTCACTTTTGCGAACGGCGGGATGTCGGGCGGATTTTTCGGGGCTGTCGGCGGCATTCTCGGCAAAGGGATATTCGCCGGAGCGCTCGTTTCGCTGATCGGACTGTTTAGCCGCAAGGGAGGCGCGAAACGGTCCTTCGGCGAGACGCTCAAAGGCGCGTTCGGCGTGTCGCGCAACACGCTGTGGGCTTACCTGACCGGTATCGGCGCGGCGATGCTTCTTTACTTATTCATTTCCGGCGGCGCGACGCGAATCTCGTTTATGGGTGGTATCGCGGCGGCGTTCCTCTCGACGAGAGCGGCGCTTTCAGGCGGTTTTTTGAAAAACCTGCTCGGATCATTCACAAAGAGCAAAAACGCGTCGAACCCGAACGTTTCGGGACTCGTTCGCGGGCTGTCCGTCGGTTTTGCCGCTTCGGCGTTTATCGGACTGTCGAACATAAATCTCATACTCATCATCACCGGCTCCGTGTTGCTTGTCGGAGGGATCGTAATGATGATTCTGCGGGCGACGGGCGTCGTCAAACTCGGAAAGGGGGCGCAGAAACAATGAAAAAACGGATATTCGCAAGTGTGATTTCAGCATTTATGATATTGTCGGCACTTTGTTTGACAGCGCAGGCTTTCCCGTTCAACGAATACAACTCCGAAAAACAGAACTTGGATATAAGCATAGGATACGATTATGATACCGATAACGATGAAGTTCTTGCGGATCAGGGGTTGGCTTTTGCGAGGACGCTTACATATACCGGGTATAAGGATCGTCGATCGGAGTATGTACAAAATGCCCGGTTAACCGTCAAGCTTCCCGAAGATTATTTCTTCCCGGAAAACTCTCATTTGTCGGACCCTGACAAATACAATTACACTGCATCTGAAGGCGATAGCTTCTACGAGTGGTATGAGGAAGAAGGTAATCAAAAGTTCTCTGATAACAGAGTTTCCTGGAGTATTTCTCATGAGATATTCGAGTTTCGGTTGTATTCGCCCGGCAGTGACGAAACCATCGAAGAAGCAATGCGGAAAAAAGCGGATGAGTATAAAGATAGAGTGTTTTCCACTATCTATAGTACAGATTACATATGGAATACCGCCGAAAACCCCGTTTCTGTCGAAGAAGACGGCAACGGCGGATATAAGATCGTGACCGACGGATTCTTCGACGATACCAAATACTTTTCGATCGAAGAAGATTGGGGCGGTTTTAAGGAGTCGTACCTTGAAGGCAAATACTTCACACGAATAACAACGATACCCGAGCTCCCCGGTGTTTTTATCGTCGTATCCTTCGGCCAGAGGAGGGCGTTCAGCGCCACTATCGAAGGTCCCGCCCACACCGATTACAAGGCGGTCTATGATAAAGGGAAAGAGCGTATCGGGGCGTACTGGAGCAAGAATATCGGCGAACAGTTTCTCAATATCGAGTCCCTTATGACTGTCATATGGGATGAGCCGACTATCACGCCCTCCGGCGGGGAAGAATCGGAAGAATCGAAAACGATAATAGGTGGAGTAACACAGGACGCGGAAGAAAACCCCGGCGAGGACGGCGGCGTGTCGGTTCCGGCTGTGGTCGTGGTAAGCGTGCTTGGCGGCGGCGCGGCAATCGCCGGCGCGGCTGCGGCGTCCGGCGGCTCTGACGATAAAAAGAAAAAGCAAAAAGCGTACAAGATGTACGTACAGAAGGACTTCGGTGACGCGATAAGGCGTGGCGGCGA
>CAMZED010000129.1 GCA_947305675.1 uncultured Clostridia bacterium | reverse complement strand
ACTGTCCTCGCTGACAAAATCCTCGTCGGCGGAATAAATTACCGATCTTCTTGCGGCGGAAGCGACAACATAGCCGTGTTCCGGCATTTTCGGGAATGATACCGTTACGTCGCCGAAATAAGAATCGGGGTCGGTGACCGTCATATCCACCATTATGCGTTTTGCACCGGAAACCGTCTCGAAATCGTCGATACTGACTGTCGGAGCTTCGTTGGAATAAACGCCGTTCAAAAAATTGTATGTAATATCGTATAGACGGCGGAGATAAAGCCCCTTCGGGGTGGATATCTGCGCGTGGCAAAAATCGTAAAGTGTGCCGGGTCCCGCACCCTGATAAAAGGTCTTCAG
Source organism: uncultured Clostridia bacterium (assembly GCA_947305675.1). Classification (GTDB taxonomy): domain Bacteria; phylum Bacillota; class Clostridia; order Oscillospirales; family CAG-382; genus Coliplasma. The sequence goes on along the minus strand of CAMZED010000129.1, from coordinate 3,402 downwards.
CGCGTCCATATACCCGGTCTTTGCGCCGTAATAAAGATAGCTTTCGTAGATTTTTCCGTAAGTAAGATAATTATTCCCCGAAAAAAGCGCGGGTTCCTCGGTCTCGATCTCGACGCCGAGATTGTGCTTCTTTTCGGAAAGCGCGAATTCTTCAAGCATTTCGATATCGAAATATCCGTCTTCGGCGGTATAAAACGCCGCGTTCGGCTGCATGACCGCGGCGGAAAAGCCCAATTCCTCCCAATGATCATAACCGACAGAAAGATAAAACGGATCGAACACGGTTATGTATCCTTTCTCCTTGGCGAATCGGTTGAATTCTTTAACAAGCAGATCCTCGTGATCGGAATCGGAATAATTGACTTCCTCCCGATACCAGTAAAACCCGGCGAGTTCAAGGTTTTCGTACCCCGCCGCGCCGAAAGCGGAAATGCATTCGCCGGCGAACCATTCGCATATAGCTTCCCTTTCATCAAGCGTGCGGCAATAATCGGGCGATCCGTCGCCGTTGATATCGCCGAAAGCGTCCTCGAGCACAGTGGGATAAGGCATTGTGAGCAGGACTTTGAACCTGTCCTCCGAGCCCAAAGCGGAACAGACCTTTGCGACGGTTTTATCCAGCGCGTCGAGATCGTATCCCGAAGCGAACGTCATTTGCAGATAAAGATCCCAATCGCTTTTAACGGCGCCGTTTTTGCCGTTGGTTTTGGTAAGCCTCCCCCCCGAAGGATAATCGCCGTGGCAGGGGACGAAAGCGACGCAATCGAACATTCGCCCGATTATTCTCCCGTCGGTGCCGACGTAAGCGATATAGGGAAGCAGCATATCCTCGGTAATCAAAGCCCTGGACTGATCGATCGGATAATAGCCGTTATAAAGTTTTATGATATTCTTTATTCCGCCTGCCGAAGCGGGATAAATTCCGGGAGAAGGTTCGTAAGGATCGCCGGGATCGGATTCGTCCCCGGAAAGCTCCGTGCTGCCGAAAACCTCGATCTCATCGCAATACGCGAAGATATCGCAGCAGAACTCGACCTTTATGTACCTTGCGGCGTAGATCTTATCGAATTTATAATTGAATTCGCAGCGTTTTACCTCGCCGTCGTGCAAAGGATACCCTGTCGCATATTCTCCTGCGAGGGAATATGTTTCGCCGTCCCGCGATAAAAACACGCGCAGATACCGCGGAGCATAGATGCCCCAGGATTTGTAATGAAGGAACCCCGCTCCGAACGAAGTCAGGGCGCGTATATCCCCGAGGTCAAACGCGACAACGCGGCTTTCCCCGCGAAACGCGCGATACCAGTTGGCGTCGGATTCATCCGCCAAGGCGCGGATACCGTCGGTCAGCTGACCGGAATCGGCATCGAATTCCCTGCCGTTTTCGGTGTAATTCGCGTATGAATGCGAGATCGGTTCGCCGGTTTCGACGGTGTATGAAAGCCCGGCGACAAGGTTCGACTCGTTCTCGTCGGCGGAAACAAAGGAGCCGGCGCCGCAAAAGACAAGCGCCGCCGCAATGAACAGCGGCAGAACTCTTTTTTTCAAATCATTCACCTCTGATCATATCATAAATAAGCCCGGCGATGACTTTGTGCCCGGCGGCGTTCGGGTGAGGGTCTACTCCGAAATTCAACGGCGTCGAACCGGATAAAAGCTCGATACCGGCGTTTGTAAGTTTATCATCGCTCGAATCGAACGCATCGTGCACCGGAACAACGCTGTATCCCAGGCTGTCGCAAAGAGAGGTTATTACGGCGTTAAGCCCGGCAACCGCTTTTTCCCCGTGCGAATCGAGGTCGAGCGGAGTTTCGACGTATTTAAGACTTATCCCGACATTGCGGTAAGGATTGTATATCGTTTGAACATAGATATCGGCTTCGGGGTTCAGTTCCCGGATCGAACCGATTATTTCGGGAAGTTCTTTTTCGAGTTTTTCGGCAGCTTCGGAAATAAGTTTTTCGAATTCGGCGCTCTCGAAAACCGAGTTCGCGGCGACGAATGCGTCGTTGATAACGCCGACCGAGTATTCATACTGACTGCGGTCGCCGTCCCCGGTGCCGAAAAGATATTTAACGTAATCGGAAAACGCAGTCATAAGATCGCCGTCGAACTTAAAAGCGCCCGAAACAAGCTGCGGCAGTCCGCCGAGAATGTTGTTGCCGCCGATGCTTATTATAACCTTATCCGCCGACGCGAGTTCGGGGTAGGGATCGGTTTTGAGTTTTTCTGACAGTTCGGCTCCCGTCTGCCCGTCGACGCCGAAATTCACTATCTCTACTTCGTTCGCGATATCCTTGAGTTTTTCGCCGAGCAAAGCGGAATAACGTTGGGACTCGACGTTTTTAAGCCCGTAACCGCGCGCTATGGAATCACCGAGAACAACTATATCAAGTTTTTCCCACACGGGGCGTGAAGGTTCATCTTCAGTGATTTCCGAAATTTCGGACACTTCGGACACTTCGGAAACGGCACTTTCGGGTTCGGACGTCGCCGCCGACCCGGAACCCGAATTTTGGTCCGGTTTATCGGAAATAACGTTACAGGCGCAAAGTGAAACGCATACCAGCACCGTAATGATTAAAGTTTTGATTTGATTTGACATTGTTCTCGTCTCCCTGCGGTGAAAAAATTTATCCATATGTATTTTATTATAAAAAATATTAAAAATCAATACCTTTGAAAGGTTTTGCATATATTCGTATATCAAAGCAGATTATTACGGAGGAATCGATATGAACAACCGGGACGGTTTATGTTTTACGCTTGAAAACTCGCTTGCCGCGGTATCGGCGGCGCTTAAGGGCGGTTTTGTTTATGCGACGGACGGCGCGGAATGCAAAGTTTACAGGATAGCGGAATGTGTTTGCGGCTGTTTTTACACGACCCGACGCCCCTATCGCAGGTTAAGGTTCGATCCGGGATCGGGCGGGGAGCGCGGAACGGCGCTGAGCGGAGACTGCCGCAGGATATTCGGTTTTTGCGGAGATTTTTACGAGACCGGTTACCTGGAACCCGATGTTCCTTCGGGCGGGTATCTTACCGACGCGAACGTTTTTTATTCCGGAAACACCCGTTATTACGCCGTTTCTACCGGGGAAAGCGCCTATACTTACGACCGGTGCGGAAACCGTTCGGCTTTGCTTTATGCTCCGCCTTCCGGCGCGGTGATCGAGGATTTTCTGGCTTTTTCGCCGGATTACTTCGCCGCCGGTTACGTTCTGAACGGAATGAAATTCGTTTCGGTAACTCAGAACGGCAATACTTATACCGGTCAGTGGCTTCAGGACATGCCCAATGGTCACGGAAAGCTGACCACCAAGTCGGGCGATGTCTTTGAGGGTGACTTCAAGGAGGGAAACATTGATGGCGAGGGTGTGGCCCGCTATGCCGACGGTTCAA
>CAMZED010000128.1 GCA_947305675.1 uncultured Clostridia bacterium | reverse complement strand
GCGTTGACTCCTTCGGAAAACAACTTATGCTTTTCGATCAGCGGGCCAAGCGTTTCCGGCGATACGTTTTCCGCGTCATCGACAAAAACAACGAAGTGAGGATTGCCGACAGATACCGGGATACCGCACACAGTCTGTCCGCCGGCATATATTATTGTTTCCTCACCGACGGAGACGATGCCCATATCGACGGTTACGCTTTTGACCTTTCCGCCCCGGATCTGCAGATCCAGCGTTTTAACACCGGAAAGCGTCTCGACAGACAGGCGCGTTTTGTCGGTATATCCCTTGTCATACACATATTTTCCCACACAGCGGATCCCGTTGCCGCACATTTTCGCTTCGCTGCCGTCGGCGTTGAAGATACGCATTTTGAAATCCGCCTTATCAGAGGGAGAAATATAGATCATCCCGTCGGAGCCGGCGCCGAAATGGCGGTCGGACAACCGCTTCGACAGTGAAACGATATTATCGGGTACTTCACCGTAAACATAAAGATAATCGTTTCCCAAACCCTGCATTTTCGTAAAGTGCATATTATGCTTCGCCTCCCCTGCGTTTCAGCGCCGCTCCGACAAAGCCGAGGAAAAGAGGGTGCGGTTTGTTCGGACGGGATTTGAATTCCGGGTGATACTGTACACCCACGTAAAACGGGCGGTCGGTCAGCTCCACAGTTTCGATAAGCAGCCCGTCCGGCGACGTGCCGGAAAGCGTAAGTCCGTGCGATTTAAGTATATTTCGGTAATCGTTGTTGAATTCATAGCGGTGGCGGTGGCGTTCGCTTATAACCTGTTTGCCGTAGCAACGCTCCATCGTCGTGCCGGGTGCGATAACGCACGGGTATGCGCCGAGCCGAAGCGTTCCGCCCTTGTCAACGTCATCGCTCTGACCTGGCATAAAGTCGATTACCTTGTTTTTGCATTGCTCGTCGAACTCGCCGGAGTTTGCGTCGGCGATACCTGCGACGTTCCGTGCGTATTCGATGACGGCGATCTGCATTCCAAGACAGATGCCGAAATACGGAACGTTATGCTCTCTTGCATATTTTGCGGCGAGTATCATCCCCTCGATCCCGCGGGAGCCGAAGCCGCCCGGGACGATGATGCCGTCCAGCCCGGAAAGCGTTTTTTCAGCGTTTTCCGCAGTGATAGTCTCCGAATCGATCCAATTGATCTTTATATGCGTGTTATGGGTATATCCGGCGTGGCGAAGCGCCTCCGCCACCGACAGATAGGCGTCGTGCAGCCCCACGTATTTGCCTACAAGCCCGATATGCACGGCATACGGTCTTGCCTTGATCCGTTCCACCATCGCCGTCCATTCGGAAAGGTCGGGCTCCGGCGTGTTGATTCCCAGTTCACGGCACACGACCGATGAGAAACCCGATTTTTCCAGCATCAGCGGCGCTTCATACAAATTCGGAAGCGTGATGTTTTCGATCACGCAGTCCTTTTTGACGTTGCAGAACAGTGAGATCTTTTCAAATATCGACGGTTCAAGCGGTTCGTCGCAGCGAAGGATGATGATATTGGGATTGACGCCCATGCCCTGCAGTTCTTTTACCGAGTGCTGGGTCGGCTTTGTTTTGTGTTCCTCCGATCCGTGCAGATAAGGAACGAGTGTGACATGGATGAACAGACTGTTTTCCCGCCCGACCTCAAGCGATATCTGCCGCACCGCCTCGATAAACGGCTGGGATTCGATGTCGCCGATGGTGCCGCCGATCTCGGTGATGACGACATCGGCTTCGGAATGCTTTCCGACGTTATATACGAAGTTCTTTATCTCGTTGGTTATGTGCGGTATCACCTGCACTGTGGAGCCCAAATATTCTCCGCGGCGTTCCTTGTTAAGCACGTTCCAGTAGACCTTGCCGGTAGTAAGGTTAGAGTAACGGTTCAGATCCTCGTCGATGAACCGTTCATAGTGACCCAGATCCAGATCGGTTTCCGCGCCGTCCTCGGTCACGTAGACCTCGCCGTGCTGATAAGGGCTCATGGTACCCGGATCGACGTTTATGTATGGGTCGAGCTTCTGCGCGGCGACTTTCAAACCGCGTGATTTTAACAGCCGCCCGAGCGAAGCGGCGGTGATGCCTTTGCCGAGACCCGATACGACGCCGCCGGTCACAAAAATATATTTTGTCATAATTAACTCTCCTCATTTTCCGCTGTCGCCGTAGTTGGAAAGCACACGGGCGGACGGGTCGTCCACGTTACATCCTTCCCAAGATTTATTCGGCATCCAGAAATCTTTTATCATATCCGATTGACCCGGATAGTATTTTTCAAACAGTTCCCTGTAAAGCAGTGATTCTTTTGTAAACGGCGCCGCGTGTGAATAACCGGCGCGTTTTGTTTCAAATTCCGAATCGGTATAACGTTTTTCGGCGTACTCTTTGAGATAGTCCACCATCGAATGGCCGACCGCGTCGGAGAATGCCGCTTTTTCGCGCCAAAGTATTAAGTCGGGCAGAAAGTCAAGTCCTTCAAACGCATGGCGTAGAAGGTATTTGCCCTTGCCGTATCTGTTCATCTTTATTTCAGGGTCAAGGCTCATGACGTACTTGACGAAATCGAGATCGCCGAAGGGCACGCGCGCTTCCAAAGAGTTGACTGAAATACATCTGTCGGCGCGAAGAACGTCATACATATGCAGTTCGCGAAGCCGCTTTTGCGCTTCTTTTTGAAACTCGGCCGCACTCGGTGCAAAGTCGGTGTATTTGTAGCCGAAAAGTTCGTCGGATATCTCGCCGGTGAGCAGGACGCGGATATCGGTATTTTCGTGTATGGCTTTGCATACGAGATACATCCCCATGCTTGCGCGGACCGTCGTGATATCGTAAGTTCCGAGCAGTTCCACCACCGTTTCGAGCGACGATATCACCTCATCCGGCGTCATATACACTTCAGTATGCTCTGATCCTATATATTCGGCGACCTGCCGCGCGTATTTCAAATCGATAGCGTCCGTGCTCATACCGATGGCGAATGTTTTTATCGGCTTTTCGCTTTGCCCTGCGGCAATAGCGCACACAAGGGATGAATCAAGTCCGCCCGAAAGCAGAAAGCCCACCTTCGCGTCCGCCGCAAGCCGTTTTTCCACGCCCGATATCAGTTTTTCTCGGATATTGCGGCAAGCCGTTTCGATTCCGTCGCGACAGACGCTGTCGACATGGGCGATATCGTTATAGCAAACAAACTTTCCGCCTTTGTAATAATGTCCCGGCGGAAACGGATTTATCTTTTCGCAAAGTCCGACAAGGTTTTTAGGTTCGCTTGCAAACAGTACTGCGCCGTCAGCATCGTGGCCGTAATAAAGCGGACGGATGCCGATGGGATCGCGCGCGGCGATGAATTCATCCGTCCTACCGTCATAGATAACGCAGGCGAATTCCGCGTCGAGCCGCGAAAACATCCCGACGCCGTATTCAAAATACATAGGAAGAATTATCTCGCAATCGCTTCCGCTTTCAAAAGTATATCCCTTTTGAATAAGCCGTTCACGCTCGGCTTTGAATCCGTAAAGTTCGCCGTTACAAACGGCAAGGCAGCCGTTTTTTTCAAACGGCTGCATACCTGAGGCGGTCAGCCCCATTATCGACAGACGGTGGAACGCGATTAAGCCGTCGCCGGCTTTCAGAACGCGGCTGTTGTCCGGACCGCGTGACTCGGTTTTTGAAAATGCGTGATCAAACGCGGATCTGTCTTTTACTTTGCCGCAATAGCCGAAAATCGAACACATTTTGCCACCTTATCTCACGCT
>CAMZED010000127.1 GCA_947305675.1 uncultured Clostridia bacterium | reverse complement strand
TTAAGTTTTTTAGTTTGATTTTTTCTATCCGGCGCCGGAAAAACAATCGGCGCTTAAAATCTTTTGAGCCCGCTCGGCGCTCAAACAGCACAAAAAATTTCCGTATCTGTTACAGTACGGGAACGAGGGTGATTGCTGTCAGCCCGAGAGTTTTTTCACAACGAACCGCGTTGTATATTACAAAGTATTGGAGTTATTATTATGAAGTATTTCGAATTTTACACGAGCACCTGCAGGAACGTGGGAATGTGGCGGATGAGCCCTTTTGAAGAATCGGCGATGCCGTCGTACGGGGTAACTGCCAACGTCTCCCTTTCTCTGCCGATTGACGAGAATCAGCTCCCTTTTTTTGTGTGTAAAAACGTGGAAAACCTGTACGGATCGAACGGCGATCTTTCCGACTTCATGATCCAGCTTATAATCGCGGAGCATGACGATTGGTGTCGCAGGCGCAACAGCCGCCCCACTCCTCCCGATAGTCTTCATCAGTAGTTCTCATTCCGAAAATCTGCCGGCCCGACCGAGGCGCTTTAACGCGCCTTTTTTATTCTTTCACCAGCGCCGCGATCCCTTTGGCGGTGCGGAGAGCTGCATCTCTGAAATGGCCGCCGGGGTTCAGTTCGTACGTCGTCGGTATTCCCCGCGTCCGATACCACCGGGCGAGCGACTCGGTGTTCTCCTGTACGGTATTCATGAGCTCGCTGCGCGTCTTCGCCTCCGTATCCCTGAGGGAAAAATAGAGGCGGTCCGGCTCGTGTTTCGGCGCGCGGCTTTTCGCGTATTCGGCGAACTCGGGAAACCAGAGCGAGCCCGACACACTGGCGGCACGGGAAAACCGGTCCGTGTGATACATGGCGTACAGCGCGAAGAGACCGGCGAGCGAATAGCCGGCGATACCGAGAAAAGGCGGCGTTCCGGGAATCCGTTTCAGCGTCTCGGGCAGGATCTCGTCGAGCAGAACCCGCAGATAAGCGTCGGCGCCGCCGGTGCACGGTTTCGTATTTCCGGCGGGCGGCGGGCAGAACCACGGCGACATATCGTGATCCCATTTCAGGCCGCCGACGACCAGCAGACTGCAATCGCCGCATCCGATTTCGCCCATCGCGCCGACGACGCTCCGGCCGTCTCCGGCATAGACGTGCAGAACGACGAGGGGACGGTTCCCGTCCTCCGCCGGATAGAGCGATTCCGACGTTCCCGCCGTCTGAAAACTGATTTTTTGATTTTTCATTGCCGACCAAACGATTTTCCGCCGCCGTTTCGACCGGGCGGACACGGATCTTCCGCCGATTCGAAAACTTCCGCCCCGATTATATCCGAAACGCCGAACGGCCGGCAACGTCTTTCTCTTTTCCCCTCTTCCGGCCCGCCCGATGGCACCGAAACCAGGGCTGATGGCACCGAAAATGGCACCGAAAACTGCCATTTCGGCGATCGGCAGAAAAACGGATAAACCTTTGCGAAGCCGGATAATATTACCGGCTTCATATCGTTTTCGCCTTTTTTGTGGCATAATAATATTCGGACGGTCCGATTCCGAACGTATCTGATCTCCGGAAAAGTCGGCGCTCGCCCGTTCGGGCGGGCCGGCAAACGCTTTGACCGCGGCTTTTGAGACCTTCGACGCGGATTCCGTCGGAACGATGTCGCGGGTTGATCGGCGATGGCGGAACTCCGCGCCGCCGGGAACGCCGTCTCAGGAAAGGTTCTAGGACTGATGTTCGACTTTGGAAAAGCAAACCAGGCTCAGAGGGAAGCGATTTCCGCCGTGGAAGGCCCGGTTCTCATCATCGCCGGTCCCGGAACCGGCAAGACGTTTACGCTTGTTCAGCGAACGGTCTACCTGATTCAGGAATGCGGCGTGAAAGCCAAGCAGATCTTCATCGCCACTTTTACGGAAAAAGCCGCGAAGGAGCTGGTTACCCGAATCACCGATGAGCTTGCCAGACGCAGAATCGGGGCGAACATCAACGATATGTATATCGGGACGTTTCACTCGCTTTGCTCCCGAATTCTGAAAGAGAATCTCGAATACACGCAGCTCGGCAAGGAATTCCGAATTCTCGACTCATTCGACCAGCAGTTTATGGTCTACCGGAAATTCAAAGACAGATTCCTGAGACTTCCGAATTTCAGGGAGCTGTTCCCCGAAGGGAGCTGGTGGCAGATTTCCGGAAATATCTGCAAATACGTCAACAAACTCACGGAGGAAATGGTCGATCCCGACGCGCTCATGTCCGACCAAAATCCCAAGGTCGCGGCGATCGGTCTGATAATGAAGGTCTACAAAGACATCCTGAAAGGGGAGAACCAGGTCGACTTTTCAACCCTCCAGGTCGAAACCTATCGTCTGCTCAAGAATCACCCGGAAGTATTGAAAGGGCGGCAACCCAAAATCACCCACATTATGGTGGACGAGTACCAGGACACGAACTATATCGAGGAACAGATCGTATTCCTCCTGGCGGGCGGCAGCAAAAACATCTGCGTCGTGGGCGACGACGATCAGGGGCTCTATCGTTTCCGCGGAGCGACGATACAAAACATTCTGGAATTCCCGAAGAAGTTCGCCGAGAACGAGTGCCGAATTATAAAACTTGTCACCAACTACAGATCGGACAGCGACATCATCGACCTTTACAACGAATGGATGGCGATTCCGTACGAGGTCACGACCCCCTTTCAGTGGAACATCTTCCGACACAACAAGCGGATCGTCCCGAATAAAAAGACCGCGCATCACAGTCCCGCGGCGGTGAAAATCGACGGCGCGAAAGACGAAAGCGTGTGGCACGAAAGAATCCTGAAGTTTATCACAAAACTGAAAGAGACGGGAAAAATCACGGACTACAACCAGATCGCGTTTCTTTTCAGCTCGGTAAAAAGCGACGAAGCGGCGCGGCTCGCCCGATACCTGGAATCGCATCGGATCAAAGTCTACTCGCCGCGTTCGAATATGTTCTTCGACAGGCCGGAAGTTCGGCTTTCTCTCGGTTGCCTCCTTCACATGTTCCCGCAATATCTGCGCGGCCTCGAAAATGAAAAATCGTATCCGCACATCGAATACTACAAACAATGCGCGAGTCTGGCGAGCCGTTATCTCGACGATTCGAAAAACAAAACGCTCCGCAAATGGATAAAGCGAAAGGGAAAGGCGCACGAAAAGCTCTCCGACAGCACGGGCTACACCTACTGCGATCTGCTGTATGAGATGTTTCAATTCCCGCCGTTTTCCGATTATCTTGACTCGGACCTAAAAGCGAATGTCGCGGCCGTCCGCCCTTCCAGGAATTTAGCGAATCTGACGCGGAGAATCGGCAAATTCGAGCAGAGGTACAACATTGACAATCTTCCCGCCAGACCGGCGAACGTCTACGGGAAGGAAATGCGGCTCATCGACTATTACACCGATCAGCTTTTCAACCGATATTTAAATTTCCTTTTTTACGAAGGTGTCAACGAATATGAGGACGACAAGAAATACGCGCCGAGCGGCTGCGTCTCATTTATGACGATTCATCAGGCCAAGGGAATGGAATTCCCGATTGTCCTGGTGGGTTCGCTTGACAGAAAGCCGACGTCTTACTCCGAAGATTTTATGGACGTCATCGGAGCGAAATATTTCAGGCGCAAACCGTGCGAACCGATCGAACACATAAAGTATTTTGACTTCTGGCGCGTTTACTACACGGCGTTCTCGCGGGCGCAGAATCTGCTGGTTCTGACCTGCGGTAAAAAGCCGAGCGACTGTTTCAGCGGAATATTCGACCGACTGCGGTCCGTCGACGATCCCGATTTCGACCTATCGGAATTTGATTTCAATCCGGTAAAAGACGTG
>CAMZED010000126.1 GCA_947305675.1 uncultured Clostridia bacterium | reverse complement strand
TCGGCGGTATGAGGCTTGCCGAAGGCGAAAAGATGGCGAAAGACGTCCTGAACCACCTCGAAACCCTTGAATCGATCCGCGAAAGCATTGCTCTTCGCGCCCCGCAGGCGGTTAAAGAAAGCAACGAAAAGATGAGATCGCGCATAAAAGAACTGCTTGAAGGCGCCGAATACGATGAATCGCGGCTGATGACGGAATGCGCTGTCTTTGCCGATAAAGCCGACATAAGTGAAGAACTTGCAAGGCTCGCTTCTCACTTCGAGCAGTTCAGGAATATAATCAACGAGGACAAACCTGTCGGCAGAAAGCTTGATTTCCTTGTTCAGGAAATGAACCGGGAAGTGAACACCATCGGTTCGAAAGCCAACGACGGCGAGATCGCACGGAGCGTTATCGAAGCGAAAAGCACCGTTGAGAAGATACGCGAACAGATACAGAACATAGAATAAGGAGTTGACCTGTATGAAACTGATCGACGTAGGATTCGGCAACTATATAAACGCAGAACGCATAATTTCGATCGCGGCGCCGGAATCGCTTCCGGTCAGACGCTTGATCCAGGACGCCAAAAACGCGGGCAGAGTCGTCGACGTCTCCTGCGGGAAAAAGACGAAATCCGTTATTCTCACCGACAGCGACCACATCGTGTGTTCCGCCGAGGAACCCGAAGTTATCGCGGAAAAACTCAACAAAAAAGATTAAAATTTATTTCACATAAACCGGAGGAACGATTATTATGATGCTCTACCCCACCGTTCAGGACCTTACGAACGAAAAGACAAACCGTTACAAGCTCGTCATTGCGACAGCGAAGGGCGCCCGCCACATTATTGATAAATACAATGCCGAACACGAGCTTGAAGAACACCGCAAAGCCGAATCGGACAGATATTCCAAGGACTTCAAAGAAGACGATATCCTGCTCCGCGAGAAGCCGGTTTCGATCGCCGTCAAAAAGATTTACGACGGTGAATATAAAATTTTAGACTGATCATGGAAAACGCATATGCCGCGGTGCATATAATCGATATCGCTTACGGGATCGATAAACCCTACAGTTATTTCGTGCCGCCGGCAATGCGCGGCGAAATAAAGATAGGATCGGTCGTCGTCGTGCCGTTCGGCAACGCAAACAAGCGCGTGAGCGCAGTTGTCGTCGCACTGTCGTCCGAAAACGATTATCCGAAGGCGAAGCCGGTCGATTCGATCCTTCGCTATCCTTTCGACGTGCCGCAGGAACTTATCGATACCTGCGCGTTTATGAAAGAACGTTTCTTTTGCACGTTCGGCAATGCGTTCAGAACGGTGATCCCGCCCGGAGTGAATCTGGGTACCGAGACGGTTTATGAGATCGCCGATAATAAAGACGCCGGGAATTTGAATTCCGCCGCCGTGGTATTGCTTCGGGAGATCGCTCTTAAAGGCGTGATCGGCGAAAAAGATATCATTTCACGTTACGGCGAGGAATGCAAAAAGCTGCTGAACGCGCTCTGCCGCGGAGGATATATTAAAAAATCCGGGCGGATATCCGAAAAGGTGAACGAAAAGAACCTTTTCACGGTAAGCCTTACCGTGAATTCAAGCGAAGCCGAGGAACTCGCCTCGAACGGCGAAGGGCTGAGCGAAAAACAGCGCGGGCTGATCGGGTTTCTTGTTAACTACCCCGCCGCTACTCTGCGCGAGATCGAGGAGCTCGGCGGCTATTCGGCTGCCATTGTAAACGCTTTGGTCAAGAAGGGCTACGCCGAAAAACGCGAGACGGCTTTTTACCGCGACGCCTACGATTTTTCGGAGATCGCCGTCGAAAGCGACCCGGTTTTGACCGAAAGCCAGAAGAAGGCTTCGGAAGGGCTTAAACAGCTTGCCGCCTGCGGCGAAGCGAAAGCCGCCCTGCTGTTCGGAGTGACCGGAAGCGGAAAGACAAAAGTTATCATCGACGTACTTAAGCAAATCGTAAAAGACGGCGGAAAAGCCATTGTGCTTTTGCCCGAGATCGGGCTTGCCTCACAGGCGGTGAAGCAATACGCCGTGGCTTTCGGGAATCGGCTCGCGGTTATTCATTCGATGCTTTCGATCGGCGAAAGGAGCGACGCTTACCGCCGCATCCGCGAAGGAGATATCGACGTCGCCATCGGCACGCGCAGCGCGGTGTTCGCACCGTTCGATTCGCTCGGCGCGATAGTTATTGATGAAGAGCAGGCGCACACTTATAAAAGCGAAACGACTCCGAAATATTCCGCCGTTGATATTGCAAGGTTCCGCTGCAGCAGGTCGAAAGCGCTTATGCTGTTAGCTTCCGCCACCCCGTCGATCGAGAGTTTTCATAAAGCAAAAAGCGGAGTATATTCCCTGTTCCGGCTGGACGAAAGGTTCGGCGGCGCAAAACTTCCCGAAGTCATAATTGAGGATATGCGCAACGACAAGGCGATGATAACCGAAAAAGCGGTGGGTTCGCGCCTGGCTTCCGAAATAAAAAAGAGTTTCGACGCAGGAAAACAATCGCTTTTGTTCGTAAACCGCCGAGGATACAACTCGCACGTTTCCTGCCGCGCCTGCGGGCACGTTTTTTCCTGCCCGAACTGTTCGGTGTCGCTTACTCACCACGCCTATGACGGCGCGGTCCGGTCGGAAAGCCGTCTGTTCTGCCATTATTGCGGATATACCGCCGGTCTGCCGGAAAGGTGCCCGGTCTGCGGGAGCGACAGGATCGGATACAACGGGTTCGGCACGCAGAAACTGCAGGCCGAGATCGAAGAAGATTTCCCGAATCTGCGCATAACGCGGATGGATTCGGATACGACGGGCGCAAAATTTTCCCACGACGCGATAATCGAATCGTTCTCGAAAGGCGAAAGCGACGTTCTTATCGGAACGCAGATGATATCCAAAGGGCTCGACTTCCCCAACGTGCGGCTTGTCGGGGCGGTTACCGTCGACGCCTCGCTTTATATGGACGATTTCCGCGCCGGAGAAAGGACGTTTTCGCTTATAACCCAGCTTGTCGGCAGAGCCGGCAGAGCCGGCGAAAGAGGGCTGGCGATACTTCAGACTTACAACCCGGACAACGAAACTCTTAACCTCGCCGCAAAGCAGGATTACGAAAAGTTTTACGAATCGGAGATAAAATTGCGCAAAGCGGTGGTCTTCCCGCCGTTCTGCTCTATTGCGGTTCTCGGAATATCGTCGGTCTCCGAACAGGATTGCGAACGTTTTGCCGATAATCTTGCGGCGATGCTTCTTAACCTGTATGACCGCGAGTTCAAAGATCTTAAAATCATAAAGTTCGGTCCGTTCCGAAGCGGAATATATAAAGTAATGGGACGTTACCGTCAGCGCATAATACTTAAATACAAAGACTGTCCGAGATCGCGGGCGTTTTTATCCGCTCTGCTGGCGCAGGCGTTCGGCGCGGCGCCCAAAAACGTGAAAGTCGATCTCGACGTCAATCCGACTTTGATCTGATTGGAGATAATTATGGCAATCCTTAATATTTTAAAAGAGGGCGACGAAACGCTCAGAAAAAAGAGCCGCCCCGTGACCGAGATCAACGAAAGGATACTCACACTGCTTGACGATATGCACGAAACTTTGGCGGTTGCCGACGGTATCGGGCTTGCGGCGCCGCAGGTCGGGGTATTGAGAAGGATAGTTATCGTAGAGGTCGGCGAAAACAAATATGAACTGATAAATCCCGAAATAATCGAATCGTCGGGAGTGCAGGAGGAGATCGAGGGCTGCCTTTCGGTCCCGGATCTTTTCGGCACCGTTAAAAGGCCGGAATACGTAAAAGTCCGCGCTCTCGACCGCAACGGCAATACCTTTGAAGCTGAAGGACACGGGCT
>CAMZED010000125.1 GCA_947305675.1 uncultured Clostridia bacterium | reverse complement strand
AATCGGAATTCATCATCGTTTCCCCTTTTCATTCTGAAATTTCTGCACCCGCGGAAGTAATGATTTCCGCGGACCTCGCGGCGGGTCTGAAAACACTTTGAATCACATCCCGTTCATAAAGGACAAGCCGCCGCTTTCCGGCTCCCCCGAAGGTTCTCATTCGGCGTTCAGTCTGTCATACTCTGTTTTCAGCCGCATGAATTTCTGCAGCTGAATATTCTTTCCGTCGTGAAAAAATACTTCCTTGATGATCCAGAAATTTAGTATTTCACGGTTCAGGCTGACGTCCATCCGCCGATCGATCTCCCCCATTCTGACGCAGACCTTAGCTAAGAGACGTCTGATTTCCGCAAGCCGTTCCTTTTTTTCCGGGAGGCTCAGGTCGATTTCGGCAAAGAGTTTTAAGTTTCTGACGTCCGGATGCTGCTCCGACATGAAAACAAACTGTTCCGACTCCAGTTTCCGTTTTTCCGTAATCAGACGCATGGCTTCACGTTCCAGTCTGCCCCGTTTTTTTTCCGATACGTTTTTTTCGGAAAGTTTCCGTTCGATCTTCCTAAGCCGCGGCCTTAACCGGTCGATCAAAGTATTGATCGTCGTATGCCACTGACGATTCTCCATCAACCGCGAAGCAACGGCGTCGTCCGCGTTCCGATCGAGGAGAAGCCGATTTCGTGCGGATTCCAGCCGATCAACCTCAACGAGCAATTGACGCCATTCGAAAAGGAACAGGTACCGTTCGTTCTCCGACAAATCGTTTCCGTCGAGTCTTCGTTTGATCTTGGCGAGCCGGCGGCAGACCGCATAAAAACGCCGATCCGTTTCGGCGAGGCGTTTTAAGATCTTGTCGTTTTCTTCGCTTAACTTAAACTTACGGGAAAGGCGGCAAATCATTCCCTCCGTCTTGAATAATTCGGCCGTCAGCAGAATTCCTTCGATTTTCAGAGCGCTGCGCTCTTCGTTTCGGAAAAATCCCCCTTCGAGCGTCTCTTTAAGCCCGGCGATCAGATCCTTTGTTTCTGTATTACGGCCTTGGGCGTCTTTAAGCCGGGCGCTGATATTGTCGAATTGTATCGTACTGTCGGCGCTCCAATGAGGATCATCGTCGTCCAGCCGATACATCTCTTCGCTAAGGAAGAATTTTTCGGCGCTCAGCCTGTCGAAATCGTCGTCGGACAGATTTTTTTCGGCGAGTTGTCTGTCGATTTCTTTTAAGCGCGTAATGACGGATTCCAACTTGGCATCCCGATGCGCGGAAGGCGACGAGCCGCGGCAGCGCCGAGATTTGCGGCGGGTTGTGCGCCGTCTGTTACAGAGGGAAACAAAGTCGGCAAATATCCGGCGGATATCGACCGCCGACCTCCCGCGTTTCTCTTCGATTTGTTCCCGAAAGATTTCCTGTTCAGACCCGTCGAGACTTTCGAACCAGTCGGTTTCATCGATAAGCCGCGAGCAGATACCGGCGATCCATTCCGTATCCTTCGCGATTATCTTTCGAATCCTGGCATTCGGACTCAGTTCGCCGATTAACCCGCAAATATTCGGTTTGAATTGATCAAATTCGCCGATCAGACGATATTCTTCCAAACGGAGCGGAAGCCGCTTCTTTTTCGCGAGTCCGTCCTTATCGAGCTGTCTGCGGATCTTGGTCATACGCAGGAAATTTCCGCCAATCTTCCTGTAAATTGCGGCGAATCGATTGAGTTTCCTGATTATGGGAGAGAGCTGAATCACTAACTTGCGGCGTTCGGATTCCAGATCGCATCGTCGGGCAATCAGCGATTTCGCTTCCTTATTCAGCTTGTCATATTCGCTCTCCGGAAGCTCTTCGGTATCGAGCGACTTGCGGATTTCACAAAGACGCCCGTCGATTTCGTCTAATTGTTTTTCAACCTCGGCGAATCGGTGCGTATTTTCGGATTCGGGCAGCCGCGCGATCGTCAGCTCATACTGATCGGCCCGTCGATAGAACCGTTCGGCGACCAGCGCCAGCGCCTCGGTTTTCATCGTTTCACGCTCTTTTCCCCGCGGGGAACGACTGCGGAGATCTCGGTCAATGTCGAAAAGACACTTATCGATAACGGCGACTCGATTCCTGATTTTGGCGATCTTTCCGTGATTGTAGCCTTCCGGATTTAAATCGTCGCACAACCGATACTCAACCAGACTAAGACGGGCGATATCGGATTGAAGACGAAGGCGTTCGTCCTCCCGAAGAGATTGATTCCCGAGACGCTTTCTGAGCCGGATGCGCTGACGGCCGACGTCGGCGAGCTGCCGATAGGCGTTTGACCGTCTGGCCGATTCTACGGCAAGACGCCGGTATCGCGCGTCATCCGCGTTTTGCGCGGCGAGCCGATTATATTGCCGCGATACCAGGCGGAGCTTTTCGGAAAGCAAGAGGTCGCGCTCGACCAGCAGCCGATAACGCTCGTCTTTTTTCGTCTCCCGACAGCGGAGCCGTTCGGTAATCTCGTCAATCTTCTTTAAGACCGTCTTATACCGGTCGTACTCTCTTTTGGAATTGAGTAACATCTGAATCCCCTATATGGAGTGTCAATATTCGTTTCCGGGTGCCGCAAACCGTATGGAACGTAAGAATTTCACCGACGGCGGTGCCGCCGTAATTCTTGGAAAAAAGAAGACGCGGAAGGACGCCGCAAAAAGGCGGAAGGACGCCGCGCGTCAGCCGCATAAGGTTAAAAGCATCCGAGCTGCCGGCGGAACCCGGGAATGTTCATTTTCCTTCGCGCGCGGACTATCGCCGAAAAGACCATTCATTCGCCTTTCTCCGGGAATTCGCCGCGGGGTTCGCGCTTTCGCCCCATCTTTTGAATAGATCGCGGTTTTGTCTGGAAATCATACCGCGCAGTCTCCTCAGGCGCGATCTCTTCGCCACGAGTGTTTTGATTTCATCGTCGGAAAGATTTCGCATTCGGAGACGATCGGATATTTCGCGAATCTGCCAGCCGATTCGGCAAAGCCACTTCCCGTTTTCGAACAACCGATCCGTTTCCTCATCGCCGCTTCGGCCGCTTCCTTCATTCGGGTTCGAGCCGTCAAACTCTTCGTCCGACGCGGCTTCGATTCGCGTTTTTCTTGCGAAGAGATAGCTGAACTCGCAGATATATATCCACTGTTCCGATTTCAGGGAGTGATATTCAATGAGCAGAGATTCCTTTTTGTCCTCGTCCGAAGCGAGCTCGTACGTTTCGAGCAGAAGATCAATTTCATAGAATCTTTGAGTTATCTCCGCAAGACGCTCGGCTACTCCGGCAATGCGCCGACTGACTTCGCTGATCAACTCGTACCGCCTGCTGTCCGGCATCTCCTGCAGCAATAACTCTTCGAACTCGGCATTCAGCGCAAAAAAGATTGCGAAGATTTTGTATCTCTCGGAAACGAGTTTTTCTCTTTCGAGATCCGAGATTTCTCCCGAAAGAATCCGTTTCGAGAGAACATCAATTTTCTCTTCAAGTTTTTTAAACTGCCTGCTGAATTCGAGCAACCGCCGTAAATTATTCTCTTCCATCGTCTTCCCCTTTTCCGGCTCTTTCAAATTTTTCGCTTCCCGTCAGGATAACACATTCCCCCTTTTTGGGTACATTCGGGATTCAATTCTCCCCGAAAAAAAAGAAAGAATCCGCAGACTGTCGAAATTTTTGAGAAGTTCCGCGGCTTAACGATAGCTCAGCGCCGTTACCGCGGGCTCTTTCTTAAAATAGAGAACGTGCGTAAAACAGGTTCTTCGCAATTTCAAACGGCGGGGTTGCCGCCGAACGGGCGCGGAAAGCCGCGAAGGGAAGATTCCGTCGTCCGCGTCATTTCTCCCCTTCGCCATGAAAACCGTTTAATCCGGACGCGCACGCAT
>CAMZED010000124.1 GCA_947305675.1 uncultured Clostridia bacterium | reverse complement strand
TCGACAACATTGAATTTTTCATCGATCACGACGAGTTTGTCGCTCGTTCCGCCGATATCTATTCCGAGTCTGTAATTCATTATCTATTCCCCGACAATTCTTCCGTCGACAAAGACCGATCTGATATTAAGTTCGCCGTCGCAAACAATAAGATCCGCCGCCGATCCGACCGAAATACTTCCCGTCTCGCCGCCTATACCGAGCGCTTCGGCAGGATTGCCCGAAGCGATAACGGCAAGTTCACAAAGCGGAACGCCGAGTTTAAGCAGATTCTTCGCGCCGGCGAGCATACTGACCGTGCTCCCCGCGATCCTGCCTTCGGCGTTGCGGCAAACTCCGTCTTTGACGTATCTTATCCTGCCGTCGACGTTGAATTCCCCGTCCCCGAGCCCGGACATATAGCCCGTGTCGCTGACGAGAGTAAGCCCCTTTGCACCTTTGAGTTTATATACCATTTCGACCGTGGGCGCCGCGTTGTGCACCAGATCGCAGATCATCTCGCAATTAACGCGCGGATCTGTAAGCACTTCGCCGAGAACGCCGGGATCGCGGTGGGCAAAGGGACGCATCGCGTTGAAAACGTGCGTGGCGCGGCAGGCTCCGGCGTTGACGGCGGCGCGCGCCGTGCCGTAATCGGCCATTGTATGCCCGATAGAAATGTTAACGCCAAGCTGAACCGCGCGGCGGATCACTTCCAAAGCGTTTTCCCGCTCGGGGGCGAGCGTCATTATTTTCACAAGCCCCTCCCCCGCGGCGACAAATTTTTCGAAGGTTTCGACTTGGCATATCTCGTCCGGCGGATTCATAACGCCCGAACGCTCTTTCGAGACGAACGGCCCTTCGATGTGGATGCCTTTCAGTTTCGCCCCGTGTGAATCTTTTTTGCTCTCGCGCACGATATTTTTTATCGCGGCGACGGTCTTTTCGGCGGGGAGCGCCCTTACCGTGGCGGCGAAAGAAGTTATCCCCTGCCGCGCAAGCCACACGCGCGCCCGCTCGAAATCCTCGTCCGGCGAAGCAAACTCCACCGCGACCGATCCGTGGATGTGCGTGTCGATCATCCCCGGGATGACAAAAAGCCCCTGCGCGTCGTAATCGCCGCCGGCGGAAGGGATATTCCCGACAGATTCGATCTTTCCGTCACGGACGGCGATCCCGCCTTCGATAAAGCGGGCGCAGTCGGCGGAAAGCACTTTTGCGTTGACGATGTTCATTTATCCGATATCCCTTATCATTCTGTTAAGATTTTCCGCGCCGATGCTTACGCCGAGCATAGTCTCTTCCATCCCCTCGAACTCCAGCGAAACGAATCCGTCGTAGCCCGATTGTTTTATGGCGTTGAGTATCTGATAAGTCGGAACGTTGCCGTGACCGAATATCGTCGCGCGGCGGTAATTCCCCGCGCGGGAAAGCCCGTAGCCTCTGCCGGGATTGTATTCCATACCGGATTTTGTGAAATTATCTTTTGCATGGACGTAAACGATAAGGTCGAGCAGCTTCGCCACGGCGAGCGAGCAATCCTCGTCCACTCCGCCGAAATTGCCGATATCGCACAGGAAACCGTAATTTTTGTTGTTTACGGCGTTGAAAAGTTCCACCATCCTGTCGCTGTCCTGCATCATCCTGCCGTGGTTTTCGCTGCAGGTCATAACACCTTTTTCTTTGGCGTAATCCGCCACCTGCGATATGACCGGAGCAACTTTTTCGATTATCGCGTGGAAGGTTTTTACCCCGTCGAACCCGGGATACCAGCTCCAGCCGATATCGTGCCGCAGCAGTTTTATCCCGCATTCCGCGGCGATATCGATATGCTTGCAGACCCTTTCCGCCTCGCGCAGGGGGTCGGCGACAAAGAAGTTCGCTCCCGTGGTATAGATCGGCGTTTCGAGCCCGATTTTGTGCGCGTGTTCGGTAAGTGCAAGCGCGTAATCGCGCGGGGTGTAACCTTCGGGCGCGTTATCGTCAAGCACAAACTCGACCCCCGCGCAGCCGAGCTCTTTGGTTTTATCGATAGCGTCGAACCGCGTGAAATCGCCGGAATAAAGCGGATGGTAGCTATAGGTACTTATGCAGCTTTTCATTTTTATATCTCCCCTTATGATCTTGGTTAAAGAATGATCTCTTTCCCCTGCGCGGCGGAATCATATATCGCCTGCAGCATTCTTTGCATATCGACTGCCTGCGATATGGGATATTTCGTCGGCTTGCCGTTAAGAACGCAATCGGCGAAATGTTCTATCTCGAGTTTCATTTTGTCGTTGGAAGAGAAAACCGTCACTTTGTCGGTGCTTAAATAGCCGGCGCGCTCGCCGAAGATGGTGAGCGGCTCGACCAGAGCGCCCGCCTTCGTGCCGAAAATGCGTGTTTCGCTCCAATCGGCGCCGTTGATCGCCCAGCTCGCCTCGAAAAGCATCACCGCGCCGTTTTCGAAATGTATGACTCCGGCGCCGGAATCCTCGCAGTCGAACCGGTTGTCCGGGCAGGGAGTTCCCTGCCATCTGCCGACGCCCTGCGTCTGATAATCGCCGATCTTGTTAAAAACGTTTGCCGAAACGCGCACCGGCTTCGGATTGCCCATAAGATACCAGGCGGCGTCGATGCGGTGCACGCCGATATCGATTATCGGTCCGCCGCCGGAGGTTTTTTTGTCGGTAAACCAGCCGGTGGGAGTCCCGCGGCGGCGTATGTTGGAGGTTTTTGCATAATAAACCTCGCCGAGTTCGCCTTTATCCAGCAGGTCGCGCAGATACATATTCTCGTAGCCGAACCGCGAAGGCACAGCGAGCATAAAATTGACTCCGGCGGACTCGATCGCCTTTTGCATGGCGAGCGCGTCGGAAAGATCCATAGCCAGCGGTTTTTCGCAGATTATATGCTTTTTCGCTTTTGCGGCGGCAATGGCTACCGGAGCGTGGGCGTTGTTCCAGGTGCAGACGTCGACCGCGTCGATATCGGCGGAATCGAGCATTTCCTCCACGCTTTGGTAATAAGCCGGGATGCCGAACCGTTCGGCGGCGCTTTTCGCACGCGCAAGGTCGATATCGCAGATCGCTTTTACCTCGCAATTGTTAATTTGCCGGTAAGCCGGCAGATGCCCGTTGACGCTGATGTTGCCGGCGCCGACGACGCCTATTTTAAGTTTTTCCATAACTTTGCTCCTGTTTTTTATAATATTATTTTCCACGTTCGTTATAGCATATTTGACCGCGGTTGTCAATCGTCTGCAAAGCGGCGAAGTCGCATTATGTCTGAAAAAGGCGAACGATTTTTGTTGCATTCGGCGGCTTTTTGTGGTAATATGATCTTGCCAAGCATAAAGCAGTTCCAAGCAAACCGAATATTTGCTAAAAATGTATGCAGTTTTTATTTGGTAAAAACGCATACGCTCTGTTTGCGTACATCTTTTAGTAAATATCGGTTGTATGTGAATTTATGCTTGGCAGCTGTGGAGCTGTTTGCGTTTTTCGGCGTGCGGCTCGTCCGTGCGCCTTTTTTTAAAGCGATATGAAAGGAGTGAATAGGTTGAACAAGGCTGAAAACGCCGGGATAAAAAGGGATTTCGAATCGGAATTCGCCGAATTTATCGAATCCGGGCTGTATGACGAGATCGAAACGCTCGTTATGGATATCGCCCGCCGCGCCTTTGCCGCCGGTTACGCCGCCGCGCAGAAATAGATCTTTGCCCCGGGCGTGCAGATCATCGCGCCGCTTGATGCGCGACGCCGCGCGCGTGTTGCCGCGCGTGTGTTGCTGCGTGTGTGTTGCCGCGTGTGGGCTCTTGCAAGTGAGTTATTGCAAGTGAGTTATTGCGCGGATCATTGCAAGTGAGTCATTGTGCGTTAAAAATTTTGTTTTTCCTCCCCCGCGGGGCGCCTTTTCGCCCCGCGGGGGTTTTTGCGTGTTGGCGTT
>CAMZED010000123.1 GCA_947305675.1 uncultured Clostridia bacterium | reverse complement strand
GATAACCTCGTAAAATCCGTCTGCCTGCATTTTTCCGGTTCGGGTTCCGCTGCCGTGGGAACTGAGGATTCTTCGATATCCGGCGCGGACGCGGTATTTAACGGCGCCGATTCATTTCCATCGCGGACGCCTACAACAGAAAGAACGGCGATCTTCTTTTCCAATTCCGCTATCCGTGCCGCAAGAGCTTTCGGAGAATCGGAAAGCGAAGTGTCACACATCCTTATAACCGCGAGTTCAAGGATAATTCGCTTGTTTATGGCGTATTTAGATATTCGGTTTTGCGTTTCTTCAAGTATCCCGCTGACGTAAAACAGTTTTTCAAGAGTAAACTCTTCAGTAAGTTTCGCAAAAGCCCGGCGCATTTTCCCGGTTTTCCCGAACCTGATCAACTGCTTTTCGATAATAAGATCGCGTACAGCGATCGAAAGATCGTTGATAAAAACCGAAATGTCTTTAGAAGATCGGTGAACATCTTCGACTGTTTTCATTGCCGCGGGAACGTCGTTCACGGCGACAGATCGGAGCAGAGAACAAACGGTTTCGTCTCCGGCAATACCGAGCGTGTTCTGAACGTCTTCACGCGTGATGGTTCCGCTGCTCCCGTTCGAAACCGCTTCAAGAAGCGAAAGCCCGTCGCGCATAGCGCCGTCAGCAAGCTCGGAAATAAGATCCGCGGCGTCGGGTTCGATGCTTATGTTTTCCTGACCGGCGACAAACAAAAGCCTGTCTTTGACTGTTTCGGGATTAATTCGTGAAAAATCAAAACGTATGCATCTCGAAACGACCGTCGGAGGAAGTTCGTTGAGTTCGGTGGTGGCAAGTATAAAAACAACGTATTCCGGCGGTTCTTCCAAAGTTTTCAACAACGCGTTAAATGCGCTGTCGGTAAGCATATGGACTTCGTCGATAATATAAACGCGCTTTTTAAGCACCGACGGGGGATAAACTACTTCATCGCGCAGGTCGCGTACGTTGTCGACACGGTTGTTGCTTGCAGCGTCTATTTCGAGAACGTCGGTCGCGGTGCCGTTGTCAATGGATCTGCAGGCGCTGCATTCGTTGCAGGGGTTGCCGTTAACGGGATGTTCGCAGTTAACGGCTTTTGCAAGAATTTTTGCCGCGGAAGTCTTTCCGGTTCCCCTCGTTCCGCAAAACAAATAGGCGTGAGAAACGCGGTTCTCTGCACATTGTTTTTTCAGTATCTGCGTTATATGGTCCTGACCGCACATCTCGTCGAAAGTGCGTGGGCGCCATTTTCTGTAAAGAGAAAGGAACATTATTTCACTCCTATTATAAATTGAGATACGAAATATGGCCATACAACCTTGATCGAACAATGCTTCCATCCGGAAACCGCAATTTCCTCTCAAAACAGGCACTCCCGCGGCACATCCGCAGGTCCGCTTAATGCTGCTTGGTTCCCCACCTGACATCTTTCACAGGTGCGGATTGCGCTGGAACCCGTTTATCAGCGAGGTCTTTGCGGCGCGGCGACACAAACAATGCCCTCAACAAGGTATGCCACCCCCGCTGTAGCGGATTGCGGGTACAGGGCACCGCTGACTCCCCGGCTGGTATGACCATATTTCATATCTCACACGATGATTATAACACATAAACGCTGTTATTTCAAGTATATTTTTATATCTTACGGCATAAACATAAAAGATTGACATTCATTAAGAAATATTATATAATATACGGAAGGAGGCGATAGGGTGGAGAAATCTGTTTTCAAAGTGTTTTTTTCAAAACACAAGGAACGAATCTGGCTCGATTCGTTGGGTGAAAAAGGCTGGCTGCTCAAAAAAGCCAACGACGCGCGTTATACATTCGAGATTTCCGAGGATAAGCATTACTCTTATTCATTGGAATATCTCCCTTATCCCTGCGAAAGCGCCGAGGCGGATGAATATTTTGCCTCGCTTGAGCGGCAAGGAGTTTTTCCCGTACTTTCAAGCGGAAGGTGGATATATCTCGCGTCTGAAAGCGGAAATATCGATCACCCTGCGGAAGAACACAGGGCTAATTCCAAACCTTATCTTACAAAAGCGGTTTATTGCTTCTTTTTTGCCGCCGTTTTTGCAATAGTTTGCGGATATCAGTTTTATGCCATCGGCTACCTTGATTCGGTAGGATACGATATGGGTTCGCAGGCTGTTTCGCTTATCTCGTCTATGCCGGGTGAAGGCGCCCATATCGCAGTCTTAAACGTAATGATCGCGGTGCTCAACTTTTTTATAAGGATCATCAACGGTTATTTTGAACTATGGTTCATCTTTATGCCGCGCAGCGCCGCGTCCGCGGTGATCTCGGTCGTTCTTCCCGTCACGGTCATAACGGCTGTTCTCGGCGCGCTTAATTTCAGCGAATACCTTTCTTACAGATCGCTTATGAAAAAAGCAATAAAAGATACCGCTGTTGATAAAGATGCGGAACAGGATTCATTTACGGAGGTAATAAATGCAGAGTAGGAAATATACGATCAAATTGCAGTCCATCGCCGAAGAACACAATCTTCGCCCGGTCTACATACCGGAAAACTACAGCGAGATACTTGTCAGCCGTTCGGATATAAGCCGTCCCGGCCTGCCGCTTGCCGGATTTTTCAAGGACTTTGAAAACGAGCGGTTGCAGCTTATCGGTAATATGGAGCACAGTTATCTCGATTCGCTTACGCCGGAAGAACGTAAAATCTCGCTCGACAGGTTGTTTTCTTACAACGTTAAAGCCGTTATCGTCACCTACGGTTTGAAGATTTTCCCTGAACTCCTTGCCGCCGCCAGAAACACCTCCACACCGCTTTTCAGTACCGAGGCGACAACGTCTTCGCTTATGGCAAACATAACCTCGTCGCTAAACGTTTCGCTTGCGGAGCGCGTTTCTCAGCACGGTGAACTCGTTGAAGTCTACGGCGAAGGGATACTTATACTCGGCGACAGCGGTATCGGCAAAAGCGAGACCGCGATCGAACTTGTAAAACGCGGACACCGCCTTATCGCCGACGATCTTGTTGAAATCAAACGTGTATCCGCGATAACCCTTGTCGGATCAGCTCCTAAACTTATAAAGCACTATATTGAGCTTCGCGGTATCGGGATCGTCGATGTCAGAAGGATATTCGGTATGGGTTCGATAAACGAATCGCAGAAGATAGATCTCGTCATTAACTTCGAAAACTGGATCGAGGGAAAAATGTACGACCGGCTCGGACTCGAACCCGAATATACCGAAATTCTCGGGATAAAGATACCGTCGATAACCATTCCGGTCAAACCCGGCAGAAACCTCGCGGTGATTATCGAGATAGCCGCAATGAACAACCGTCAGAAGAAAATGGGCTATAATACCGCGCTCGAACTTGAAAAACGCCAGGAAGAATTATTAAAAGAACAAAACGGAGGATTATGAAAATGTATTATCTCGGAATAGATCTGGGCGGAATGTCAATAAAAGCCGGCGTTTGCGACGACAACGGCAAGATCTTGTTAAAAGATACCTGCCCGACGGTACGCACCGAAGACGGCGACAGGATCATCAACGATATGGCTGATCTTTGCCTTAAAGTTATAAAGCAGGCGGGGCTGACTCCCGGGGATATCGAATACGCCGGTATCGCTTCTCCGGGCAGTGCCGACAGCGAACACGGCCTTATAATCTACGCCGCAACGCTTCCGTTCCTTAATTATCCCGTTGCGCAAAAACTTTCCGAAAAAACGGGGATCAAAAAGGTCTATATCGAAAACGACGCCAATGCCGCCGCAAAAGGCGAAGCGACATACGGCGCCGCGAAGGGCTATAAAGATTCGCTGTTCATAACCATCGGCACCGGAGTCGGCGGCGGTATAATCATCGACGGCAAGATCTATACCGGTTTCAATTTCTCGGGCGCCGAGCTCGGGCATACAGTAATCGTCAAGGATGGGCTGGAATGCTCCTGCGGCAGGCGCGGCTGTCTTGAATGTTA
>CAMZED010000122.1 GCA_947305675.1 uncultured Clostridia bacterium | reverse complement strand
ACTTTATCACCTCTGTTTATCGTTGAGAACGGTCAAAGATATATTTTCAAAGTAAATATACCGTTCTCGGATTTAGCGGTACAGCGCCCGTTGTGCGCTTTTACAACGTCTTTCACATATGAAAGTCCCAATCCCGCGCCGGATAAACCGTTTGCGTTTTCAAGCCTTGTGAACCGGTCGAAGATCTGTTCGAGGTTTCCGGATCCGAGCGAAGTATCGTTCGACTGGGAGATGACGGTATGCCCGTTTTCGGTTTTAAGCGAAAACGAAGCTTTTGAGATCGCAAATTTGCTTGCGTTTTCCGCTATCTCGTCTATCACACGCTTCAAAGCCTCGGTATCGGCTTCGATGACAGCATTCGGGTCGATATCGCATTCCACGGCGATATTCTTTGATTCGAACGAAGGCTTTCTGACGTCCAACGAAGCCGCGAGCAGCGAAGAAAGATCGCAACGCGATTTGTTGATATCGGATTTGTCGAATATCGCAAACGAGCCGAGATCCTTAACAAGATCGGACATTTTCCTTAATTGTCTGCGGATTGCGGCGGTCTGTTCGTTGGCACCTGAACTGCGCTCGATTATTTCGGTATTGGCATCAATAACGGTGAGCGGGATCTTGAACTCGCTCTCGGCTTCAGCAATAAACCGGCGCTGTTTCCTGTCGGCTTGCTGAAGCGGCTCGAACAGTTTTCTGCCGACGAACGAGAGTATAAGATAGCTTATAAGCAGCCCTATTACCTCGCCGCAGACCGAAATTATAAGGATACGGTACGACGGCAGAAGTTCGCGCCCCTGGTCAATGACCGTCACGAGCGTTTTTCCTCCGTCTTTGAACACACGGTATCTGTAAGTTGTTTTTGTCCATCCGGTGTTCTCATTTATAAGCGAACGCGCCCAATCCGATGCCTCCGATTCAGTCACCGCTGATATTCTGAAAGCGACGGTTTCGGCGTTGCCGTCTTTATCAAAAGCAATTGTAAAATATCTTGTGGATTCGTTAAGTTCCGGCGATTCGGGTCCTTGACCTTCCAACCTGCCGGGATCGAATCCGCGGATACCGGTGAATTTATCGTGCGCCGGATCGGCATTGAACGCTCCGTGGTTGTTTGCGATTTTTGCCGTTATTGCGTCGGCGTCAGCGCTGACCATCGAAAAATTTATAACGTTAATCACGGAAAGCAAAACTGTGATCAATACAAAAAGCGCAAGCAATGCGTATAAGATAAACTTTTTCTTGACTTTGTTCATTCAAATCACCATCCTGTATCCTTCATTTACAACGTAATTAATCCGTCCGTCTGATCCCGAACGACGTATTTTTTCGTTTAAAGAGTTAACGCAGGTACGAATATTTTTAACGTCCGGATCAGAACCCGCTTTTATTCCGCGTATAACGCCGATCTCTTCCGCCGTAACCTGAATATTTGCGAATAAATAACGTTTTTCGTCGACATTGATTCCGTAAAAATCAAACGATTCGCCGTTTTGAGTCTTTTCATGAACGCTTTCGATCCGCCGATAAAGCTCATCGGGAGTAAACGGGAACGAAAGATATGAATTTGCGATATTATCTTTTAAAAGATCCGAAGCGACAAGTTTATGCCGGATTAGCATTATCACCGGAGTGCCTGTTTTTTTCAGCATAGCGACGATGCCGTCGGACGACGCGCGCGGAATATCGCGTTGAAGCAGGACAATATCAAATTTTTCGCTGTCAATATAGTTTATCACCCTGACTCCGTCAAACGCGGTGGAAACCTCGTGCCCGTTCGATTCAAGCAGCAACTTATAGCAGGCGAGCAGATCGCGGTCGGAATGAGCGAACAGAATCTTCATTGCTTTTCGTTCCTTTGCTTAAGATTACGTGATTTATATATTACTATCTTCTTAAAAACTTCTTAAAATTCTTAAAATCAAACAAAATATTAAAAATCCGCGGAAGCCGGCGTCATCCGGCTCCCGCGTGCTGTTTTTTATTTTACGTTGACGGTAACTTCGATCGGTTCGGACCAGCCGAGATATTCACTGTATGCGAAACTGAATTTTACGGGACCTGTATAATCCTTTTCGGGATAATAGCAGAACGTACCGTCGTCATTTGTGGTGACGCTGCCGTGGTCGGCGGCTGTTTCGATACGAAGCAGGCGCATTATATCGTTATCGAATCCGAACGAACCGGTGAAAACTTCGTTTTTGTTCGATTCGTAAACCGGGACGTCGATGGGATCGGGAGTCGTTTTGAGTTTATGTTTGATAAACTCATAAGTCGATTCATACGCCTTGCGGCCCATATAATTATCGGAATAAGCCGCGTCACGGAAGATATAACTGCCCTGATAATACATATGGATAGCTTCATTCATATATCCGTACGTCGTGCCGTAGGCGAGATATGACATATATTTGTTGAAGAAGAGTTCATCAAATATCGATTCTTCGCAGATTTCGATCTCGATACCCATATTGTAAAGCGCGGTGAGTTTTGCGCAGCTCGTAAGATTGGTTATCGGAGTCGCGGCTTTGAACACGTAGTTGGGCTGCATGCAGGCGACGTCGAACCCGTATTGCGACCACAAGTCGTAACCGACCGCGGTGAAGTAAGGTATCCAGAAATATGACTTTCCGACGTCGTGGCAAAGTTTTGCAATATCGTTGCTGAGGCGGAGCGCGTCGGGATCGGAAACGGTGATATCTTCGTTCATCCAATAGTAACCGACAAGTTCAAGGTTCTTGAATCCCGCGGAGGCAAAGCGTTTTTCGATCGCGTCGATATACCATTCTACGACTTTTACGCGGTTTTCATAAACAGTAAGGTCTTCACTCACGCCGTCGCCGTCAACGTCTCCGAACGATTTGCGTTCCCAACTGGGATACATTATTGTCATAGTGACGCCGTACTTGAATCCGTCGTCAAGACCGAGTTCGGATTTGACTCTGCCGGCGGCTTCCTCGAGCGCGTAAATGTTTTCACCCTCGGTGAACACATCGTCGATATTCCACTGACAGTCAGCCATATCAACGTCGGCATAGGATTTGTGACCTGAAGGAAGGCTGCCGGCAAGGAAAAGGAAACTGTCGAACATTGTGTCGATGATTTTGCCGTCCTTATCGACGTATGCGACATAAGGAATGAGGTCATCGACGGTATAGGAATTCTGACCGGAGTTGTAAAGCAGCACGAGATCGCTGTTCCCGTTGAGTATTTCAGGCGTGGGAGCCATATATTTCCCGGTATATAAGTTATATTTGTTAAGCCCGGCTTTTGAGGGATCGCTTGCGCCGGAAACCGACTTTGTACCAAAAGCCTGGAGTTCGTCGCAGCCTGCCCAGCCTTTGACGGCGAACGAGAAAACTATGTACCTTGCTTTGACTTTTTTCTTAAGTTGTAGTTGTCCGCGGATAACGGTGTTTTCTTTACCTTCGATAACGATGGTTCCGGCTTCATACCAATTTTCGCCGTCGACCGAGACCGCGACGGTTATTGCGCCGGGAGCGTGCACCGCCCAGCTGGGATAATCGATAAATCCGGCGGTGAACTTGTCGACCGCGCTCACGTAACCGAGATCGTAATAAATATTCCTGCCGGTGCCGCTGAAGAATTTAAAGAATCTTCCGCCATGGAAATCGGTCCCGGTAGTGGTCTGACCGTCGGTAAGGAGTCTTGAAGTGATGGGAGTGTTGTGATGATCGTTGTGGTAAGCAAGACCGGGGTCGGCTATTGTGCTTATCTGCTGACCGAGCCCGAGAAGCAGGTCCTCGTATTTGGAAGAGGCGTTCGGCCAGTTGCCTTTTGAAGTCTTATCGAGTACCACGTCGGGATACATACCGGAATCGTCGTAATCACGGTAAGCATAAACGGCACATTCTTCCACGAGTATTATCTTTGTTTCGGTCTCGACAAGAGTGAACTCGACGTATTTTGCGCTTACAGCGCCGCTGAGCGGCAGCGAGAAGGTATAAGCGCCGACGGAAGTGACCGAAG
>CAMZED010000121.1 GCA_947305675.1 uncultured Clostridia bacterium | reverse complement strand
AAGATATTACTTTAAGGATGCTTATCGCCGGAGACGACGGAATATACGCTCTGTTCGGCGAAAAATACGTTTATAACCGTATAACAAAGATATATTCCGGCGGGACCCTTACGATGCCATCGGGGTGTTTTTAAAAAACTTTACAAAGCGCGATTAAGGTGATATAATGTGAAAAAAGGAGTTGAAAGCCGCATGAAAACGGAATTCGGATATATAGACGAAAGTTATATCGCCAAATCGGTCAGACCGCGCAAACGTGATTCGAACAAAGGCGATTTCGGAACGCTTGCCCTCCTTTGCGGCAGTCCGCTTATGACCGGCGCGGCGCGGCTTGCCGCGGCGGGCGCTTTGCGTTCCGGTGTGGGGCTTTTGAAGATGTTCGGAAGCAGCGCCATGATCGATAAATTACAGGCGTTTCTGTGCGAACCGGTATTCGCCGGTATCGACGGGTTCGACCTTACGGGCTGCACGGCTTTTCTTTGCGGCTGCGGGATCGGCAGATATTACGACGGAATACTTCCCGACGTTATAAGTTCATGCCGGGTAAAAACGGTTTTTGACGCCGACTGCATAAACTTCATCGCGGCGAATATAGATATTCTGAAAAGAGCAGAATGCCCTGTGACGCTCACCCCGCACCCCGGCGAAATGGCGAGGCTGACCGGAAAAAGCGTGTCGGAGATACAAAGCGACAGGATAGGTACCGCCGCGCGGTTCGCTTCAGAACACGGCTGCGTCACCGTTCTTAAAGGCAGCGGTACGGTAGTCGCCTCGCCCGACGGCAGGATAATGGTCAACACGACCGGGTCGAGCGCTTTGGCGAAAGGCGGCAGCGGCGACGTGCTTGCCGGGGTCATCGCTTCGCTTAACGCGCAGGGCTACGGTCAGTTCGAAGCCGCCTGTATCGGAGTTTATCTTCACGGCCGCGCCGGGGATATTCTTTCCCGCGAGCTCGGCGAAAGCGGGGTGCTTCCTTCGGATCTTCCGGCGAAGATAGGCTTTCTGCTCGGATAAACTGCAACCGGGTGATAGATTTTGAAAAAAATATCGGCGTTATTCATCGCGCTGTGCTTGTTGTTTTGTTCCTGCGGGGCTGTTCCGCCCGGCGAAACCGTAAAGAACGCGCTTCTGCTTCCGGCAACAATAAGCGTGACGTGCGGAAACAGCGCTTTTTCGGCTTACGTCCACAGCGAAGGGTTCGAGGTGGAATATACCGCGCCCCGTGCGCTGGAAGGAGTAGAACTGCGCGGCGGTCCCGCGGGCGTTTTTGTTGCCGCAGACGGATATTCGCGTGAGGTCGGAGAAAAGGTTTTTCCGGCGGCGGAAGGTTTTGTTAAAGCGGTGAGAGCGATATCAGAAGCCGAAAAACCCGACGAGGAGAGCGCAGGATTCTGCCGCTATGCTATTGACGAAATGCAAATAATGGTGTATTATGATTTGGATAGCGGATTGATAACCAACATCCTAACGGAGGACGAAACGGCGAGGACCGAATACGGCGTCGTTTCGATTGTCAACGATGAAAGAACGGGTCACGGCGACGGTCGATCTTGACCGTATCCGCCGAAATTACAACCATATAAAAGATTTAGTGGGTGAAGATTGCCGCGTGATGGCGGTGGTCAAAGCCGACGCTTACGGCCACGGTGCAGCGCGCATCGGTCGCGAGCTTGCGGCTGTCGGGTGCCACGATTTCGCCGTCGCCAGCCTCGGCGAGGCGGAAAAACTGAAAGCCGCGGGAGTCGAGGCGAGGATACTTATTCTCGGTCCGACCGACGTTGCTCTTGCCGATGATATAATCGCCGGAGGGTTTGTTCAGGCTGTCGATGGTTACGAGTACGCCCGCCGGCTTGCGAGTCGCGGAAGAATAAAAATACATATTAAAATCGACACCGGAATGTCGCGCATAGGCATTTATTGCCACACCCGCGCCGACATCGCGCACGCCGCCGACGAGATCGAAAAGATATCGCGCACCGAAGGCGTTGACGTCGACGGGATATTCACCCATTTTGCCGACAGCGACGGGAGTTCGGACGCTTTCACCGAAAAACAGTTCGAGGTGTTCGCCGCCCTGCTTGATGAACTTTCTTCGCGCGGGATCGACGTCGGAACAAGGCATTGCTGCAACAGCGCCGCCACGATAAGATACAGCCGTATGCATCTCGATATGGTCAGGGCGGGAATAATCCTTTACGGACATCTTCCCTCTCCCGAAGTAAAAGACCCGGAATTTCTTCCGGCGATGAAGCTTTCCGCTCGGGTCTGCGCCGTGCATAAACTCAAAAAGGGCGATTGCGTCAGCTACGGCTGCGCTTATACCGCCGAACGCGATACGAAAGTCGCCGTGATCTCGATCGGCTATGCCGACGGGTTCTCGCGGGTGTATTCCGGCAAACCGCTTATAACGATCAACGGCAAGCTTTATCCCACCGTCGGCAGAGTATGTATGGATATGTGTATGGTCGATATCGGCACCGGGACAGATTGCCGTGTCGGCGACGAAGCCGTTATATTCGATTCAAGCGCCGGGCTCGACCGGCTTGCCGAGGCGATGGGCACGATAAATTACGAAATACTCTGTTCGCTCCGTCAAAGAGTCCTTCTTGAATATATCGGGTAACAAGCGATAAAAAACGAGCTGAGAAAACGGTCTTTTTAAATCATTTATCTCAGCTTGTTTTATTTTTTTGCCCGGCTCACGCACGCGGCGCCGTGCTGTGAAAGACCGGATCACCGCGGCAGGGCATTAAGCGGCGGCAGGTTTTTTAAAGTCAAAAACCGAGGTCTTCGTTCACCAGTATCACGTTTATCCTGCCCGTGTGGCGGGAAAAACGGGTTATAAGTATCTGGCAGCAGATGGTATCCGGCGATTTGCAGTTAAAGCAGGATCCGGTTTTTACACAGGGGGTCTGCAGTCCGAACCTGCGGGCGTTGACCGGAGCGGCGACGTTACGGGCGCGTTTGACGGCGGAATCGACGTCCGGGCATATCTTGTTCATACCGACTATAAGCAGCACCTTGCGCGGTCCCTGGGCGATCGCCGAAACCCGGTTGGCGTTGCCGTCTATATTTACTATAACGCCGTCCTCGGTCATCGCGTTCGCTCCGGCAAGGAAAAAGTCGGCGTCATACGCGGCGAGCATCGCGGAACGCTTATCCTCGGCGGCGTCGCGGTCGATAAAATCATATTCGCCCTGCTTCAATGCGTCGACGAGCCCTATATCGAATGCGCTCATCCCTCCGCCCATAGTGACGCTGCTTCCTTCCGGGATAAGTTCAAGCGCTTTTTTCAGCGCCGATCTTTTATCCGGCGCATAAAAACCGCACATATTGCGCGATTCAAGCCCTTTTATGACGCGCAAAGCCAAAAGCTCGTTGCGCTCTTTTATAAATTCGCGGTAATCGGTCATTTTATACATCCGTCCTTCCTCATTTTGTATAATTATTATAATCATTCCCGCGATATATGTCAATCGGAAATCATTTATGCACGCTTTTTGCCGTGAAATCCGTCAAGTTACACAAAAAGCGGCGGATTTAGCCTTAATATGTTATAATATACATATATTTTGTATAAATTTATGTATAACACTTGACATTATGCATTATATGCCGTATAATCGCCTTGTGTTATACAAAACGAAAATTTTTGGAAGGAACTTATCAAGATGAAAAAACTCACCGCTTTGATACTCGCCGCGCTTATGCTTTTCGCGGCGCTCGCTCTTACCTCCTGCGGAACAAAAGGCAAAACGCTCGACCAGATCAAGTCCGCCGGGAAGCTTGTAGTCGCCACCAGCGCCGACTTCCCTCCGTTTGAAGATCTTCAGGGCGACGGGACGTTCGTCGGCATCGAAATGGATCTTGCCAAACTGATCTGCGACAAACTCGGCGTTGAACTTGTTATCGAAAATATGTCGTTCGATTCGATACTCACCGGCGTCCAGGCAGGCAAATTCGACGTAGGCATTGCCGGAATAAGCATTGACGAAGACCGCAAGAAAAACACCCTCT
>CAMZED010000120.1 GCA_947305675.1 uncultured Clostridia bacterium | reverse complement strand
CGCAATATCCTTTAACGATATATAGCCCGCGTCCGTATGCTCGGCAAGATCGAGAAGCATCCGCAGCGCGTAAAGCCCTTTTGTCGATATTTTCATATCCGTCACTCTCCCATAAAGGTATATTATCACGAAACCCGCGCTTTTTCAAGTGTTTGTCGAAAAATGTGAACCGCTTGGCACTTGACACGCTATATTTTATAAAGTATAATCAACGCAGACAGTAATCAGAAGGAGCAATCAATAATTTCCGCGTCACCGCGGTACGCCGCCTGGCTGAAATAAACGCCGATTTCATCGAGATGAAACATGATAAAAGCGGCGCTGCGCTTGCCTGGCTCGACCGTGCCGACGCCAACAAGACTTTCTCGATCGCATTCAAGACATTGCCCGAGGATTCTACCGGCGTGTTCCACATACTCGAGCATTCGGTTCTCGGCGGATCTGACAAATATCCGGTGAAAGAACCGTTTGTCGAACTGCTCAAAAGCTCGGTACAGACGTTTCTCAACGCCATGACTTACCCCGACAAGACCGTCTATCCGGTAAGCAGCCGCAACGATAAAGACTTTCTCAACCTGATCGACGTTTATCTCGACGGCGTTTTCCATCCTTTAATATATAAAAAGCCGGAGATCTTCCGCCAGGAAGGCTGGCGGTTCGAGTTTCCGGAAAACGCTCCGGCGGAATATCAAGGCGTTGTGCTTAACGAGATGAAGGGTGCCTATTCCTCCGCCGCTTCGGTCCTTGAGGACGAACTGAACAAGATCCTGTTCCCGGATAACTGCTATCGCCACGATTCCGGCGGATCGCCCGAACATATCCCCGATCTTACCTACGAGCATTTTATAGAAATGCACAAAAAGTATTATCATCCTTCGAACTCCCGCATCTCGCTTTGCGGCAGCGTCGATATCGAACCCGTCCTTGCGCTTATCGACGGCTATCTTTCCGAATACGATTCGCGCACCGTCAACTTCGATATTCCTTTGCAGTCTCCGCGCCCTTATACCGAAAGCGTCGCGGAATACGAGATCGGCGCCGACGAACCGACCGAGTCAAAATCGGTCGTCTCCTGCGGGACGATATTTGCCGGCTATGATGAACAGAAAAAAATCGTCGCCGCGATGATAATTGCCGATTACCTCGCCGGCGACAACGAATCGCCGCTCAAACGCGCCGTGATCGATTCCGGCTTGGCGAAGAATTTCAAGATATACGTTAATGACGGCGTTCAGCAGCCGTTCGTGGACTGGCAGGCGTGGGATAACGACCCCGAATTACTCCCCGGCATTAAATCAAAAGTCGAATCGGTCGTAAGGTCGATCTGCGCCGAAGGGTTCGAAAGCGAAGCGCTGCTCGCGTCTTATAACCGCGTTGCATTCAGATTGCGCGACCGCGACGGAACGGGTTACCCCCGCTCGCTCGGCGAAGCGCTTTCGATGCTCGACACCTGGATCTACGGCGGCGACCCGGCTCAGCCGCTGCTTGTCGAAGAAAGCCTTAAGTCTTTGCGCGCGGAGCTTTCCGGAGATTATTACAAGAATCTGCTTGCCGAAATGTTTTTGGCGGAAACCAACAAAGCGCTTGTGATGCTTGTCCCCTCACGCACGCTCGGCGAGGAAAAACGCGCCCGCGAATCTGCCCGTGTCGCCGACGAATTGGCGGCGCGTACTCCGGAAGAAATCGGAAAACTGCGCGCCGACGCCGAAAAGCTCACCGAATGGCAGCAGTCCGCCGATACGCCCGAGGCTCTTGCGACTATCCCGCTGCTCTCGCTTTCCGACCTTAACGAAAAACCCGAAAATATCATTTATGACGAAAAAGAACTCTGCGGCAGACCGGTCCTGTTCCACAAAACCGGTTCCGGACTCGTTTATTTCAACCTTTATTTCGAATCGTCCGACGTCGAATACGCCGATCTTCCCGCGCTTTCGCTGCTCGTTTCGCTGCTCGGCAAACTGCCTACTCAAAAACGCGGCGGTTCACAGCTCCAGATCGCCGTCAAGCAAAAGATCGGCAAACTCCGCTTCAACGTTACGCCGCTGCCCGCCGGAGATTGGAAAAAAGCCCGCCTGCTTGTCGGCGTAAACTTTGCCTGCCTTGCCGATCAGCGGGAATCCGCCGCCGATCTTGTGCGCGAGATCCTTACCCAAACAGTGTTCTCCGACAAAAAGGCGGTAAAAGACGTGCTTAACCAGCGCTCGCTCGAATCGGTCATGGCGCTCACCTCCCGCGGGAACCGCTACGCCGTGACGCGCGCTTCGGCTTATCAGACCGCGCTCGGCTCGGTGAAAGAACAACTTTCCGGGATATCCAATGTCTCCTGGCTGAAATCCGCCGCGGCTTTTACCGATTCAAAACTCGATCTCCTTACCGAAAAACTCGCCTCGCTCGCTTCAACGGCGTTCGTGTCGTCAAGGCTTACGCTCGGCGTTTCGGATAACGTTCCGGAACAGTTTGCCGCCGCGTTCATCAACGGCTTTCCGAAAGGGTTCCCGGCGCCGCTCGCGGCAGAGTTCCCGCTTGTCCCCGCGGCAAAAGAGGGCGTGGTCGTCCCCGCCGGGGTGGGGTTCGCCGCAAAAGTATCCAACCTGTTCAAAAACGGCTATGAATTGAACGGAAGCTATTACGCGCTTTCGAACATACTCACCTACGCTTATCTGTGGAACGAGATCCGCGTGCTCGGCGGCGCCTACGGCTGCGGGTTCATCCCGTATGACGACGGCGATCTTGCTGTTTATTCCTACCGTGATCCCCGCCCGGCGAACTCGCTTTCGGTTTTCGATTCCGCTTCGAAGTTCATAAAAGAATATTGCGCTTCCGGCGCCGATCTTACAAAGCACATACTCGGCTCGGTCGGCGATCTCGACCCGCTTCTCGGCACCGAACAGAAGATGGCTGTCGCCGAACTCCGCCGTTTCAAAGGCAAAACCTACAGCGACGTCTGCCTGGCGTATAAACAGCTTCTGTCGACAAAAGCTTCGGATCTCGTCGCCCTGTGCGACGCGCTCGACTCTTTCTCCCGCGATCAGTCGGCGTGCGTCGTCGGCGGCAAAGCGCAGATCGAAGCCTGCGGCGATAAGATCGAAAAAATATTCAGCGTTTGACAACGAACCTTTATCCCGCGGAATCACCCCTATGCATATTATACAATAATTTCCGGGAATAAAATTTAAAAATAACAAAAATTCTATTGACAATCAAGCGCCGCGTTGCTATAATTAATACAATCTTAAATGTTATAATCAGCGGGGGAGGATAATACCATGAGCCAAAATATTCAATCAGAAGCCGCCACCAATAAAAAAGATAAGAATACCGATGTCAAATCCTGGGTCGGGTTCTTACTTATCGGCGTCGAACTTATCGCTATCGCGGTGGTTATTGCCGTTATTTGCAATAATTTGGTCTGATCGCATTTGCCGTTGATACGGTCGGTCCGGGCGCTTTTGTGCTGACCGGCTTACGGCAAACCGATGTTTCAAGGTAAAAAGGGGGTGCCGCAAAGACAATGTTCCTTTTAATTTCATATTGCCTTGTCAACGCGGCGATCTCCGTTCTTCTGGAGCGCAGCTGCCGCCGGTTCAGGCTTGCCCGTGTTTTGCATTCGGCAATGTTCACCGTTGTTCGTTCTGCTCGCCCAGGATAACGAACTTATCTCTTCGGCGCTCAGCAACATTTTGGGCGCTTCCACGTTCAAGATCCTGCACGAATCCGT
Source organism: uncultured Clostridia bacterium (assembly GCA_947305675.1). Classification (GTDB taxonomy): domain Bacteria; phylum Bacillota; class Clostridia; order Oscillospirales; family CAG-382; genus Coliplasma. Next base: position 335 of record CAMZED010000120.1, on the reverse strand, counting down.
CATATTCGGCGGTGTCGGCATACTCAGCTCGCTTATGGTCATCGAGATCACGATGCCCATACTCATCGCGGCGTTTGTCGCGCTGTTTGCCGCCCGCGTTGTCGAATATATCCGCGTCTGCCGCTCCGCCGGCGTCTTCCGCCGCCGTTCGTCGGTCAGCCGTTCAACGGCAGGCTCCGCTCGTTTCGGGCGCAGCAGCCGAATTTATTTGCTGAACTGTGTGATGCGGTGCTGAACGGCTCCTTCGCCGGTTCCGCGCAATTTCGGCGGGATAATTCGGCAAAAAACTAATTTTGGGTAAAAAACCCGTAAAAAGCCGCGTAATAACGCCAAAA
>CAMZED010000119.1 GCA_947305675.1 uncultured Clostridia bacterium | reverse complement strand
TGAGGGGCTTCGAAAAAGTGTATCTTATGCCGGGAGAATCGAAAATGGTGACGCTGACCGTCGAAGATGAGGAAAAAACGGATTATTTCGACGAATATACCGTTCCCGAAGAACTTCCGGAATTCCCGGTGACGGTCGAATCGCGCTTTACCGATCTGCGACAGACGCTGATGGGGCGGATCCTGTACAACGCCGTGATGAGCGTTTTCAGAAAACAGTTGAAAAAAGCAAAACGAATGCCTGAAGGTCCCGAAAAAGACAACGCCGTGAAGGGCGCCTATTTCCTGCAGCGCGTTATGGACAGCAACTCTCTCCGGTCACTCAGCATGTCGTCCTCTGGCGCAATGCCTTTCAACGTCGCCGAGGGATTCGTTGAACTGACCAACCGACATCTGTTCAAAGGGATCAGATGCTTTATGAGAAGAATAAAAGTACCGAAACTGCCGAAGGAGGAAAACTGATATGAAACTGCCGAGAGGTCTGATCAACTCATCTGAGGTAACGAAAAAAGAAAAATGGTTCGGCTATCTGCTCGGTCCCGCCGGTGCACTGCTCCTGAACGCCGTCCTCGCGACCTACCTCAACGTTTATTATACCGACGTTCTCAACCTTACGCCGTTGTGGGGCGGTCTGTTCCTGACTGTTTTCCCGATCGTTTCAAAAATCATCGACGCGATCACCAACGTCATCATGGGGCAGATCATCGATCGCACGAAGCACAAGGAAGGCAAAGCGAGGCCTTGGCTTTTCCTGTCCGCTTTTCTTGTTCCGATCACGGGAATTCTTCTGTTTACAGTACCGGAGGGCAGCGACCTCGTCAAGGCGATCTGGGTCATGATCTCCTACAACCTGTTCTATTCCTTCGCCTATACCATCTTCAATATGAGCCACAACCTGATGGTCCCGCTTTCCACACGTGACGGCAAAGCGAGAGGCGGTCTTTCGGTATTCAATCAGATCACAACGATCATGATGAGCGGCATTCTCGTGGCGCTCGTCTTCCCGATGGTCATCATGCCCATGATCGGCGCGGACAAGTCAAGCTGGATCACTCTGATGTGCATCCTCTCGATCCTCGCGCTGCCGCTGACGCTGCTTGAATACTTTTTTACGAAGGAGCGCGTCACCGAGGAAGCATCGGCGGCGGGAGAGGAGACGAAGCTGTCTTTCGGAAAGCAGCTGAAAATGCTCTTTACCGATAAGTACATGATCTTGATGTACGTTTATTTCTTCATCTACACTGTCGGCATGACGATGAAGAACCTCGGGCTCGTTTACTACTGCAACTACGTGCTCGGCACCTATAACGACGGGATCACGCAGATGCTCGTTTCGGTCATCGGCGGTATCCCGATGGGTATTGGCATCTTCGCCGTCTGGCCGCTTGCAAAGAAGTTCGGTAAGCGGAACGTAACTATGTGGGGATTTGTTCTGTACGCGATCGGTTCGCTGATCTGCTGGATCTTCCCGACGAATCTCGTCGTCGTTCTGATCGGGCAGTTTATCAAAAACATCGGAGGTTTGCCTTGCGCCTACGTCTTTATGGCGCTCTTTGCCGACTGCCTCGACCATCTTGAATGGAAGACGGACAAGCGCATTGACGGCACGGCGATGTCGATCTACAACATCATCGCCGTAGCGATGGTCGGAATCATGACCGGCGTATTCAACTGGCTGCTTTCGAAAGCGGGGTATCTCGCCCCGATCACCGCCGGAAGCACCGCGGAGGCTGCGTCGAAGCTCGCCGAAAACGGCTGGGTTTCACAGGTCGCGCTTGAAAATCTGAAACCCTCGGCGGACGGCGTGCTGACCGTCGGACTGCAGCAGCCGGACAGTGTTAACTGGGTGATTTCCTTCGCCTTCGTTGGGCTGGAGGTGTTCACCGGCATCGCGCTGGTCGCGATCCTTCTCTTCCTGCGCGTGGAAAAGAATCTCCCGAAGGAACAGGCGGAGATAAAGGCACGCCATGAAAAGAATGATATGGAGGACGTAGAATGAATGCGATAAGACTTCGCACGGAATACCTGAATAATCCCCTCGGCGTCGACTTTAATCATCCTCGGCTGATGTGGAACTGCGAGGGAGGCAAAAAACAGACCGCTTTCCGGATCGTCACCGAAAAATGGGACAGCGGAAAGGTGGAAAGCCATTCCATGCGCGCCGAATATCCGCTTGAGCTGTCCGACCGCGAGCGCGTGAACTGGAAGATCTGCCTTTGGGACGAAAAGGGCGAAGCGGGCGAATGGAACGAAGCGTTCTTTGAAGCAGGCGTTTCCTCATGGGACGCGAAATGGATCACCGGCAATTATTCCGTCAATAAAAAAGAACGTTATCCCGTCGATTGCTTCCGTAAAACATTCGGTGTTAAAAGACCCGTGAAGAACGCACGGCTCTATATCACCGCCTGCGGGGTGTATGAAGCAAGGCTCGACGGCAAAAAAATCGGCGAGTTTGTCATGGCGCCCGGCTATACGGATTACCGCAAGCGCGTGCAGTATCAGACTTATGACGTGACCGGAATGCTGAAAAACGGCGAAAATGAGCTGACCGTTCAACTTGCGGACGGCTGGTATCGCGGCTCCTGCGGCGCGTGGGGACTGAAAAACCAATACGGGACGGAGACAAAACTGCTGGCACAGCTTGAATTGACCTATGAGGACGGTTCGACGAACAGGATCGTCACCGACGAAAGCTGGGAGTGGTCGAACGACGGACCGATCCGCTTTGCAGATAACAAGGATGGGGAGATCGTCGAGGCGTTCCGCACTCCGCTTTACAACGGACGCGTCAAAGTGACGAAGCACAACGTTGTTCCGAGCACTTCAAACAATGTTCCGGTCACCGAACACGAAAGGCTCAAACCCGCGCTTATTACGACGCCGGGCGGAAAGACCGTTCTCGATTTCGGTCAGAACATCGCTGGATATATTTCCTTTTCTCTGCGGGCGAAAATCGGACAGAAACTACTTCTGCGTTTTGGCGAGATGATTGACGGGAACGGAGAGTTCACACAGAAGAACATTCAGCTTTCAAGAAAAGGGATCACTACGCCCCTCCAGCAGATCGATTACACCTGCGCGGAGGGTGCGAACGAATACAAAACGACCTTCGCCGTTTTCGGCTTCCGGTATGTGCTGATCGAGACCGACGTGCCGTTTGCGCCGGAGGATTTCACGGCGATTGCGGTATATTCCGACCTTGAGAAGACCGGGTTTTTCGAAAGTTCAAGCAAACTGTTGAACCAATTTTTTGACGCGACGGTCTGGTCGGCGAAGGGCAATCACCTTGACATACCGACCGACTGCCCGACGCGCGAGCGGCACGGTTGGACGGGCGACGCGCAGTTGTTTTTTGTGACGGCGTCATATCTCTTCGATTTTGCGCCGTTTGCAAGAAAATATCTGAACGACGTATTCGACTGGCAGAAAAAGAACGGCAGACTGCCGCACATCGCCCCCGACGGCGGCGCGGATTTCTATATGTGGACGATGAACGGCTCGGTCGGTTGGTCCGATGTGGGCGTGCTCATTCCTTGGCGGTGGGCAGAGATCTATCAGGACGATTCTATCCTGAGGGAACACTACGACGGCATGGCGCGCTATGCAAGATTTATGGAGAAACGCTGCGGAAAGAATATGATCTTCTTTGCCGAGCGCGTAAAGCTTCCAAAAGAAGCGAAGGAGTATTTCGTGAATATCGGTCAGAGCTACGGCGAATGGGCTGAGCCTGCCGACGTTGATGGCGGATTTCACTGGCAGGATTTCGTAGCGCCTCATCCCGAGGTCTCGACCGCTTACACTGCTTATATCCTCGGGCTTATGGCAAAGATCGCAAAACGCCTCGGTCACGAAGAGGACGCGGCGGAATTCGAAACGTTCAGCGATGGATGCAAAGCGGCGTACAGAGCGCTCGTCGCGACCGAGAATTATTCGCTCGATACGGACCGCCAGGCGCGGCTGGTGCGCCCGCTGTATATGAATCTGCTCGATGAAGAACAGACCGCTTTTGCAAAACGGCGTCTCGTCAAAGCGCTGGAGAATTACAACTGGAGACTGGGCACAGGTTTCCTTTCCACGCCTCTGATCCTCTACGTTCTCGCATCCTACGATATCGAAGCGGCATACAAACTTCTTGAAA
>CAMZED010000118.1 GCA_947305675.1 uncultured Clostridia bacterium | reverse complement strand
CGGGCTTATAATGCTTACAAAAAACAAAATGCTTCAGTCCCGCGACAGCGAAATGTGGAGTATCTGCGGCGGCGAGATAGATAAAGTCGACGGCAAGACCGCTTTCGACGGGCTGCGCGCCGGCGACAAAGCGGCAAGGGAAGTCGTTGACGAATATATAAGCTACCTTGCCTGCGGCATTGTCGATTTCATAAATATCTTCCAGCCCGAGGTTTTAAGCATCGGCGGCGGCATCAGCAAAGAAGGGGAGACGCTGCTTGCTCCTCTGCGTGAAATAGTCAAACGCGAACAGTATTCACGTTACAGCGACAAACAAACAATTATCAAAACAGCGGCTCTCGGCAACGACGCCGGGATAATCGGCGCCGCTTCATTAGGAAAATAATCACGAATCGGAGAAAAAATGTCATATAAAATTGAATCCGTTGAAACGGAACACGAAATAACTTTAATGAACACCATTGCGCTTCGAGGGGTCATTGTCTTTCCCGGCTCTGTCGCAAGCTTCGAGATCGGCAGAAAAGCCTCGGTCAACGCGCTTAAAAACTGCGAAGAAAGCGGTTCACAGATTTTTCTCGTGCCTCAGCACGACGCTTCGCTTGTCGAGCCGAAGGAAGCCGATCTTATGAAAGTCGGCGTTATCGCCAATATAATCCACTCGACTCATCTTAAAGACGGCGGCTATCAGGTCGTGGTAGAGGGCATCACCCGCGCCGAACGCGGGCAGACTTATATCGATGAGGATATTATTCTCTGCGAAGCCCGCGAACACCGTCTGCGCAGATTGCCTACCTACACTCAGGAACGTCTTGCTTCAAAACGTCTTTTCGACGTTTTCAGCGAGTATCTTCAGTATGTGGCAAAACCTTCCGACGAAATTATCGCTGAAGCACGCCGTATAAGAGATACTTCAATGCTTTCGGATTTCCTGGCAAACAACTTCTTGGTCAACTTCAAGGACCGCAAGACCGTTTTTGCCGAGTTCGATCCGATAAAGCGAATTAACCGTCTGTGTGAAATATTCCAAAAAGACATCGAACTTATAAACCTCGACGGCAATATTCATCAAAAAGTACGGTACAATCTTTCTAAACAGCAGCGCGAAATGTATCTTCGCGAGCAGATGCGCGCGATAAAATCGGAACTCGGCGACGAAAATCCGTATGACGAGACCGAGGACGCCGACGAGTATTCAAAGGCAATAAACGAGGCGAAACTGCCGGAAGACGTCCGTGAAAAACTGCTTGCCGAGAATGCAAAGCTTTCAAAAATGCCTTTCGGCACTCCGGAAGCGACGGTTATCCGCAATTACATAGAGACCTGCCTTGAACTTCCGTGGTCGAAAAAATCCAAAGACCGGGTCGACGTTGACGCCGCGAAGAAGATACTTGACCGCGATCACGACGGAATCGAAAAAGTAAAGGAAAGGATACTTGAATTCCTTGCGGTAAAGCAGCTTAATCCCGATATAAAAGGGCAGATACTTTGTTTTGTAGGCCCTCCCGGCGTCGGTAAAACATCTGTTGCAAAATCCATCGCCGCCGCTACAAACCGCAAATTCGCAAGAGTATCGCTCGGCGGCATTCACGACGAAGCGGAGATCCGAGGTCACAGAAGAACTTATATCGGTTCAATGCCGGGCAGAGTTATCAACGCGCTTAAACTCGCCGGGACCAAAAACCCCGTGATCCTTTTCGACGAACTTGATAAACTTGCAAACGATATGCACGGCGATCCGACGAGCGCAATGCTCGAAGTGCTCGACCCGGAGCAGAACAACGCCTTCCGCGACAATTTTATCGAGATCCCCGTCGATCTTTCGGAATGTCTGTTTATTGCGACCGCAAACACGACTTCGACAATACCGCCTGCGCTTCTCGACCGTTTGGAGATCATTTATATGGACAGCTATTCCGACAAGGAAAAGCGCGCCATAGCAAGGCATCACCTTATTCCAAAACAGCTTAAAAAGCATGGCTTGAAGAGTTCTCAATGCCGCATAAGCGATTCCGCGCTTAACGAACTTATCACTTCATACACAAAAGAAAACGGGGTAAGAAATCTTGAACGCGAGATCGCTTCGGTTTGCCGCAAGAGCGCAAAGATGATCGTAGAGGGCGCCGAAAAAGTCAACGTTGATTCCAAAACGCTGCACACCATGCTCGGACCGAAGAAGTTCATTCCGGACAAGATCTATCCGACAGACGAAGTCGGAATTGTAAACGGGCTCGCCTGGACGTCGGTCGGCGGCGAGATGCTTCGCATTGAGGTCAGCTCGATGAAAGGCAACGGGAATCTGCAGCTTACCGGTCATCTCGGCGACGTAATGAAAGAAAGCGCTCAGGCAGCTGTAAGCTATATCCGCAAACATTGCGATGAACTCGGCGTGCGCGAGGATTTCCACAGCACGCTCGATATCCATATCCATGTACCCGAGGGCGCGATCCCGAAAGACGGACCTTCGGCGGGGATAACCATCGCCACCGCGCTCGTAAGCGAACTTACGGGCAGAAAAGTCCACCGCGATATTTGTATGACGGGCGAAATTACTTTGACCGGCCGCGTTCTTGCCATAGGCGGACTAAAAGAAAAAGCGATGGCTGCATACCGCTGCGGAGCAAAAACCGTAATTATTCCGGCTGATAACGAACCCGATATCGAAGATTTTGACGACGAGGTAAAGAGCTCCCTGAACTTTATCCCTGTAAGGCATATCTCCGAAGTGCTCGCCATTGCTTTGGTATGACGATATGAAAATGGACTTTAACGGTTTAAACCTCCATAACACCGAGCTTTCGCTTACTTGCGGGCTTCCTTATCAGTTGTTAAAAGAAGGGATCCCGCAGATCGCTCTGGCAGGCAGATCGAACGTAGGGAAAAGCTCGCTTATCAATTCGCTGCTCGCAAGGCGAAAACTCGCAAGAGTAAGTTCCGAACCGGGAAAAACCATAACCGTGAACTATTATACCGTCGACGGCAAGATCAACCTTGTTGATCTGCCGGGATACGGATTTGCCAAACGTCCGAAAGGCGATATAACAAAATGGTCCTCGCTTACCGAGCGATATTTTGAATCGAACGGCGCGTTGAAATATGTGCTTCAGCTTGTCGATATTCGTATCGGTTTGACCGGGGACGACCGCGCAATGCTTGATTATCTCGATTATTATGGTGTTCCATATATTATCGTTTGCACAAAATGCGATAAATTAAGCAAAACAAAGCTAAACGAGCAAACTAAAAAACTGCTCTCATCGGGAACCGTCCGCGCAGGAACGCAGATAATTCTTTATTCTTCCGTGACCAACGAAGGACGTGACACATTATGGCAGATGATATGCTCTGCCGCAAGCGGTGAATACAATGCTTCAGAATAACCTAAATGAACTTAAAAACGGGCATCTTTCTTTTGGAGGAGCCGATTGCGTCGAACTTGCGAAAAAATACGGGACCCCGCTTTACGTTATCGACGAAAACAGAATACGCGAAAACTGCAGGAACTATAAACGCTGCGTCAACGATTTCTTCGGCGGTGAAAGCCTTCCGCTTTACGCCAGCAAAGCGCTGTGCTGCAAGGAGATTTACCGCATAATCGCCGAGGAAGGGATAGGCGCTGACGTTGTATCCGGCGGCGAACTTTACACTGCTATGAGTGCGGGATTCCCTGCGGATAAGATATATTTCCACGGAAATAACAAGACTGCCGCAGAGATCGAATACGCCTTCGATTGCGGGATCGGTGGGTTTATTATCGACAACCCCGATGAACTTCTTTACGTCAACGCCGAAGCGTTAAAGCGCAATAAAGTGCAAAAAGTAATGCTCAGGCTTTCTCCCGGAATCGATCCGCATACGTTCAATGCGGTATCGACCGGAAAAGTCGATTCAAAGTTCGGGGTTCCGATCGAAACCGGTCAGGCGTTCGATTTTGTGAAATCGGCGCTTGAATGCAAATGTCTTGAAGTCGAGGGGCTTCATTGCCATATCGGCAGCCAGATCTTTGACGTCGCTCCGTTTGTCGACTCCGCCAAAATAATGCTCGATTTCGCTTTGGAAGTGAAAAACAAGCTCGGTTACGAGTTTAAGAAAATCAACCTCGGCGGCGGAATCGGCGTCAGATATGTCGAAAGCGATCCGCTTATAAATATCGGCGACGTTATGC
>CAMZED010000117.1 GCA_947305675.1 uncultured Clostridia bacterium | reverse complement strand
CCGTACCTAAACGAGCTTGAGGAAATCGGCGTTGCCTCGGCAAAAATCGAGGGCAGAATGAAGCGCCCCGAGTATGTAAGCGCCGCCGTTACGGCATGCAGGGAACAGCGCGATTTGGGCTTTGTCACCGATGAAACCGCCGAGCTTTTGCGTGCGGTATTTTCGCGCACAGGCTTTACCGACGGCTATTATACAGGCAAAATCGGCAGGGGAATGTTCGGCACGCGCACCAAGGATGACGTTGTTTCCGCCGACGAAAAGCTGCTTTCAAAAATCCGCGCCAAGTACAAAAACGAGGCGCAGAATATCGCCGTCACCGCGGAGTTTACCGCGCATTTGGGAGAACGTCCCGTTTTGAAAATGACTGAAGGAATTCATACCGCTGAGAGCGCCGCGGACGTAATCTGCGAGCAGGCTAAAAACGTCGCTTTGAGTGCCGAAAAATGTTTTACCCAGCTTAAAAAGACAGGCTCGACAGCGTACTCGGTCGGGGATATTAAGCTAACGCTTGACGATAACATTTCGCTCCCGGTATCTGCCTTGAACGCTATGCGCAGGGAGTGCACCGACGAGCTCGACAGGCTCAGAAAAACCGTCCATAATTATAAAATTAATGATGTGGATATAAACGGCGACTTTGCGCCGTACAATAAGAGCGAAAATTTTACAAGGGTGTCCGTTCGGGGTACGAAAATCAGCCCTGCATTTAAGGATTGCGAGCTTGTTTTTGTTCCGCTTTTCTCCGATATCAGGGAAACCCAACGCCTCAAAAACGAGGGGTATAATGTCGCGGTCGAAGTCCCGAGGGGAATGTTCGACAGGGAAAAGCAGATTGAAGCCCAGCTCCAAAGGGTTAAGGAAATCGGCGTGACCGACGCGCTTTGCCACAATATCGGCGCGCTCCACACCGCGAAAAACCTCGGCTTTACTCTACACGGCGGCTATGGACTTAACCTTGTGAATACCTACGACCTGCTTTGGGCTGAGGAGTACGGAATAAAGGATGTCGAGCTTAGCTTTGAGCTGACCTTTATCCGAATAAACCGCCTCGGCGGCAATATCAAAAGGGGAATTATCACCTACGGCCACCTGCCGCTTATGCTCTGCCGCAGCTGTCCTGTCAAGGGCGACGGCATAAGCTGTAAATCCTGCAAAAATCAGTCAAAAATGACGGACAGAAAAGGCAAAAGTTTTTATCTGAAATGTGACGGAAACTGCACCGAGGTGCTTAACTGCGTGCCGCTTTATATTGCTCCGCAGGAATTTAGAACGCTGTCCACAAATTTTAACATTCTCCGTTTTACTGTGGAAAACTATGTGGAAAACGTGGAAAGAATACCAGATTTTAACCGCATTTCGATGTTAAACGATAAATTCACCCGCGGTTTGTACAAACGCGGTGTGGAATGATATGTGCAACATGTCAAAAATACTTTTAATTTTTTAGAAGAAAATTCCAATTTTCTTATTTTGAAATTTGACGGAGTTTTATTTTCTAAAAGATAATTTCAGTTTGGAATAATAAAAATCAAAATGAAGCGATTATGCAAAAAATTGCAAGAAATGAAGGAAGATGAATATGGAACTCAAAATTAAAAAGCTCAAAGAAAACGCCAAAATCCCCCAAAGAGCGACAAACGGCTCGGCGGGAATGGACCTTTACGCCTGTATTGCCGAGAGCGTAACCCTCGCTCCCGGTCAGCTCACCGTAATTCCGACAGGAATCGCGATTGAACTGCCCGACAACACCTGCGCGGCGTTTCTGTACGCCAGAAGCGGACTCGGCGTTAAGCACGGAATTTGCCTGTCAAACGGCGTCGGCGTAATCGACAGCGACTACCGCGGCGAGGTTTGTGTAGGTCTTTGCAATGTTTCCGACAAGCCGTATATAATCGAGCCGTTCGAGCGCGTAGCGCAGATGGTAATCGCACCTGTGCTCACTCCCGACATCACGGAGGTTGACGAGCTTTCCGACACCGCTCGCGGCGAAGGCGGCTTTGGTTCAAGCGGAAGAAAATAATATACAGGTTTCGACAAATTTAATAATTTCGATGTAGTATGATATATTCACACAAATATGATATACACATAACAATGAAAGGAAGTTAAAAATGCTTTCGTTTTCAAAGGACATCGGAATTGACCTCGGAACAGCCAACACCCTTGTCTGCTTAAAAGGCAAGGGTATTATTTTGCGCGAACCGTCCGTTGTGGCGGTCGATACCCGCACCGACGAGGTGCTTGCGGTCGGCAGTCGAGCAAAGGAAATGATAGGCAGAACGCCCGGCTCAATAGTCGCGGTCAGACCGCTCAAGGACGGCGTAATCGCAGACTATATGATAACCGGTTGAGGACGCAGCGTATCAGGCAGGCGCAAAGCCGCCCGTCAGCCTGATTGAAGAACCAATGGCGGCGGCAATCGGCGCTGATTTGCCTGTGGACGAGCCCTCGGGAAGTCTGGTTGCGGACATCGGCGGCGGTACAAGCGAGGTCGCGGTAATCTCCCTCGGTGACATCGTTACAGCCTGCTCGGTCAGGGTAGCAGGCGACAAGCTTGACGAAGCGATACAGAGCCACATAAAGAATAAATATAACCTGCTAATAGGCGAGCGAACCGCCGAAGAAATTAAAATAAAAATCGGCTCGGCTTTCCCCTGCGAGGTGGAGGAATCAATGGCGGTTAAGGGGCGCAACCTCGTCGACGGTCTGCCCAAGGACATCACCGTAACCGCCGAGGAAATCCGCACGGCTTTGAGCGAGCCGCTTTCGGTAATCGTCGGCGCGGTCAGAACAACGCTCGAAAAAACTCCGCCCGAGCTCTCGGCGGACATCATCGACCGCGGAATAATGCTCACAGGCGGCGGAGCGCTGCTGCGCGGAATCGACCTGCTGATAATGCAGCAGACGGGAATGCCTGTGAATATCGCGCAAAATCCGCTAGACTGCGTTGTAAACGGCGCAGGAAAACGCCTTTTAAAATCCTCAAGGCGCAAGAGGTTACGCGCCGTATGAGGGGCAAAGGCAACAGCTTAAAATTTTTGATTATCACACTCATCACCGTGACGGTGACGGGTGTTTTTGCGCAGGGAAAAACCGGCTTTATTTCGGGAGCGTTTAACCTTGTGCCGCTCGGAATTTCAAGCCTTACGGCTTCTGCGAAATCCACGCCTGATTCAGCGGAAAACGACGAGCTTACGCGGCTTAAAAAGGAGAATGAGGAGCTCAGAGCCGAGCTTATTGATTATCTCGATTTACAGCGCGAAAACGAAAGGCTTTTAAAGTATTTTAATATATCAAAGCAAAAGCCCGATTTAACATTAAAGCCTGCCGAGGTAATCGCGCGCGACGCGGATGATGATTTTTATTCCTTCACAATCGGCGCAGGAACTGCCGACGGCGTGAGTGAGGGCAATCCTGTGATAACCGAAAATGGATTAATCGGTCAGGTTTCAAGGGCGGAGCAGTACAGCGCCGTTGTCACAACGATACTTTCGCCTAAGCTTAAAATCGGCGCTTATGACAGCCGCACTGCCGACGGCGGAGTTGTCAGCGGAACGGCAGAGCTCAGCCTTAAAAACCGCACGGCGCTGACAATGCTGACCGAGGACAACAGCATTAAAGAGGGCGACATAATCACCACTCAGGGCTCAGGTGGAATTTATCCGAAGGGCTTAGCCGTCGGCAAGGTCAAAAGCGTGGAGTACAGCGGCTTTGACGCGACGCCGTATGCGGTGGTCGAGCCGTATGAGGATATTTCAAAGGTTACAAGCGCCATGGTGGTAACTGACTTTTCGGGCAGGGGAGAGGTGACTTTGCGTGACTAAAACCAAGGGTGCGGTGCCGCGGAGAATCCTGCTTGCGATTGAGCTTTTATTAATTGCGGCATTATATAATTACGCCGGACTGATGCCCGAAACTTTCGGAGGCAGACCGCTTTTGCTCGCAGCGGCGGCGTTGTCGGTTTCCGCCTGCGCGGACACCCCGACCTCGGTGATTTGCGGCGCGTTGTGCGGAGCGTTGGCGGATATATTTTCAAGCGGAGGAATCGGTTTTTACGCAATCGCACTTTCGCTTTGCGGATACGCGATTCCCGAGCTTTTGAGCAAAAAACTAAACCCGAATTTTTACTCTGCATTGCTACTGATTTTCAGCGCGTCCGTTGTCACGATAACCGCGAGGTATGCGGTA
>CAMZED010000116.1 GCA_947305675.1 uncultured Clostridia bacterium | reverse complement strand
CGCGAATATCTCGATGCCGATAACCAATGCTCCGACGTCGATATCCTCTTTTTCGAGCATCTCGATATAATCGTAATAGGCTTTAACGCCGAATTCCGCCGCTTTTCTGTCGGCACGGTCCTTTTTGATATCGCAAACCGCGACAAGCTCGGCATTGGGGCATCTGGTAATGCTCACGGCGTGCATCGGAAAGATATTTCCGCAGCCGATAACGGCAGACTTATAAATTTTCATAAAAACCTCTCGTAAACACATTTTTTAGTTCATAGGAATTATAGCACAAAAAAAGTTATTTTCAATACCTATTTTACAATTTATTGTGTTGAAATGCAAAAAGTCAGGTGCTATAATACAACATATCAGATTTCAAGAGGTGCGTTATGGAGTTTATAGAAGTATTGAAACAGAACCTGCATATGCAGGGATTCACTTCCGGAAACGGGTTTATGTACTGGTCTTTTACCGACAGCCTGGTAAAAACGAACCTGAAAGGGACTATGCGCGCCCAGGTCGAGGTCCGCGGCGGACATCTCGGCGGGCTGGATTACTTCGACGGCAGGATATATGCAAGCTTTCTCGGCAACGCCCTTCCGGGGCACGCCTGGGAAGACTGGACGGCGTTTAAGATATACGTCTTCGACGCGGACGATCTTCATCTTATCAAATCGATCAATCTCGATATCTGCGACGAATACAAAAGCATAGCCTGCACGCCTTCCGATACGCGCGGTTTCCAGGCGATCGACGGAGTGGCGATCGCTCCCGACCCGGTCACCGGCGACGAGCGTATGTTTGTCGCCTGCGCGCTCTAGACCGGGGAAAAATACGATAACCAGATCATCCTCGAGTTTACGCTCAACGGCGATTATATCACCGAATACCACATAAAGACCGGAAACACCGTTTACGGGATACAGAACCTCGACCACGACCGTACGACGGGCGAATTCTGGTTCACCACCTATGGCGGATCGGAACCTTATCAGCCGCGTGAAACGCTTTATTGCGTAAAGCCGGATCTTTCGGGTGTTTCGCGCAAATACAGATTCTCCACCCCTTACGGGTTCGAATGCATCGGCAACGGCGAGTATTACTGCTCTTTGCAGTCCGGAGTGAACGGGGACAGGAGCGGGGTCGCCTACCGCACCGGAGAAAGCTTGTTTTCGGAGAACAAATCAGAATCCGAGATAAACGAATTCATAAAGTCCGGCCTGCGTTAGTCTTGCCGGACCGTTTCAGCCGTCGTATTCCTCTTTAAGCATAAAAGCGTAGGCTTCGGCAAATCGGAGTATGGCGTTTTCGGCTTCTTCCACCGTGTTCCCGCAGGATCCGCACTCGACAAGTATGCTGCCGTCAGAAAGCGACTGGTTGAATGCTCCGCTGCGTACGTTGATCGGACGGGCGAGCGTAGGGAAAAATTCGTTCAGCGCGGTTTGAAGGTGCGTCGCCACCACAAGATTGCGCCGCCAGTAAGGATGCACCGCGCCGCCCTCGTCGGTCCCGACGACTATCATCAGCTGGGCGGTCTTTATCCCTTCGATCTCGGTGAGCGGTTTTATGTTTTCGTTCGAGGAATTGAATATCGAATCGCGGTGAAGGTCGATCACGAACTTTATCGACGGGTTTTCCTCCAGCGCTTTCACTATCCCCTCGCGCGAGTAAGTATATGATTTATTGAAGTCTTTAAGATCGTACATCGTCCGGTCGTGCTTAACGGGTATTCCGAGTTCTTCGAGCCGTTCGCAAAGCACGTCTCCTATATGCACCACTGTAACACTGTCGTCGCCGGGGGATCTGAAGGTTTCGCCCGCGTCGTAGAATTCCGCCCCGTTTTGCAGATAGCTTTCGCTGCCGTGAGTATGTACCACCAGCACAAGCGGGTCTTCGGTTATCCTGCCGCGCAGCGGGAATTTTTCGGCGGCGTATTTCGAAAGCGTAACGGTATATTTCGTGCGGTTGATAACGTTCAGCGCCGCTTCGGCGGGATCGTCGTACCAGCAAAGGTTTTTTGCGAACACCGGCAATCCCTCCTCACCGGGGATCGGATCGGGGATCGGCTGCTCGATATCGTCAGGTAAGATTTCGGCTTCGGATACCGCCGAGGTTTCGGACCCGCGCGGATAAACGCCTCCCGGCGAAAGCGCAAAAGCCGGCGCGGCTTCGCCCGTGCCGAGCAGAAGATCGCCGTCGCGCGCGGTGAATTCCGGGATCGCCGCGACGATATACGGCACCGCCGCGAAGACCGAGGCAAGCAGCAAGGCGGAAAAAACAAGCACCGCTATCTTTTTAACGGCTTGTCTTGAAGAAAAACTCACCCGTCTGAACATAATTGGCACTTCCCGAAAGGTTTTTTGTAAATATATATGCGCGTCCGCACCGGATTATTCCGCTTATTTCAAATAAATTCCGCCGACTCCGCCGGGGATATGCCGTGTATTGCAAGGTTGATCGCTCCGGCGATAAGTTTTGCGATCTCTTTCACCGTCACGTCGATATCTTTCGGCGCCACGAAACTGTTCCTTCCGCTTCCGCCGAGCAGCTTTTGCATTATTTGCCCGAATTCCGGCCCGCCGTCCCGCACGGTCTCTTCCAACAGGTCGTAAGCCAGCGTGGCGGCGTCGACCACAGTCGGCACACCCAAAGATATTACCGGCGCGCCGAGTGTTTCGGAAGACAGCGGGGCGCGCTTGTTCAGGACCCCGGATCCGGGGTTAAGACCGTTATCGGCGATCTGTAAAGTCGTCGCAAGCCGCGCCATCCTTCGCGAAGCCAGCGAATCGATCACGATAACGCACCGCGGTTTTATCACGGAGCATATCCCCGCGACGGCGTCGGCGCTCTCGATCCCGGTCCTGCCGAGCACCCCGGGAGTTACCGCCGCAAGATCGCCGAACCCGGCATTAAGGTAAAAATCCGGCGCGACGCTCTTTAAATGCCGCGTTACGATAAGGTTTTTTACGGTAAGCGGACCGATCGAATCGGGAGTGATGTCCTCGTTGCCCAGTCCGCAGACGAGAACGCTTCCGTCTCCGCCCGGCAGCAGCTCTTTTATAAACCCCGCGACGGTTTCAGCAGCCAACCCGATTTCGGCGCTTCCCTTCTGCCACACTTTCCCTATTCCCACGGTTATATATTTTCCGGCGGGTTTGCCGGACTTTTGTTCGCCTTCGCCGGGCATAACCAGCGCCTCGGTCACCAGGAACCCGTTTTGTTCGCGGTCGGTTACGATTATCCCGTCGTCTTCGCCCTTCTCCGCGTGCAGTTCGTGCGATTCAAGGGCGAGATCGGTCAGTTTTTCAAACATAATTTTCACCTTGTGATCATTGTTTTTAGATTATTTTTCCCACTTTTTAAAAAAAATTATATTTTTTTGATTTTAGCTCTTGCAAAACCGAAAAAAGTGTGCTATATTGTAATGGTTCCAAATTTGAAGCAGGAGGTGAAAGCAGTGCCCAACATCAAATCCGCAAAGAAGCGCGTGAAAGTTACCGAGACGAAAACTCTTCAAAACAAGATGTTCAAATCTGCAATGAAAACTTCGGTCAAGAAGTACAAAGCAGCTATCGCCGAGGGTAACAAGGAACTTGCTGAAAAGACTTATCTCGACGCAGTCGGAATGGTCGACAGAGCAGTTTCCAAGGGAATCATCCACAAGAACAATGCCGCTCGCAAGAAGAGCCAGTACACAAAGCTCCTCAACGGCTTAGCATAAGGGCTTTTTGCCGCCTGCCCGAATAACGGTGCGCCTGTCGCGTCCGTCAGGTTTCGGGCTGATACGCGGGTGTAGTTCAATGGCAGAATTCCAGCCTTCCAAGCTGGCCGTGCGGGTCCGATTCCCGTCACCCGCTCCAGACAATTTCATTTTTGCTGAAATATGACGGCTCGCCCGTCATATTTCACGCAATCCCGGATGTGCCTTTAGCTCAGCAGGATAGAGCAACTGCCTTCTAAGCAGTAGGTCGAGGGTTCGAGTCCCCCAAGGCACGCCAATAATAAACGCTCCCGAATGGGGGCGTTTGTTTTTGTTGTAACGGGGGGCTCGAACGGGTCGGGAGTGAATGACGTGCCGGGGGCACGTCAGAGCCGACCCTGACCGAGCGCGGACACGCCGCGCGAGAACGAGTCCCCCAAGGCACGCCAGAAAAAAGCAGCCGTCAGGCTGCTTTTTTCAACTATATTCGTTCCTTCGGAACGAGTTATA
>CAMZED010000115.1 GCA_947305675.1 uncultured Clostridia bacterium | reverse complement strand
CAATTTATCCACAAAACAACCGTTATCATTTGATAATATAATCGGGAGAATTTTCGTAAGACAGCGTGAAACCGGTGATAAGATCAGAATTTTCGGCATAAACAGAAGCGTCAAAAAACTGTTTATCGAAAAAAAAATCCCGAAAGAACTTCGTGATCTGATACCCGTGTTTTGTGATTCCGAAGGGATAGTTTATATCCCGTTCGTAGGTGTTGCAGACAGGGCGTTCCCTAAGAATGCAAACAGAGTTGTTACCGTAAAAACGGTTTTTAATACCATTGAAAAAGAAAGGTGGTCTATGATCGATGAAAAATAGAGGTTCCGGGAGAATCGTTCTCTTTTATCTCATTTTTATCATTGTCGTAATAGTTCTTGTGAGTACTCTTACCAACAGCGGAGGAAAACAGGAGGAAATAGATTACAGCGAAGTTGTAAGAAAGTTCCAGGCGGGTGAAGTAAGAAGGTATTATATAGATACCAACAATACTTTGTATCTTTCGGATGAAGAGGGGACCGACGCCCAGAACAAGGCCAAAGACGGCTATAAGTATTACGAGTATTCTCACAGACTTGCAGATGTTGATATCTTTACCAACGACCTCAGCGATATCATTCTTGCCCAGACTTCTGACGGTACTCTGGTAAAATACGATTATCAGGCTCCGACTATAATTCCGTGGTGGGTAGCATATCTGCCTTATCTTATCGTAATTGTCGGTTTCATAGTGTTCTTCTGGTGGTTTATGGCGCGCTCTTCTCAAAGCGGCGGAGTCGGGATCGGCGGAAGGATGAATTCATTCAGCAAAGCGCGCACCAAGCTCGGCAGCGACGAGAAAAAGCGCGTGCTGTTCAGCGATGTTGCCGGTGCGGACGAGGAAAAAGAGGAACTTCAGGAAGTTGTTGAATTTCTTAAAAACCCCGGAAAATATACCGAACTCGGCGCAAAGATACCGAAAGGCGTTCTTCTTGTCGGCGCTCCCGGTACCGGCAAAACTTTGCTTGCCAAAGCCGTCGCCGGCGAAAGCGGAGTCCCGTTTTATTCGATATCCGGTTCGGATTTTATGGAACTTTATGTCGGCGTAGGAGCTTCGCGCGTGCGTGACCTTTTCGAAACAGCAAAAAAGACAGCGCCCTGTATTATTTTTATCGACGAGATCGACGCGGTCGGCCGTCAGAGGGGAACCGGCTTGGGCGGCGGACACGACGAACGTGAGCAGACTCTTAACCAGCTGCTTGTTGAAATGGACGGATTCGGTGTAAACGATGACGTTATCGTTATCGCCGCGACCAACCGCCCCGATATCCTCGATCCGGCGCTTCAGCGTCCCGGCAGGTTCGACAGACAGATCACCGTCAATTATCCCGATATTAAAGGCAGGGAAGAGATCCTTAAAGTCCACGCAAGAGGGAAGCCTCTCGGCGGCGACGTGGATCTTGCCGAAATCGCTAAATCCACCGTCGGCTTTACGGGAGCAGATCTTGCAAACCTTCTTAACGAATCAGCTTTGCTCGCGGCACGCAAGAAAAAGGCGGTCATCAATGCCGTCGATATAGAAGAAGCGACAATAAAAGTCATTGTCGGCCCGCAAAAGAAATCACGCATTGTAAGCGAGGACTACAAACGCGAGACCGCTTATCACGAAGCAGGCCACGCGATCGTTTCAAAGCTGCTCGAGTCGCAGGATCCGGTCCATCAGATCTCGATCATTCCGAGTGGACGCGCGCTCGGCTACACTCTTTCGTTCCCCGAAAAAGATAAGACCAGCGTTTATAAAGGCGAACTGCTGGATAATATATGTATGCTGCTTGCCGGCAGAGCCGCCGAACAGCTTAAATGCAGCGATATCTCCGGCGGCGCCTCGAATGATATGGAAAGAGCGACGAATATCGCGCGTGAGATGGTGACCAGGCTCGGCATGAGCGATCTGCTCGGCCCCGTGGTATATTCCTCCGATCATAACGAGGTTTTCCTCGGCAGAGATTTCGGCACCACAAAGAATTATTCCGAAAAGGTTTCAGAACAGATCGATTCCGAGATCCAAAGGTTTATAACCGATGGCTACGAACGCGCTCTCAAACTGCTTCGTGAAAACGATTCGATCCTTGAATTCGTCGCGGCTTATCTCGTAAAACACGAGACTATGGATGCCGAACAGTTCGAACTTTGCTTCACCGAGGGCGTTACTGAGGAGATGCTCGACAGTGTCACCGACCGCAAGCGTTCAGCTGCCGAAAAAGAAGATCTTGCACGGCGGGAAGAGCTCGACAATCAAAAGAACCAGAAGTTCGACAGATCCTCGCCCGATCATTCCGAAAAGGAATCAAAACGCGATAACGACATCTTTTCCGACGATATATTTCAATGATAATTAAAAACACTCTGTCGCAAGACAATTGCGACAGAGTAGTTTTTGTGTATTAATCGGTAATTCTTGAATAACATGTTCCGATTCCGTCCATCATTTAGTCAGGAGGAATCATTATGAACTTATTTAAAAATCCCGAAAAATACCGCAAACAAATCCTTATAACCTCTGTTGTACTGGTTGTAATTGCAGCGGCTGTCGTACTTGCCGGTGTTGCCGCCCGGTTCGGAAACGCTTCTGTCCATCTGCCGGATAACGTTTCTTCTGTCAATACCGATGAATCAATCGGCGTTTATACCGAAGATGTATCTTCAGTTAAGACAAGCACCGAGGCGTCCGATGTCCAAATCGAGGTCAGCAGCACGACAATATCCGATCCCGTATCTGATAATTCGAATAGTACTTCGGAACCTGTTTTTGAAACACCGCACGGATGGGTGATCAACCAATACGGATATACCTATGTTTACGGCGACGCCGGATATTTACAGTTCAATTACAAGCAAACAGCTTTTGACCGTTAC
Source organism: uncultured Clostridia bacterium (assembly GCA_947305675.1). GTDB lineage: Bacteria > Bacillota > Clostridia > Oscillospirales > CAG-382 > Coliplasma. The sequence goes on along the minus strand of CAMZED010000115.1, from coordinate 1,321 downwards.
GTCAACGCCGTCAACGCTCTTGACAATATTCTGCCGGAAGACATTGTGCTTTATAATATGATCGCGCCGGTCAGCTCTACTTTCGCCGATATCCCGCGTGAGGTATATACGGCAGACAACTTTTATAATCTTTCGCAGAATTCTTTCGAGAACAAAGTAAAAGCAAAACTTAACGCGGACATTATCGATATTCCCGTTGTAAGCGTTATCGAATCGCTTTACAGATCCGGCGACCCTATGTTTTTCCGCACTGACCTTAACTGGACTTCTCAAGCCGCTTATGCCGCATACAGACAGTTTTGCGACGCGGCCGGCATCAACGCCTATGCCGCTTCGAATTTTCCGTCCAAAGAATACGACGGCTTTTTGGGCAGCTTTTACACGGCGACTAAAAGCGCGGATATGTTTGACGATCCCGACGTTTTGACTTGCTATTCTCCGCTTAACGCAATATCCGCCGTTCTTACTGTTTACGATTCCGAAACGGTTTTTAATGAATACCGTCCCGGCAGGGAAACCGGCGGTTACGCATACGACGTTTTTCTCGGAAAATGCGGCTGCGAAAGGTATGTGATTGAAACCAATGTTTCAAACGGCAAAAGGCTTTTGCTGATCGGCGACAGTTCGGCTTACCCGTTATCGCTTCTACTCGCGTCGCATTATACAAAAGTCGATATTATCGATCCGGTCGCTTACGACGGATCGCTTTCCGAACTGATCGAAAAAGAAGAATACGACGAGGTCTTGACCGTTTGCTATTCCACAAACGCCGTCAGCGGCGATTTTATACCGTCATTGAATAAATTAACCGGAGCAGTTAAAAATGAGTAAAACGCTTGTAGGCGGCTTTGTGTCGGTCAAAAGCATTATCGAATCGTCCAGCCGCGAGATATATCGCATAATTTTTGAACAAAACCGTTACGATTCGGTTATGCGCTCCGATCTGCGCAAGCCGGAGCAGCGTCAGTATAAAACGTTGATCGATTCGGGTGTTAAATACGAATTCGCTTCTCCCGATGAGTATTGTTTCGACGGAAGCGGCGGCATCGTCGCCGAAGTCGGCGAGCGGCGCTTCACACCTGCCGACGGGGTCTTTTCGATCCCGAACGGTTACATAGTAATGCTCGACGGGATCGAGGATCCTTTCAATTTCGCTTATTCGCTCCGTTCGCTCTATGCCGCCGGAGTCGATGCGGTTATAATTCCCAAACACAATTTTTACGAATCGAGCGATATAGTCATCCGTTCGTCCGCCGGCGCCTCCGAACTGCTTAGCGTCTGCTGCGTCGATGATCTTGCCGAAGCCGCCAGAACGCTTAAA
>CAMZED010000114.1 GCA_947305675.1 uncultured Clostridia bacterium | reverse complement strand
AAAAACCTTTTAACATATAATGTTCTTGCAATAAATTCTTTTATGATTTCGGAAGGTGAAAAAATGGAAACTGCAAAACAGCTTAAAATTTGGCGCATTACGGCAATAATTGCCATCTGCGCGCTCGTCGCGGTGAGCATTGCCTTTGCATTCAACGCACGCAGCGGCGCCGATAATACCGCCGCGGAAGACAACGGCAAAGTATTGGCGCTTTGGAACGACGGCACGGGAGCCAAAAAACAGCTTACCGAATTCGTGCAATCGGTAACCGACAGCGCGGGTAAAGATTATATTCCGCCCGAAGACCGAATTGCGGTTTTCGATATGGACGGAACGCTTGCCTGTGAAACTTATTATACTTATTACGACACGATGATGTTCATTGAATACTGCCTTAACGACCATCCGGAACGTGTTTCCGATGAGTTGAAAGAGGTCGCAGCCTCGATAAAACCCGGATATCTTGCTGATGAAACGCTCGCCCGGAATTTTGCAAAGGCATATGCCGGGATGACTGTCGAAGAGTTTTATGAATACGTTGAAAACTTCGGACAAAAATATACGTCCAGTTTTAATAATATGCGATATATCGACAACTTTTATCTCCCGATGGTCGAACTTGTCAAATACCTTTACGACAACGAATTTACAATATACGTGATCAGCGGGACAGAGCGGACCACCACCAGAGCGATTGTTGCAAATTCGCCTATAAAAGATTACGTTTCCACCGAAAATGTCATCGGCACTGATTTCGAAATCAAAGTCAAAGGGCACGAAGACGAACCTTCCAATATGAACTTCAAATACGAAAACGACGACGAATTGGTGCTTACCGGCGGATTCATTCAAAAGAATCTCAATGCAAACAAATCCATCTTGGTCGAACGCGAGATCGGAAAACGCCCCGTGCTCGCATTCGGAAACAGCGGCAGCGACACAAGTATGATGAATTACGCAATCGATTCAAGAAACCCCTACAAATCAATGGCGTTTATGATAGTCGCCGACGACTCCGAACGCGAATGGGGCACTCAGGATTGGGAATCGAAATCGGCTGATTATATTTCAAAAGGTTACGTTCCCATTTCGATGAAAACCGATTTCTCGGTCATATATCCCGAATCGATAACAAAATCGACGGAACAGTACACACCGGCAATAGCCGAATAAACTGCAGATGATAGAAAAAACCGACCGCAAGGCCGGTTTTTTCATATTGTCCCAATCAGTTATTTTTCTAATCCGCGCAACTCGCATCCGAACGCTTCAGCCGTCAGCAAAAGCTGCCGGTCAGTGATCGAGTTTTTTTGGGCGGCGCCGGACGATATGATCTTAAGGCGGATCTCGGCGGCCTTGGCGATGGCGTGCGCTCTTCCGAAAGCGTCTTTGACCGAAATTCCCGCGGAAAACAGGCCGTGGAACGACCAGACGACAGCGTCGCGATACCGCATTTTTTCGGCGGTAGCCTCAGCAAGGCCGATGCTGCCCGGCACTTCAAAACCGACGACTCCCAATCCGTTCGGAAATACAAAAGCGCATTCGGTTACGCTCTTCCAAAGAAGCTCTGAAAAAGTTTTATCGTCATTGTCCAAAATATACGTCAGCGCAATAAGATCCGCCGGGTGGCAGTGATAAACCGCCCTGAATCCGTCAGAGCGTTCAGTGAGCGCCGAAAGAGACATCAAATGCCCGTTAAGTTCGCTTGTCGGCCTGTCGGACCCCCAAACTACCCGGAAATTTTCGCCTTTGCTGTCGATTTCACAGATCGAGTAACAGTTTGCGTCGATATCGGTGAAATATGATCCCGAAGCCGTGGTGAATATGTATCGCCCGCCGATAGGACATACCGGGTAAGGCAGAGCGCACCATTCGCCGGAATTTGAAAAATTCTCTTTGACAGAACCCGTCTCGGAATCGTTCAACAGCAGTGATATATTCCCCGCGTTGCGCTCGTGCCAGCCAAAGGAGGCTCCAAGTGATATGAATTTTTCGGCTTCTTTATAAAATATCGAATTATTGACCATCATAACTCTTTGATTATATTTCCGATAACCGGAGCAAGATGACTGGCGATGATCTTTCTGCCTTCAACAGCGGGATGAACGCCGTCGGCGGAGATAAGTTCGGGCGAAACTTTCATACAAGCCTCGGCGAGTATCCCGTCAAGGGGAATAAACGCGTCCGCATATTTATATGCAAGTTTGCGCGTTTCGTCGATTTTCGCGTTGAGATCTTCGCGGTATTCGTCCCTGCCCATCCCGTAAATAACAAAGCACTCCAGCATAACTATTTTTGCGCGGGTTTTTTCTTTGATGATTTTAAGTATCGATTCATAATTATTGCGGAATTCCTCGGCGGTGGTGGGGTCATTCATATCAAACCTGCGCCAGGTGTCGTTTACGCCGATAAGGATCGTGATTACGTCTGGATCAATGTCGACAATATCTGCCCGGGCGCGCGCCAGAACGTCTTTTGTGCGGTTGCCGCTTATTCCTTTGTTTATAAACTCAAAATCCGCCTCAGGAAACTGCTGTTTCAAATTTTCTACTGTGTACATAACATATCCGTCGCCGAGATCAAAAAAATCCTCGTAATTACGGTTGCAATCGGTAACGCTGTCGCCCTGAAAAAGTATTCTCATAAAAAATCCTCTCAATGTGTATTCATTAATTCTTTTATCAATTTTTCTACTGCAATTATAATATTATTTTCCGCGTCGGCAATCGCCTGTTCAAGCTCAATTACCTCGGGAGAAACCCGCAGGATCACGTCCGCCAGACCGGATAAACTTTTCAAATCGCTGACCGCGCCCGATACCACCGCGACGGGCTTACCGTATCTTTTTGCCGCGGACGAAACCGCATAGACTAATTTTCCGTTAAGAGTCTGCAAATCAGTCTTTCCTTCTCCGGTAATTACAAGATCGCATTCTCTGAGTGCCGATAAAAACTTTTCCGATCCGGTAAGCAGTTCGGCGCCGCTTACAAACTTTGCGCCGAGCAGCGACAAAAGCGCCGCTCCGCAGCCTCCGGCGGCACCCGATCCGGGCAGGTCTTTATTTATGCCGCAGGCAGAAGCAAAGTTCAGAGCGCCTTTTTCGAGCAGATCGACCGATCCGGTGTCAGCCCCTTTTTGCGGCGCAAAAACATATGCAGCTCCGTTTTTGCCGCAAAGCGGATTCTTTACATCGCAGGCGGCGATTATTTCTACCGAATCAAGATTTAAAGCGCGGGAATTGTCGATCTTTGCGACGTCGATAAGCGAAGATCCGCAGGGAAAAAGTTCATTTTCGCTTTTATCGTAAAACCTGTACCCCAACGCCGATAATATGCCCATTCCGCAATCGTTGGTGGCGGAACCGCCCAAACCGACGAATATCTTTTTTGCTCCTTTAAGGACCGCGTCTTTAATTATCTCGCCGGTGCCGAGCGAAGTAGTATAAAGCGGATCTCGCCGGTCTTGCGGCACAAGCATCAGACCCGATGCGGAAGCCAGCTCTATAAATGCACTTTCGCCGTCGATGCTTATAACATATTCGGCAATACCCTCTGAACGGTCGGGATATGTTACGGCAAGGCGTACGTAAGATCCGCCGTAAATGTTCTTCATACAGGCGCAAAAACCTTCGCCGCCGTCGGACGCGGGTATTTTAATCGTTTTTATCGAAACGTCGGCACGGTGCACGCCTTTTTCCATTGCATCGCTGACCCGGTCTGAAGAAAGGCAGTCTTTGTAGGAATCGGGCGAAATAAGAATTTTGCGTAAATCCAAAATTTTACTCCTTAAAATAGCCCCGCACATAAAGTGCGGGGATACTGTATGAACCGGATCATACCCAGCGAAGAGCGTTGGGAGAAGGTTCTTTGATAACGGAATTTTTAAGGAAAGCGACCGCTTTTTCAAGCCCTTCTTTGGGCATCATCAGGCTGTCTTCGTGTTCAATGGACATTATATCGTCATATCCGGCAAGGCGCAAAGCGCTTATCATGTCGCGCCAATACTGCGAATCGTGACCGTATCCGACAGCGCGGAATATCCAGGAACGGTGAAGCTCGTCGGCGTATGATTTTGTATCAAGCACGCCGTTGCAAGCGGTATTGTAATTGTCGATCTTTGTATCTTTTGCATGGAAATGATATATCGCTCCGGTAAGCATACGGATAGCGGCAACAGGATCTATTCCCTGCCAAATCAGGTGGGAAGGATCGAAGTTGGCGCCGATTTCCGGACCGACA
>CAMZED010000113.1 GCA_947305675.1 uncultured Clostridia bacterium | reverse complement strand
TTTAAAAACCCTTTCAGCCGCGATCTTATAAAATTGCCCGCGGTGTCGCTGTCGGTAAGGATGATGACACCGTTTTCGGCGCAAAGTCTTTTGAGAAGCTCTTTTTTCTCGGTGTTTTTGAATATCCCGAACCCATCGAGCGTTATTATCGGCGTCGATACGACCGAAGCGACTTTTGCTTTATCGTATTTTCCTTCGACGATCACGGGATATCTGAGTTTAAGCCTTTCTTCCATAAGTGCATATCCTGTAAAACGTCATCTCAAGCACGCGCATCGGATCAGATCGGCTTGATTTGATCTTTACGTCGGCGGAAGCGATCTGAGAAACCGCGTAAGAGATCGAACGGATATCGTTCCCGGCGAGCGACTGAGCTATCTTCCCGACACGCCAGGGTTGAAGTTTAAGGTCTTTTGCGATTGATTCGCCGCTCTTTCCGGAGTCCAACCCGGCTTTCACCGCGAGCATATCCGAATAATTCTTGGCAAGAAATCCCAGCGCGGCGGGTATATCTTCCCTCTTCAGATCAAGTCCGTCGAATATACGCTTTGCGGTAACAAGATCGCGGCGGTTAAGCGCCGAGGCTATGTCAAAATATTTATAAGAAACGTTTGCACAGCAATATTTGTGAACGTCCGCCACGGTAAGCGGCGCTGAAGAATATGCTTCGCAAAGTTTGGTAATTTCGCCCTGAAGTATATACATGTCGCTGCCGCAAACGTTTATTATCTCACGCGGGACCGAAGGTTCGTATTTTACGGAACGCGCCGAAAAATGTTTGATGATCCACGGGGTGAGTTTGTCGGCTTTTTCGGTGTCAAACTCGACGGCGAGCCCGCACGCGCTCACGGCGGAAACAAACGCCGGCAAACCGCTTTTGGAAGTTCTGGCGGTTTTCTGTTCATCACCGTACTCATCTGCGCGCAAAACTATAAGTACGGTGAGATATTCGGGGACGTCAGAAAAAATCCTCATATAATCTTTAATATCCGATTCGGTTATTTTGGCGTCGGAAAGCGAAGTTATCTCGATCAGTTTATATTCGCTCATATAGGGCAATGCGAAAAACGCGTCCTCAAGATCGCCGACATCGCCTGTCGCGGCGTTAAAATAAATATGATTGAACTCCGGCAAAGGTGAAGATTCTACAAATTTACGCAACTGATCGGCATAGCGGTCTTTTGTATATTCTTCGGCGCCGTAAAGCAGGATCACGCCGGAAATATTGCCTTTTTTTATTTTTTCTTTTAAAACGTCAAGGCTCATTTACGGTTATTCCTCCTTTCCGTCACGGTAGGTCAAACGGACTTTGCCGTTGAACAAAAGATAATTGCCGCCTGTGTGATAACGCAGATGCTTCACTTGTTCATCGATGATATAAAGTCCGGTGTTGACGTTTCCGGTGCCGAGCGCGTCGGATCCGGTAAATATCGCGGCGTCACAATTATAGATCCCGGAAGACACTCCGTTAAAAATCATAACGCCTTCGCCGCCGTTGCCGACAAAAACAAACTCTGCATCTTTAGATACGCGCAGATGATCTCCGCCGATTTCAAGCACTATTTCCGGATCAATTTCGATTATATCACAATTTCTTTGATTTGCCAACTGTTTTATAGATGAAAGTATCCTGTATTCGACGGCGTTTTCGGGTTTTGCGGCAATAACGCTTCGCACCCGCAGACGCGCGCTGAACGTTTCGAACCGTGCGACGGAATTGCTGTCGTAACAAGGAATTACGTAATTGTCAATGATCGAATTCCCGCTGACGAAAACAGTTTCATAATCCGCGTACTTCCCGCCCATATCAATGTAAGCCGCCGCACCTTTATTGGAAACATATGCGTAAACCGATTTGTCGCAGCCGTATTCGACGCTGACAGACGAGCCAATGACAGACGCGTTAACGATTGAACAAACCGCAAAAGCCAAAGCGAACGCCGCAAAAGCCGAAACGGCGACTTTTGCGCGGTGCCGCCGCGCAAACAGAACTGCGAATATCCCGGCAAGAGCGACTGCAAACATAACAGCCATATGTTCGCTTTTAAGCGATACAGAACCGACGCCCGACGCATATAATCCCGAAGCCGCGTTGTTTACCGCACGGAACAGCAGGTCGGCGGGATAGGCAACTATTGCCGACAATCCGGGCAGCAGAGGATAAAGTAAAAGCGCCGCAAAAGTAATTATAATCGCATAAGTATAAGCCGGAACGGCAAAAACGTTGACAAGCGGCGCAACGTAGGATAAAACGTTAAAATGCAGATAAGTTACGGGAAAAGCGAACAACGTAGCCGCAACCGTAACAAGCGCGGGAGCGGTCAGAAGATAAAGCAGTTTCAAAGGAACCGTTTTATAAAACGGAGCTTTGATGCATTTGGTGTTTATGAACAGTTCGTATCGGCTTATATAAGGTCCGACGACAATGACCCCGAGACAGCTTAAAAATGAAAGCTGCAAACTGAGCGAGAAGATCGCGTAAGGATTGATCATCAGCAAAAGAAACAACGCGGCGAACATTGCGGTTATACTGTCGGAACGGCGCATTACCGTGCGTGAACCGACGACGATACACATCATGACCGCGGCGCGGACGGCGCCGGGCGTAAACCCGACGAGTGCGGCATAAAACAAGGCGAACACCGCGCCGAAGATACCGCTTATACGACGGTTAACCCCGAAAGCGCAGATGAAGTAATAAAGCGCCGAGGTGATTATTGAAATATGAAGCCCGCTTATGGCGAGCAGATGCGATATCCCCGCGTTTGCAAAAACAGCGTAAGAGAATGAATCAAGACCCGATCTGTCCCCCGCCGTTACCGCTTTTGCAGCCGAAACCGAACGCTTTGTGTCGGTGAAAACGCGTTCGCAGATATCTGATATCGCGTTTCTTAAACCGTAAAGTAATCCGTCGCCTTTTTCGGTAGAGATAAGTTTTCCGTACGAGCGCAGCCTTACCCCGTCTGCGCGTGACGAAAGATTCACGCCGGTGTAATAAGTCAGGGCTGCCGTTACCGAATCGCCGCGGCGGATCGACAAACCGTCTTTGCCGCTTACCTGCAGTCTTATTACAGTGCCTTCGGGTACTTTCGCACTGCTTTCCGAAACGCTGCCCTCGAAAACACAGGAATCGGTATATACGTCGACCGAAGAGACGACGATGGTAACTTTATCGGTTTTTTTGTTGAAATAGTCCAGTCCTCCGCCGACAGCGTCGGTTAAAGAAACACGGAAAACACCGAACGTGAAAGCGGCGAGCGCAAAAGCGCACGCCGCAATGATCTTAAAGTACTTCGGCTTTTTGACGATAACAATTGCTCCGGCAACGGCAAATATCGCGCATACCGCGAAAGCAACAGCGCAGAAATAAGACGTACCGCCGACGGACGAAATCGCCGCCGCAACGATACCGATCGCGAATATTCCCGCCATACTGGCTGCCGCGCGGTTTTTAAACATTGTTATTCTACCCGACCGACCGATTATTTTTCCGGTATAAGCAAAGGAAGCTCTTCAAGATAAGTAATATCTTCTCGCTCGGCGGCGTCACCCTCGGCAAGAACAGCCATTCTTGCGACTATCTCGCCGCCCGCCTGCTTGACAAGCTGTTCCAGAGCGTTAAGCGATTCTCCGGTGCTGATAACGTCGTCGACGATAACTACGCGCTTGCCGCGCATAAAGTCCATATCGTTCTTATCCAGATAAAGCATCTGGGCGGATGCAGTGGTTATCGAGCGGACAAGTACGTGGATAGGATCTTTCATATACAGCTTCGGCCCTTTGCGAGCGACGATATGCCTTTTTGCTCCGATTATACGCGCCATTTCGGTAATAAGCGGAATGCCTTTCGATTCGGCGGTGATCATAACGTCGTGCGGAGGAAGTTTTTTGCAAAGCTCCTCAGCACAGGCGACGGTGAGTTCAACGTCGCCGAATATGACGAACCCCGCGATATAAAGGTCGTCGTTGACTTTGCATACCGGAAGATCGCGCTTCAAGCCGGCGACTTCCAAAGGGAAATAGTGACAGGTCTTTGGATCTATCTTTGCTGTCTTCATTGGTTCTAACCTTTCTTTATTTAAACTGTTATGCGAGTTTAACCGGCAGTTTTTCTCCGCCGAGAATATGGAAGTGCAGGTGTTTGACCGACTGGCCGCCGTCATTGCCGACGTTGGTTATAACGCGATAGCCGTTTGTAAGTCCGCAGATCGAAGCGATTTTCGGAATGGCTTTTATCACTTCGGATACGTCGGAGATATTCTCTTCGTCAACCTTATCGATCG
>CAMZED010000112.1 GCA_947305675.1 uncultured Clostridia bacterium | reverse complement strand
GATCTTAAGCCGTGACTGGAGTTCAGACGTGTGCTCTTCCGATCTCCGTTCTTTGAAAGATCGGCTTCTTTGCCGTCATCCAACTTCAAACCGTATTTTCTTATTGTAAAACAGTGGTCCATCGTTGTGGTATTACCGTAAGCTCTTTTGTAATTATTAACGTACACGCCTCTTCGTTCGACAATTATTTTCAAAACGTTGCCATTCTCGAAATGATATCGGACTTTGCGAAAAGGCGTGGTGAATATTGCCACGTAATACTCATTTTCTTCGTGTTTCAGGACCAAGTCATATTTTCCGTCTCTGACAAAAACCGATACAAAAGGATTCCGCAGGAAGATGATCTCGCCGCGCCAATGCTTTTTTATCTTAACCAAACACTTTATGCGCTTTAAAAGCATACGGAATATCTTCAACAAAACAGCAGCGAGTAGGGTAACGAGAGCTATCCGAACCACGTTTTCGGGCGGCGTCTTGCCGCCCCTGCATTGTTAAAGCCCTTGGCGGTACGGCAGTAGCGCCTGCGGGCTTTGCCTCGCAGGAACGACAATCCGATCTCCCGAAAATCCACAGGACTCAAACGGATGATATTTCGAGATATTTTCGGTGCGGAGGAAGTGGGAATACGCCCGTATTCCAATGACGACAAGCCGAAAAGAGCCGGAATAGCGCCGTTTGAGCGGGTTCGGATAGCTCTCGTTACCCTACGATGCTCAACAAATACACAAATAACATAAAGCCGCCTCCCGGAAAAAGTGTTCACTTAAACGGTTTCTTCCGTGTCGTCGCCGTCTTCTTCGAAAACCGCCGAAATGTCTTTTATTATTATTTGGTCGCCGGTGAGCAGATAAGTATCAAAACTACCGCAATGCGGACACTTTTTCCCGTGGGCGACGGTCTTATAGGTCTCGCCGCAGGCTTGGCAATAAGTCCTGCCCTCGATAATTATCATTTCAAGTTCGGCTTCCTGCGCAAATCGGGTTTTCTTCTTCGCCCAGTCAAAGGCGTCGGTGAAAAGATCCGGCACGATGCTGCTTACTTCGCCGACTTCCATCGTGACTTTAAGGATCTTTTCCGCCTTGTATTCCGCGGCGAGCTGATCGACTTGTTCCAGAACCTTTACAACAATACCGAGCTCGTGCATTATTCGGATTCCTTCTGCGCTTTTTTCCAGGCTTTGCGTTTTTCGCGCATGATTTTTGCGTCTTCCGACCCGGAATTCACAATGATCTTGCCGACCCGGGCGAGTTCATATTTAAGAAGCCCGGTCACTTTGTCCTCGGCTACGCGCATATCGGAGCATTTGGGATTATCGCGCACAAGATGAATGGCGTCGAACTGACATTTCGTGGTGCAAAGCCCGCAGCCGATGCACTTGTTCGGATCGACGTAGGAAGCGCCGCAGGAAAGGCAGCGAGAAGTTTCGATTTTCACCTGTTCCTCGGTAAGAGTCTTGTGCAGATCTTTATAAGATGTCCTGTGGTCTTCGCTGTCGTCCATTCCGGCTTCCTGACGTCCGGCGCGGTCGTAATCCGGCAGAGATATGTCGGCAGTGTCGAGCGGAGTATAGGCGCGCCTGTTCCTGCCGATTGTCATATGCGCTTTCGGCCGCACGAATCGGTGCAGACTTTCGGCTGCCTCGTGGCCGGCGGCGATGGCGTCGATCACGAATTTCGGCCCGGTATAAACGTCGCCTCCGACAAATATATCGTCCTCGGCAGTCTGGTAAGTGAATTTATCCGCCACGGGATAATTGCCGTGCCAGAATTCGACTTTGGTGCCTTCGAGCAGTTTGCCCCATTCGATGCTCTGACCGATGGCGAACACAATTTTGTCGGCTTTGACCTCGATCGTATCGTTTTCGTCATAAACCGGGGCGAATTTTCCGTCGGCGTCGTAAACCGAAACGCAGCGTTTGAATACGATGGCGGTGACTTTGCCGTCTTCGCCGGTGATAACCTCTTTGGGACCCCAGCCGTTCTCGACTGCGATATCCTCTTCGAGAGTTTCGGCTATTTCCTGCTTTGAGGCGGGCATGGTATCGCGCGATTCGAGCGCGAACATCTTAACGCTTGCCGCGCCGAGCCGGTGGGCGTTCCGGGCGCAGTCCACGGCGACGTTGCCGCCGCCGACCACCACCACGTCGCCGTTGAAGGGAACGCGATTTTCATAGCTCTTGCGCAGATAAGAAACGGCGATATCGGTGCCTTCGGCGGTATCGTTTTTAACGCCGGGGCGTTTGCCGCCCTGACATCCGATGGCAATATAGAACGCTTTATATCCCTGAGCGCGCAGTTCGTCGATAGTGACGTCCTCGCCGACGTTGACGCCGCATCTGATCTCGACTCCGAGTTTTCTCAGAACGTCGATCTCGGCTTCTATAACGTCTTTTTCCAGTTTATAACTCGGGATGCCGTAGGTGAGCATACCGCCGGGAAGTGCGTTCTTTTCGAACACGGTGGGAGTATAACCCATCTCGGCGAGATAATAAGCGGCGCTTAACCCGGCGGGGCCTCCGCCGATAATGGCGCTCTTGTCGTCCCACTTGCCGTAAACCGATTGGACGAGTTTTTCGGGGACAAAGCGGTCTTTATCACGCAGTTCAAGGTCGGCGACGAATTTCTTAACGGCGTCGATCGAGACCGGCGCGTCGACGGTGCCGCGGGTGCAGGCGTCCTCGCAGCGTTTGTTGCAAACACGGCCGCAAACCGACGGGAAGGGGTTTTCGGTCTTGATCATCGCAAGCGCTTCGCGGTATTTGCCCTCTTTTGCCAGGGCGAGATAAGCCTGGATCGGCACGTGAGCCGGGCAGGCGGCTTTGCAGGGCGCGCTTCCCTGGGAATATGTATTGGACGCCACCTGATTATCACGGTAGTTTTCGTCCCAGGCGTATTCGCCCCAACGGATCTTGTCGGGAAGGATCGAATGGCGGTATTTTACTTCGGAGCCGTCTTTTTTGCAGAGTTTCTGTCCGAGTTTAACGGCGCCCGCCGGGCAGACCTCTACGCATTTGCCGCAGGCGACGCATTTACTGCGATCGACTTTTGAAGTATAGGCGCTGCGGGAGAGATAAGGCGTATTGAACAGCATACTTGTGCGGAGCGCGTTGCAGATACGCACGTTGCAGTTGCAGATATCGAATATCTTGTTTTCGCCGTCGATATTGGTGATCTGGTGAACATAGCCGTTCTTTTCGGCAAGTTCGAATATTTCAAGAGCACGCTCTTTTGTGATATAGTGCGCGCGATGGGTTTCAACGGTGTAATCCGCCATATCGCCGAGCTGTACGCACCAATCGTTGACGTCGTCGGTGCATCCGTCGCCCAATACCGCGCGCGAAGCACGGCAGGAACAGATGCCGGCGGCGATGTGGCCTTCATATTTATCGAGCCAGTAAGAGATATGTTCAAGCGATATCGATTCCTGCGAAGCGTCGATCGCCTTTTCGACCGGGATGACGTGCATGCCTATGCCCATTCCGCCGGGAGCGACCATATGGGTCACCCCTGCGAGCGGAATAAACGTCATACGCTCAAAAAACGAGGTGACGGCGGGATTCTTTTCGATCCTGTCGAGAGAAGAGTTGAACAGTTCGGCGCTGCCGGGAACAAAGAAAGACAAACGGTAGCGTTTGATCTTCGGAGCGTTGGGGATGGGATGGTCGTCTTTGAGGTTATGGGTATAGTTGTCGCCGTAATCGTACTCGATTATGCCGATGACCGACATTTGCTCATATACCTCTTCGATATGCTTGGGATCAACGCCCTTGTGCAGTTTGATAAGATCGTCGAGCGTGTAATGCTTACGCACCTTCATCTTGTTGCACATATCGACCATTTCCGGGGTGAGCATCTCGCGCAGGCCCCAATATTCCGGGTCGTTCGCGCTTACTCCGCCGAGCTTGTGCTTCACCACGTCGGTGATCTTTCTTCCGAGTTTGGCGTAGTTTTTCTGAAAATCTTTCTCGTTTTGGTATTCGCTTATTACGAATTCGTTTTGTTTCGGCATAATTCACACCTCGGATAATTTTCTTTTGAACCAGTTTTCAAGCGCTTGCATATTTTCACCCGTTTTTGCTGAAACAGGGATGACTTCGGTTTTTGCGTTGCGCATCCCGACGTATTCCCTGCACAAGCCGATATCGAAATCGAAATAGGGTAGCGCGTCGGTCTTGCTGACAATCACAAGATCGCATTTGCTGAACACAAGCGGGTATTTAAGCGGTTTGTCGTTCCCCTCCGGGACCGAAAGGATCACAACGTTCAATGTGGCTCCGGTATCGTATTCCGCGGGGCAGACCAGATTACCGACGTTTTCAAGGAAGATAAGGTCCAATCC
>CAMZED010000111.1 GCA_947305675.1 uncultured Clostridia bacterium | reverse complement strand
TATATGGACAACTGGGGCTGGATGACGGAATCTTTTTATAACAAAGCCGATCGCTACGCCGCGAATATCCACAGCCTTAAAATGATACGCGAACTGCGTACCCCTGTAAAAGACCTTAAAACCCACATATTCAATACCAAACACGGGATCCAGAAGGTCCAGCTGTTTTTCAAAGACCTTGAATTACGGTCGCGCGCGATGAACGAGCTCAAAGCGCGTTTTCCGGATACGGAAGTAACTACTTCAATAGTTAACAACATAGAGATCAACAGCAAAGAAGCCACAAAAGGCAACGCGCTTAAACTGCTGGCGGAATTTATCGGCGTCGACGTAAGCAAAACAGTCGCTTTCGGCGACGATTTCAACGATATTTCAATGCTTCGCACAGCCGGGATCGGGTTTGCAATGGCAAACGCCGCGCCGGAAGTAAGATCCGCCGCCGACCGGATCGCCGCCGGGTGCGATGAAAGCGGAGTCGGCAAAGCGATAGAAGAACTGCTCCGGAGGATGTGAAATGCAGGATATCGATCTTATATCGAACGAAGAGGAAGGGCTTTCCGCCGCGGCGATAAAAGAAGCGCTCATTAAAAGTCTTGAATGCCGCCGGCTTAAAAAAGTGCTTATTATTCCGCCGGACTTCACACGGTATCATTCCAACGCCGGCTTTATTACCGAAGTCTGCTTTGATCATCTCACCGCACGAGGCATAGAAGTTGACATAATGCCGGCGCTCGGAACTCACGTTCCGGTCACAAAAGACCAGTGGGCAAAAATGTTCGGGAGGATCCCTTACGAAAAGATGCTGGTCCATAACTGGCGGAGCGACGTTGTTAAGATCGGCGAAGTACCCGGCAATTTTATCTCGTCTGTCACAGACGGACTTTGGAAAGACCCGATCGCCGTCGAGATCAACCGCCGCGTTATCGATAAAAGCTACGATCTGGTGATATCGCCGGGCCAGGTAGTCCCGCACGAAGTTATCGGTATGTCCAACCACGCAAAGAACCTTTTTGTCGGCGTGGGCGGGAGCGAGATGATAAACAAATCCCATATGGTCGGCGCCGTTTACGGAATGGAACGGATGATGGGGCGCGACAACACCCCGGTACGCCGCATTTTCGATTACGGAATGGAACATTTTCTCGGCGAAGTGAACGTTTTGTTCGTTTTAACGGTCACGACCGCTCCGGGCGGCAAAATAAGGACTCACGGAATGTTTATCGGCGAGGGGCGCGAATGTCTTACAAAAGCGGTGGCGCTCGCGCAGAAGAAGAATATCGACTTCCTGCCTCACGGTTTGAAAAAATGTGTGGTTTATCTCGACCCCGATGAATTCAAAAGCACCTGGCTCGGCAACAAAGCTGTTTACCGCACCAGAATGGCGCTTTCCGACGGCGGAGAGCTTATTATACTCGCCCCGGGCGTCGAACGGTTCGGAGAGGACGAAAGCGTCGATAAACTGATAAGGAAATACGGCTATCGCGGGAGGCTTAACACTCTCAGAGCGTTCGGATCGCCCGAAAACGCCGATCTCCGTGCGAATATGGGCGCCGCGGCGCACCTTATCCACGGCAGCTCCGACGGCAGGTTCAGCATCACTTACGCGGTGGCGAATATTTCGAAAGAAGAGGTCGAATCGGTCGGATTCGGTGCGGACGATTACAGCCGGATGGCGCGGATATACGACCCTTCAAAGTTCTCCTACGGCTTTAATGAAGTCGGCGGTGAAGAAGTTTATTTTATCCCGAACCCCGCTTTGGGGCTGTGGATCGACCGCGAACGGTTCGAAAACGAATAGTATTTGATATATATTTCACAAGCCTTTGTCTTCTTTATGAAAGGAAATAACTTATGTATAAAATAGTAAGGAAAAAGGTGCTTAACCCCACTGTCACACAAATGGAGATCGAAGCTCCGCTTGTCGCAAAAAAAGCAAAACCGGGGCAGTTCATTATTCTGCGCGTCGACGCCGACGGCGAAAGGATACCGCTAACCGTCGCCGGGACCGACCCGGAAGAAGGAACGGTTAAAATTATTTTCCAGGTCGTTGGCGCCACGACGGAATTATTGAATCGCAAAAACGAAGGTGAATATATCGAAGATTTCGCCGGTCCTCTCGGTGTGGCAACGCATACCGAGGGCATTAAAAAGGTGTGCATCGTCGGCGGCGGAGTAGGCTGCGCGATAGCGATGCCGATCGCCCGGGAATTCCACCGGCTCGGCGCTGAGGTTACAAGCATAATCGGTTTCAGAAACAAAGATCTGCTTATATTAGAGGATGAGTTCAGAGCCTGCTCGGATAAACTTGTGGTTATGACTGACGACGGATCTTATGCAAGGCAGGGGAACGTGACCGTTCCGCTTAAAGAAATGCTGGAATCCGGCGAGCAGTTCGATATGATCATAACCATCGGACCGCTTATTATGATGAAGTTCGTCACTCTTACCGCCAAGCCGTTCGGCGTGCCGGTCACGGTTTCGATGAACCCGATAATGATTGACGGGACGGGAATGTGCGGCGGATGCAGGATCACGCTCGTGAAGGAGGACGGCGCGCGCGTTACAAAATTCGCCTGCGTCGACGGCCCGGACTTCAACGGCTACGAGATCGACTTTGACGAGGCTATGTCGCGCGGGAGAATGTATGCGGAATACGAACGCAAAGCGCACGAAAGTGTTTGCAATCTGTTCAAGGGAGCGTGAAGATAATGGCAAAACCCAATATGAGGCTCGACAGGAACCCTATGCCCGCGCAGGATCCGTCTGTGCGCGCTCACAATTTCAGCGAAGTCACGCTCGGCTATTCCGAGGAAGCGGCGCTCGACGAAGCTATGCGCTGCTTAAACTGCAAAAATATGCCCTGCGTTTCGGGCTGTCCGGTAAATATTCAGATCCCCGCGTTTATCGCAAAAATCAAAGAGGGTGATTTTGAAGGAGCTTATCAGGTAATATCAAAATCGTCGTCTCTGCCCGCGGTTTGCGGCAGAGTCTGCCCACAGGAAAAACAGTGCGAGCTTAAATGCGTGCGCGGAATAAAGGGCGAATCGGTCGGAATCGGCAGGCTCGAAAGGTTCGTTGCCGATTGGCATAACGAAAATTATACCGGAACTCTCGAACCGCCCGCTCCGAACGGTCACCGCGTCGCTGTGGTCGGGTCGGGGCCTTCCGGCTTGACCTGCGCCGGAGATCTTGCAAAAAAAGGCTATAAAGTCACGGTTTACGAAGCGCTTCATACCGCCGGAGGCGTTCTTGTTTACGGTATTCCGGAGTTCAGGCTTCCGAAGGCGATCGTCGCAAAAGAAGTCGAAACGCTTAAAAAACTCGGTGTGGATATCGAAACAAACGTGATCATCGGCAAAACGCTCACCGTCGACGAACTGTTCGATATGGGATACGAAGCCGTTTTCATCGGATCAGGCGCCGGACTGCCGCGGTTTATGAACATCCCCGGCGAAGCGTATAAAGGAGTTTATTCCGCAAACGAATTCCTTACCAGAAGCAATCTTATGAAGGCTTATCTCGACGACCCGAAGACCCCTATAATGAAAGGCGGCAGAGTAGCCGTCGTCGGAGGCGGAAACGTGGCGATGGACGCCGCGAGGACCGCGCTCAGGCTCGGCGCCGAAAAAGTCTATATCGTTTATCGCCGCTCGATGGAAGAACTGCCGGCTCGAAAAGAAGAAGTCGTACACGCCGGGGAAGAGGGCATCGATTTCCGCCTGCTATGCAACCCGGTGGAGATCATCGGATACAACAATCCGAACGACCCGCGCGACGCGAAAAACGGTTTTGTCACCGGCATAAAGTGCGTGAAGATGGAGCTCGGCGAACCTGACGCTTCCGGCAGGCGAAGCCCGATCCCGGTCAAGGGCAGTGAATTCATACTTGACGTCGACGTTGTGGTTATGGCTATCGGCACAAGCCCCAATCCGCTGATAAAGTCCACTACAAGCGGGCTTGAAGTCAATAAGCACGGCGGAATAATTGTCGACGAAGAAGGACTCACATCACGTCACGGGGTTTTTGCCGGCGGCGACGCGGTCACCGGCGCGGCAACGGTTATTTCGGCGATGGGTGCCGGGAAGGTCGCCGCAAAGGCGATCGACGGATATCTTTGCGGCAAATGATCAAATAACAGAGAAAAAACGCGGTACCAAAAAGCCCGACCGTCATGCCGACTGTTCTTAAGGACAGTCGGCAACGAAATCCACCCTGTCGGGTGGGTGAAATCGCCTGCGGCGGTGAAATTGCCCTGCGGGCAGTGAAATCCGCCTCGACGGCGGGTGGGTGGATTTCATTTCACTTTGCGGTGAAACCGCAAAATTTCACAACGGCGAAGCCGTTATTTCACCTTTTGCCGTAAGGCAAAAGATTTCACTATTCTGACGTTTGGCACACAAACGTCCTGCTTGCGCCGATCTGCGACAAAAACCGACTGAAACA
>CAMZED010000110.1 GCA_947305675.1 uncultured Clostridia bacterium | reverse complement strand
ATACACACAGCCTTATAAACGATATCGAGCTTGTGCTCGGCCCGCGTGACCGTCAGAACGCCGTCATCGTCGGCGCCGGAAGGCTTGGCAGAGCACTTATGGAATTCGAAGGATTCGACGTTTACGGTCTTGATATCCCCGCCGCTTTCGATATTGCTCAGAAAGAAGAAGAGATCACCGACAGCGGAAAGAAGATACTCCCTCTCGACAGACTCGTCGATTTCTGCCGTGCGAACAACGTCCGCATCGGTATAATCACCGTACCCGCCTGCGAAGCGCAGAGCGTTTGCTACCTGCTTGTTAAATCCGGAGTTGCCGCAATCTGGAATTTTGCGCCGGAAATAGTAAGCATTCCCGACGGGATAGCGCTCCGGCAGGAAAACCTGGCTCTTTCGCTCGCTCATCTCAACACAAAGATCGACGCCAATTCCGGCGCGAGAAAATAACATTTATAGATTCAAAAGGGGACGTTTTTCCGCAGCGTCCCCTAAAATATTCCTTCGTGTTAACAGATTATACATAATTATATGCTATATTGAGTTAATAAACGATTTTAATACGCTATCAAACAATTGAGGTAATGGCATGAAAAAAGTTTTTGCTGCGATACCCGGTGTACTCGCGGCACTGCATCTGCTTGTTCCCCTGGTATTCCTCATATCGGTGCTCAACGGCGGTTATCTTGAACTTTATCATCCGGTGTTTATAGCTGTGATTTCAAGCGTGACTTCGGTCGCCGCGGTCGTAGTTATGCTTGTTTTCGGCGAGCGGTACGGAAAATGGAACGGCGCGGCGCTTGCCGCCACGCTGCTGTTCGACGCCGTAACGCAGTTTTATTTCACATATCACGCCGTTAACGTGATCAACGGATACGATACCGCCGCCCCCGCGATAATCGCGTTGTTCGGCACGGTGGCAACTTTGGTGATGTTTGTGAAATGCGTCGAGGACAGCGTTTTCAAAGCGGTGATCGGCGTTTTGTCGGTGCTGTTCAGCATCGTCGCCGCGGGAATAGCGATCTATGCGCTTATAAACACGCTGGCTTTCGGCAGAACGTTTTATGCTGACGGGCCGGATTCGCCCGACGGAAGATATTCCCTAAAGATCACTTACCGTGAATCGGGGCTGATAAGCGACGGCAAGAGTTACGTCGTTCTGACCGACAACAACGAATCGGGCGCGTTTGTCGGCGCGATAAAGCGCAAGCCGTTCGATATATACACCGGCGGAGCGCTTGAATACGACAGGATCACGATCGGGTGGTCCGACGTCGTTACGGTCGTTATCAACGGCGATCTTTATTCAGCCGAGACCGGCGCTAAGATCCCGCCCGCATCCGGACCCGTTACCGAAGAGAGTCTGCCCGAATCCGCCGATCCCGCGGAAAACGTTTCGAATGCGGGATCTTCGCCCGTGGGAACCGTTTCCGAAGAATAACATAATATAAAAGGGCGTGATAAATCCATTGCTTTATCGCAGGGATCCCGAACGCCCTTTTTTGTTATTATTTTTTATGAATCATGCGCTTGGCCGCGGTATAATCGGCAATATCGATCTTTCCGTCTCCGTTAATATCCGCGGCGGCTTTTTGTTCTTCGCTCAACTCGCGGCTGCCGACTATATGGCGTTTTATAAGAACGATATCCGCCTGATCGAGCTCGCCGCTGCCGTCGACATCGCCCTTCACTTCCCTGTTTTCCGCTCCGAAGTAACCGGCGATCACTTTTGCTTCCATCCGGGCGAGCGAAACGAGGTTTGATTTGTCCAAAAGCCATTTGGCGGCGCGGGCGTTGGTGTGGAACGAATGCTCGATAAGATAATAAAGCGGGCATCCGACAGATCTTGCGCCGCGCAGTACGCCGTAGTATTCCCGGTCGCCATTATCGCTTTTGCGGGTCTTTACGTATCCGCCCGACGTACCCATAAGGTCGCTTATACCGACGGCGAGCGCCGAAGCGAGCCGGTGCGAACCGTTTATGCCGTCGAAGGCGGCGTAAACGCATACTCTGTCGGTTTTTTCGCTTCCGCCCGGCGCGACAGCGTTTGAATGGAGCGAAATGAAAAGGTCGTAACCTTTCGCCTTTTTGCCTCTTTTTGTAACCTCGAGATCGGTTTCTATCTTATCGCGCGTTTTGCCGACTTCGAACCCGTAGTTTTTCAGCTCTTCGGCAAGCAGTTCGCAAAGTGCCCACATCTGAACCGATTCGTAATATTCCCTCACGACGGGCGAGCGGTTATATTTGCCGTAATGACCCGCGTCGAGCATAATTTTTATTTTTTTGTCCATTAAATATCGTCTCCTGACGTGTTGTTATTCCCCCGAATCCTCTTAATTATTATAATGCAAAACCGCCGAAGTGACAATCGGCGGTTTATTCTAAAATGTGCGTGTTTTTTGTTGCCAATTCACAAATTCCCGATAAAATCGGTTTTTTCTCCCGTCTTTATCGGTTTCACACGGGTGTTGGTGATTTCGGTGACGGAATCGATAAACCTGTTTTCGTCCTCCGAAGCGACCGAAACGGTCAGTTCGACCGAATCGCTGAAATCGCTTGATTCGGTTTTTACTCCCCCGCGGGAAAAAGCCGGCATAAGTTTGCGATAATCGGAATAATTCATCTTAAGCGAAAATACCGTAAAAAGCCCGACTTTGGCGATCTCCGCCGCCTCGATCGCTCCCGCCGCCGCGGCGGTATAGGCGCGTACAAGTCCGCCGGTTCCGAGCAGGATCCCGCCGAAATAGCGAGTCACTACCACAACGCAATCGGTCACTTTGGCTTTGCGGATCGCGTCGAGCACCGGGATCCCGGCGGTGCCGTGAGGTTCGCCGTCATCGGAATAACGCGAAGCGAATCCTTCTCGCAGGACGTAGGCATAAACGTTATGGCGCGCGTCGGAATGTTTTTTGCGAATGCTTTCGACAAAAGCGACGGCGTCTTTTTCGTTCGTGACCGGCGCGCAGTAACCGATAAATTCACTTTTCTTCTCGGTTATGCTGAAAACCGAATTTTTCTGTACGGTAATATAAAGTTCCATCAGCCGTTGTTGAATTCGTCATATATACAGCGGATCGCGTATTCGAAATCGTCGTCGTGAACGCCGATGATAATATTCAACTCGCTCGAACCCTGGTCGATCATACGGACGTTTATCCCCTCGCGGGAGAGCGCGGTGAACACGCGTGAAGCCGTACCGGGCATACCCGCCATTCCGCGGCCGACCACCGCGATCAGGCTTAAGTTGCCTTCGAGTTCAATATTATCCGGGTTGACCGAACGCGAGATGGAATTCAGTATCTCCCTTTCCCTGCCGCGGATCGATTCGGTGTTTATTACGACGCACATGGTATCGATGCCGGAGGGCAGATGCTCGAACGAAAGCCCAAGGTCGGAAAAGACTTTTAAAACCCGCATGGCAAAGCCGGTTTCACCGTTCATCATATCTTTTTCGATCCTTATGACCGAAAAGCCTTTTTTACCCGCGATACCGGTGATGATATCGTCGGTGCGGTAACCCTCTGTCGAGGTGACGATAAGCGTTCCGTTGTCGGACGGGCGGTTGGTGTTGCGGATGTTGATCGGGATCCCGGCAAGTTTGACCGGGAACACGCTTTCCTCGTGCAGTACCGTCGCGCCCATATAAGAAAGTTCGCGCAGCTCGCGGTAGGTTATTATTTTTATCGGTCGCGGGGATTGAACGATACGCGGATCGCACATCATAAATCCCGAAACGTCGGTCCAGTTCTCGTAAATATCAGCCATCACCGCGCGCGAGATTATTGCACCGGTGATATCGCTCCCCCCGCGGGAGAAGGTTTTTATGCTCCCGTCGGGCATACTGCCGTAGAACCCCGGGATGACGGCGTTTTCTTTTTCGGCAAGCAGCGCCGAGGCGCGGTTGTTGGTAAGAGTGGCGTCGAACCTGCCGTCACCGTGAAAGAAGATGAGGTCAGCCGCGTCGATAAACTCATAACCGATATAATCCGCCAGGATCCTGCCGTTGAGATATTCCCCGCGTGAGGCGATATAGTCAAGAGTGGTTCCTTTTTTAAGTGCATCACGGATAAGCGCATATTCCGGCGCGAGGTCGATATCGACCCGAAGATCATCTACTATCGCGTTATAGCGCGCGGCGACAGCGTCAAAAGCCGCGTCGGTATCGCCGCCGGCAAGGCTGACGTTATAGCAGTTTATAAGCAGATCGGTGACTTTTGTGTCTTCTTTAAACCTTTTCCCGGGCGCGCTCGGCACGACAAACCGACGGGAACGTTCCGCTTTGATAATATCCGCACATTTTTTCATCTGCGCCGCATCGGCAAGCGAGCTGCCGCCGAATTTGGCGACTTTTAATTCATTAAATCTCTTCATAGCCTTTTTATCCGTTGTGATGATATTATATTCTATCACAACGATTCGTCATATTCAATACCACTTTTGCATAAAGCGGTATTTTTCAGTAA
>CAMZED010000109.1 GCA_947305675.1 uncultured Clostridia bacterium | reverse complement strand
GTAATAATAGATTGTAATCATTCCAACAGTGGAAAAAAATACCTTGAACAAATCATCCCCGCGTTGACCAGATCGGATATTTTAAAAGCAAACCGGGGATCGCTCGGCGGTTATATGCTGGCGCGCGCTCCCGAAGAATGCACCGTCGGCGAGATATTAAGGCTTACCGAAGGCAGTCTTGTCCCCGTCGCCTGCCTTGAACACGAGCCGAACAAATGCGAAAAATGCGGCGAATGCGCGACGCTTCCGGTGTGGAAAGGGCTTAATCGCGTTATAAACGATTACCTCGACGGGATAACGCTTAAAGACATTATGGATCAGCAGCGCGAACGGGATCGCGGCGCGCTTTAGTTTTGATAGCACCGAGCGGGAACGCTGTCTGTTCCCGCCGATTTTTTATGTATTTGCAAAATATAATCGGTTTGCCTATTGACAAAGTAGGAATTGCGTGGTATGATTTGGTAAGATTAAATCGAGCACAATCGATTGAAAGGGATTTTATTATGAAAAGATTCAAACCGTTCAGATTCGCGGCACTGCTTCTTGCGTTGGTGATAGCCGCGATTCCCGTACTTACCGCGTGCAGCACTTCTGACTCCGACCTGCTTCAAAAGGTGAAATCCAGTGGGAAACTCGTTATCGCCACCGAGGGAGACTGGGCGCCCTGGACTTATCACGGCGAAAACGACGAGCTTGTGGGATTTGACGTCGAGATCGGCGCGCTTATCGCGCAGAAGCTCGGTGTGGAACCCGAGTTTAAAGAGACTATGTGGGATTCAATACTTGCCGGAGTTAGTTCCGGGACTTTCGACATCGCCTGCAACGGAGTCGGATACACCGAAGAGCGTGCCGAAAGCATGAGTTTCTCGAAGCCCTACGCACAGACGCATATGGTCCTTGTCGTTAAAAAAGACAACGATACGATCAATTCTTTTGAAGATCTCAACGGCAAGACCACCGCGAACACCATATCGAGCACCTATGCCCAGGTCGCTCAGAGTTACGGCGCAAATGTCACCTCGATCGATTCCCTCTCCGACACGATCGAGCTGCTTACCGCCGGCCGTATCGACGCCACCCTTAATTCCGAGGACACGATCCTTTATTATATCCAGCAGCACCCCGACGCGAACATAAGGATCGCCGCGGAAGCAGAGGGCGAAAAGGTGGTGTTCCCCGTCGCGAAGGGCGAAAAAACCGAATCGTTCGTTAAAGAGTTAGACAGGATCATCGACGAACTGCGTGAGAGCGGCGAGCTTAAACGCCTTTCGGAGAAATATTTCGGCAAGGATCTTACCGAAATAAAATAAAACCGGCAACCGGAAAACATTTTCAACGGCTGTAAGAAGCCGCGGCAATCTTCGGGGCTGACTTCAGCCCCTTTTATTCGGAGCAAAAACAATGATCAACGAAAAAACCTGGGATACAATAGTCGAAGCCTTTCCGAAACTGCTCGACTACGGCGTTAGGATAACGGTGCCGCTTACCGCGGCGTCGTTCGCGTTTGCAATGGTGATCGCGATCGCCGTCGCAATGATACGGTATGCAAATGTGAGAGGGCTTAAACAGGCTTGCAGGGTTTACGTATGGATCATCCGCGGGACCCCTTTGCTGGTACAGCTTTATTTGGTTTTTTACGGTTTGGGGCATTATTTTCACGTCAATGAATATGTCGTAGCGATAGCGGTATTTGCGATCAACGAGGGTGCATATATGTCGGAAAGTTTGCGCGGCGCATTGGAATCGGTCCCGAAAGGACAGGTCGAGGCGGGTTACTGCGTCGGAATGAGTTATTTCGGGATAATGCGGCATATCGTGCTGCCGCAGGCACTTCGCACCGCCTTCCCTTCCCTGTGGAATTCACTGATATCGCTGCTTAAAGGCACTTCGCTGGCGGCGAATATAACCATCATCGAAATGTTCCGCGAAGCACAGATAATCAACGGCGTCAAGTTCGAGCCTCTTGCGCTTTATGCCGAAGTCGCCGTGATATATCTTGCGTTCTGCTCGATACTGACGTTGGTGCAGCGCGTTATCGAAAAGCGGCTGAACCGGTTCGGAGGTGTTAAATAATGCTCTTGGAGATAAAGAACGTTCACAAAACTTTCGAAGGGCCGGAAATATTAAAAGGCATCGATCTTAACGTCGAAAAAGGAGACGTTGTCGCGATACTCGGTCCGAGCGGATCGGGAAAGACGACTTTTCTGCGGTGTCTGAACTTTTTGGAACGCGCCGACAGCGGCGAGATCGTATTTGACGGCGTAAGATGCGATCTTCATACAGCAAGAAAGCAGCAAATCGCCGAGATCCGCCGTAAGACCGCGTTTGTGTTCCAGAACTATAATCTGTTTCTTAACAAAACGGTGCTTCAGAACGTAACTCTGGGGCTTACCGATACCGCGCGTAAAGTTCCCAAACAAGCGGCGGAAGAAACCGCTTTGAAAGCGCTTGAACACGTCGGCATGGCGGACAAAGCGAAAAGCTATCCAAACCAGCTTTCGGGCGGGCAGCAGCAACGTGTCGCTATTGCGCGGGCGCTGGCGGTGCAGCCCGAGATCATATACTTTGACGAACCGACAAGCGCGCTCGACCCGGAACTGATCGGCGAAGTGCTTGCCGTTATGCGCAGGCTTGCCGACGAAGGTATGACGATGCTGGTGGTGACTCACGAGATGGAATTTGCCCGCAACGTTTCGAACAAAGTCGTTTTTATGGACGGCGGAAGGGTGATCGAATCGGGCCCGTCGAAGGAATTTTTCGAAAGCCCGAAACAGGAACGCTCACGCGAGTTTATAAGATCGATACTGAACAAAGAATAACCGAAAAAATCCCTTTTCCGGTGCGGAAGGGATTTTTTGTATTGAATTGCAAATCCGATTGTGATACAATGCGTATGATCCCGGAATAACGAAAACGGAGGGCGCGATTTGGCAAACATTCTTGATATCCGTCAGATAAAAATAAACGAAGGTCAGTGTAAAGATCTTTATAACGCCGCTATGACACGCGTTGCGAACGCACGCGGGCACTGTTTTTTGTGCAGCGGAGCGATAGGCGGATACAACGGGTTGAAAACCGCTTATAAACTCGGCGGTATCTTGCTTTGCGAAAAGTGCTTCTGCGATTTCAAAGACGCGCTTTCGCTTACGGAATCGGGAAAATAAAGACTTTTCGGAGTAAAAACATGAGAATAACATTCATCGGTACCTCGCACGGGATACCGGAACCGGAACACAGGTGCTCCTGCACGATGCTCGAGACCCGCGGGCGGATTTATTTTGTTGATATGGGGACGCAGGCGATCGAGGACCTGCGAAGAAGAAACATCGACGTTGAAGCGGTAAAGGGAATTTTTATCACACATATGCACGGCGATCACGTAAACGGGCTTTTATCGTTCGTCGATCTTTGCAACTGGTATTTCACCTCGGCCGATCCGCACATATTCCTTCCGACCGAAGAGGGAGCCGCCGCCGTCAAATGTTGGATAGCTTCGCTGGACAAACGCCCCTGGCGCGGGATCGATCTTAACGTCACGCGCGAAGGAACCTTTTACGACGACGGGTTTTTGAAAGTCACCGCGGTAAAGACCCTTCACACAAGGATATCTTACGCTTATATAATCGAATCGGAAGGAAAAACTCTTTTGTTCACCGGCGATCTTAAAGGTACCGATATCGATTACCCGAAAGAAGTGTTCGGCAATAAGGTCGACATGGTGGTTTGCGAATCGGCTCACATCGATCCGCTGAGCTATATCCCGGTTTTTGAAAAGAGCGATATAAAAAGAGTGTTTATCAATCACTGTCAGCCCCGCAAGGTGCCAAACGCTCTGGAGCTTGCGGCGCGGTTGAGCGGAAAGACCGAAGTAAGGCTTGCGAACGACGGAATGGAGGTAAACCTCTGATGGCGGATTACAGCAAAAAGAGAGAACTGTTCAGGGCGTTAAAATTCTTTCTGTTTTCGGCGAGCGCGGGACTGATACAGGCGGGTTCGTTCGCCCTGATGAACGAAACGCTCGAATGGCGCTATTGGCTTTCATACGGGATCGCTTTAGTGCTTTCGGTCATATGGAATTTTACCTTCAACCGCAAGTTCACGTTCAGGTCGGCGGCGAATGTCCCGAAAGCAATGCTGAAAGTGGCGGCATATTACGCGGTATTCACCCCCGTGACGATCGGTTTGGAATATCTTCTTGCCGACCGAAACGGCTGGAACGAATATCTTGTGCTTGCGATAAATATGCTTTTGAACCTCGTTACCGAGTTTTTTTATCAGAAATACGTTGTGTTCGCAAAACACATCGACGACAATATGAAATAGGTACAAAAAAGGCTTGCTTATACCGAGTGTTCTTAAGAGCGTCAGGCATACGCAAGCCGTTTTTTACAGCAATGATTTAAAATACTTTTCGAATTCCGAAAAAGCGACGGGATCGCTTTTGAACTTCCGCCCGAAAT
>CAMZED010000108.1 GCA_947305675.1 uncultured Clostridia bacterium | reverse complement strand
TGTTCTCTTCACTCTTCTCTCTTCGTTCTTCACTTTTCTCTCCGTTCCCCTCCGCGACTTTTTCCAGTGAAGAGAGAAAAGAGAAGAGAGAAGAGAAATGGTAGTTTTGCTCCGCCAAACGTTGATTTTATTGAATATTTCTGGTATAGACATAAATAACCCCCATAAAGTAGTACTTGTTTTTTTGTTTTTTCAAGTGTCTACTCTATGGGGATTATATCAAAAACGCCCGGCTTGTGTTTTTGTTCTATTGCTCTTATTGATTGTTTTCGATAGCGTCGATAGCTTCGTATATCCTGTTTCCGTGGGACTTCAGCTCATATTCGGCGCGCTCGCGCGGGCATCCTGTCTTGCTGCAGATCATTCTTATCGCACGGTCGACAAGTTTTTTGTTGGACGGGATCATATACGCCATATAATTCCCGCGGACACGCCCGTATTTTATCATAGCTCCCGTCGAAAGCATGTTAAGGATCATTTTCTGCGCGGTGCCGGCTTTCATTCTTGTGCTTCCGGTGATAACTTCCGCGCCGACTTCCGCAACGATATGCATTTTTGCAAGAGGTATGAGGTCGCTGTTCGGGTTGCAGGTGACGCAAATTGTTTCGCCGCCGCGTTCGGTCGCGTATTTCAACGCTCCCTTTACACAGTTTGCGCTTCCGCTTGCGCTTATCGCTATCAATACGTCTTTTTCACAAAAACCGCGTTCCATAAGCTGCGAAACTATGCTTTCAGGATCGTCCTCCGCGGACTCCACCGAAGAATAAAGCGCTTCGTATCCGCCCGCCATAAGCCCGACAACACGTTTATCCGATACTCCGTAAGTGGGAACGCATTCCGAAGCGTCCAGAACGCCGAGCCTGCCGGATGTGCCGGCGCCGCAATAATAGATGTTGCCGCCCGATTCGAGCGCCGACGCGATAACGTCAACGCAAGCGGCGATATCGTTCAATGCCTTTTCCACCGCGAAGGCGACTTTCTTGTCCTCATCGTTGATAGTCCTGACTATATCGATAGTAGTCATTTTGTCTATTTCAGAGGTATCTTTATTGTAACTTTCGGTCGTCAGTTTTGAAAAATCAGTCATGGATCGCACCTCCGGTATGGTTTTTATGGATTGTATCACGGCGTTTTTAAATTGTCAATAAGGGTGCTAAAATCATTGACAAGGAAAGGTTTGTGTGCTATATTTATCTTGAATATACGGCGCATGCCATTGAACGGACGTTTGTTGAAAAGGTATGTAATTATGTCAAAAGAAAAAATCAGCGTTATCGTTCCCTGCTATAACGAGGCGCTTGCGTTGCCTTATTTTTTTGATGAGATCAGTAAAATAATATCCGATATGGCTGATTATGACTTCGAGGTGATTTATGTCGACGACGGGTCTAATGACGCAACGCTTGACGTTATAAGAAACCGGGCCGCTTCCGATCCGTTTACGCGCTATATCTCTTTTTCGCGCAATTTCGGCAAAGAATCGGCTATGCTCGCCGGTATGCGCGCCGCACGCGGAGATTATGCCGTAATAATGGACGCCGATCTTCAGGATCCGCCGGCGATGCTGCCGCAAATGATGGCGCTTTTGAAAGAAAAAGGCTGTGATTCCGTCGGTACGCGCCGCGGCAACCGCAAAGGCGAACCGCTTATCCGTTCGCTGTTTGCAAGGTGCTTTTACGGGATCATAAACCGTATATCAAAAGTGAAATTCATCCCCGGCGCGAGGGATTACCGCCTTATGACAAGGCGGATGCTCGATTCGGTTCTTTCGTTAAGCGAATATAACCGATTTTCAAAAGGTATTTTTGAATGGGTCGGTTTTAAGACGGAGTGGATAGCATATCAAAACGTTAAGCGAGTCGCGGGAAAAACAAAATGGTCGTTCAGGTCGCTGTTCGGTTATTCAATGGAATGCATCATCGCCTTTTCCACCGCGCCTTTGTCGATCAGTTCTTACCTTGGAATTTCGTTTTTCGTCATTTCCATCATCGGCGCGTTATATATCGCCATCCGCAAGATAATCGACAGCAGTACCGCTGTTTCCGGCTGGGCGTCTTTGGCGGTGATCATCCTCTTCGTAAGCGGGATACAGCTGTTCTGTGTGGGCATACTCGGGCAATATCTTTCCAAAACGTATATGGAAACAAAACGCCGCCCCGATTATATAGTGGCGGAGACCGAAAGTAAAAATTCCGAAACGGAGGATATAAAATGAAATTAGGCATCATCGCTCCTTCTCACGATGAGCAGGGGATCAAAAGCACGGCTGAGCTCGGGCTGAAATGGATAGAGTTCGATATCAACAACGACGATATCTCATATTTTGACAAAGTTCAGATCAAACAGTCGCTTGAAAAATACGGGGTAAAGACGGGAGCCATCGGACGCTGGGGCAGACCTCGCATAAACAAAGACGGCAGCATAAACAAAAAAGAGCAGCAAGACGAATTCGATCTTATAGACATCTGCCGCTATCTCGGCTGCCCGGTATATATTACCGGAGTCAATTATATTGATGAGCTTTCACTTTTTGCCAATTATACATCCGCTGTCAATTATCTATCCGCCCTTAAAGATTATTGCAGCGATGACGTTAAACTTATTACCTATAACTGCAACTGGCATAATTATATCGACCAGCCAAAAGCGTGGGATGTCGTTAATGCTCATCTCGGAATAGGGATCAAATACGATCCTTCTCATATCATCAACGGCGGCAGAGATTATATTGATGAGGCATTCCGCTACGGTGATAAAGTCGGTCATATACATCTCAAAGGAACGATCAATATTAACGGAGTTCATTTTGACGATCCTCCCGCCGGGATCGACAGCGTAAATTGGGGGCTCTTGCTTTCAATATTCCAAAAACACGGATACGATGCAATGCTTTCGATCGAGCCGCATTCGGCTACCTGGCAGGGCGAGCTTGGTAAACGCGGAGTCAAATACACCGTGGACTATTTCAGATCGCTTCCTTTTATAACAGAATGATGTTTAAAAAGAAGGACAAAGCGCCAAAGGATACCAACAGCGTTGAATTTCGCCTGTATATGTGCCGTAAATTAGACGGCAGATACGTTAAATACGTGTTTGAAAAAGACGAAAAAACAGGCGTCGAGACCGTTGTCGGAAAACGCGGCGTCATAAGTTATTACGAAGGCGATCTTTCGGTCGTGTGCGGCGAAAAAACTGTTTTTTGCTGTAAAGCAGAGGATGTAAAAGCCTGGGAATTCATGTCGCTTGAAGGGGCGACGATCACCGGCTTTGACAAGATACAGAACAGAGAACGTACAATTTTGGCATATTATACATATTTCAGAGATTAAACGGAGGTAGCGCGTAAAGCGCGTCAATCACAATGGAAAAAGTCAGGATCGGCATCATCGGTTGCGGCGGTATCGCCAACGCCAAACATCTCCCTTCATTAAAGGCACTCGGCGGCGAAGTGGAAATCGTGTATTTCTGCGATATTATCCGCGAACGCGCCGAAACAGCGGCTAAGCAGTACGGAACGCCGGACGCAAAAGTCTGCACCGATTACAAAGAATTGCTCGAGGATAAAACCATCGACGTGGTTCACGTTTGCACGCCGAACCGTTCGCACAGTTTTATCACTATCGACGCACTCGAATCCGGCAAGCACGTTATGTGTGAAAAGCCAATGGCTATCAACGCCGCAGAGGCAAAGAAGATGGTCGACGCCGCAAAGCGCACCGGCAAAAAACTCACTATAGGTTATCAGAACCGCCATCGCCCCGATTCGCTTTATGTTAAACAGGAAGCCGAAAACGGCACTTTCGGCGAAGTCTATTACGCCAAAGCTACCGCCATCAGAAGAAGAGCTGTTCCGACCTGGGGCGTGTTTATGAACGAATATGAACAGGGCGGCGGTCCGTTGATCGATATCGGCACACACGCGCTTGATCTTACAATGTGGTGTATGGATAACTATAAACCCAAATTCTGCGTCGGCACTGTTTACCACAAACTCGGCGAAAAATTCCCGACAGGAAACGCCTGGGGCGATTGGAAACCCGGCGATCTTACGGTTGAAGATTCCGCATTCGGATTTATTGTTATGGAAAACGGCGCAACGATATATCTCGAATCGAGTTGGGCGCTCAACTCTCTTGACACCCGCGAAGCGGTAACGACTCTTTGCGGTACCGAAGGCGGCTGCGATATGAACGACGGCGTTCGTATAAACGGAATACGCTGCGGCAGGCAGTATGTTCTTAAACCGGATCTTAATGCCGGCGGCGTCGCTTTCTATGACGGATCCGCCAACGATTCTCCTCAAGTCCGCGAAGCAAGGCTTTGGATCGACGCGGTAAAGAACGACAAAACTCCGTTCGTTACTCCCGAACAGGCATATGCGGTAAGCCGCATACTCGACGGCATTTATGTTTCGGCAAAGACCGGCAAACCTTTCTATTTTGAAGATTGAGGTGCTTTTGAATGAAATTAGGCGTAC
>CAMZED010000107.1 GCA_947305675.1 uncultured Clostridia bacterium | reverse complement strand
GTCCGTTCGCGCTGCCCCTCGCGGACAGCTTGGCTATTCTATCATACTTTATCCCTCTTGTCAATACCTTTTTTGAAGATTTTTTTGATTTTTTTCAAATAATTTTCCGACCACTTTATCTTGTGTTTTGGACGTATAAAATACCACAATTTACCGTTGAAACATAGGTTCAGCGAGCGCCGCCGAGCGATTTTAAAGCCTTGTAAAACGCTTCTTTTACCTCGGCGTACATATAAAGCGAGCCGAGCATTACAAGCGGCAGACCCAGCCTTTTTGCAAGGCTTACCGCAAGTTCGGCACCGGTGACGGTATCGGGCGCGGCGCATCCTTCCGCGCCGTGTTTTGAAAATTCGGCCGCAAGATCGTGCGCGGGGAGAGCGCGCGGCGACGGCGGAGTCACGGTAACGAATCCGCGCGTGACCGGGATCAGCAGTTCGACCATCTTTTCGTAATCTTTATCCGCCAGCACGCCCATAAGGATGACCGCTTCGCCCCCGAGCACGGTTTTTATACTTTCGACGGCGGCACTTACGCCCTGAATATTATGGGAGCCGTCAAACACGGCAAGCGGAGATTCGGAAAGCAGTTCGAACCTGGCGGGCCAGCGGGCGGAGGCAAGTCCGTCGCGGAGCGCCTGATCGCCGATTTTTAAGCCGCGCGAATTGAGTACGCCGACGGTTTCGATGACGGTGGCGGCGTTTTCGGGCTGATAGCTTCCGGGCAGAGCGATAAAAAGACCGGTTTTGTCCCTATAAGCAAAGCGGCTGCCGAAAACGTCGGATGAGGACGTTTTGATCAGGTCGCAGCGCGTCCTTGTGAGCGGCGAGCCGAGCGCTTCGGCGCGGGAAGCGATCACTTTGAAAGCAGAATCATCCCTGCCGCCGTAGACTACCGGGCAGCCGGGTTTGATGATCCCGGCTTTTTCGGCGGCGATCTTTTCCACGGTATCGCCCAGAACGGCGGTATGGTCGAGCGCGACGCCGGTAATTACCGAAGCGAGCGGCGAAGCGATGACGTTGGTCGCGTCGAGTCTGCCGCCCATTCCAACCTCGAGGACGACAACGTCGCAGCGTTTCATTTTGAAATAAAGGAACGCGACAGCGGTTATGATCTCGAATTCGGTGGGAGGGTCCTGCATACCTTCGGCGGCGGTTTTGACACGCGCGGTGAGCGCGGCGAGATCGGAGTCGGAGATATCGGCGCCGTCGAACCTTATGCGTTCGTTGAACCTGACAATATAGGGAGAAGTGTAAAGCCCCACTCGGTAACCGGCGCGGCGAAGGACCGAATCGAGCATAGAGCAGACCGAACCTTTGCCGTTTGTCCCGGCAACGTGGATGAAATTGAGACCTTTTTCGGGACGCCCCAGTTTGTCGAGCAGATATTCCACGCGGGTAAGTCCCGGACGGCTTCCCAACCAGGAAACAGAATGGATATATTCCAAAGCCTCGTTATAATTCATTGCTTATCACTCCTTCCGCCGAGTTCGCGCGCGATACGGCGGTTTTTATATAATATATATATAATGTAACTTTCCGCAAGGGCGATCCCGATATAAAGCGGTATGCGCGGCAGATAGACGGCGAATTCGTAGTGATAAAGCACGTGCAGTCCGACCGTCTTTATGATCATAGACCCGAATACGTGGGCGATCTGAGCCGAAAGGTAAATGCTTAAAAACCCGTTTCCCTTGAAAACATGGCGGTAAAGCAAGCCGGCGGTGAACCCGACAGCCGCCGCTCCGACAGTTATAATGGGATTGACGGAATAGCCCGAGGCGACCGCCGAGACTATATCCGACGCGGCGCCGGCGAGCGCGCCGAAAACCGGCCCGAAGGCAAACCCGGCGATGATGACCGGAAGGTTTTCAAAGGTGATACGGATCGCTCCGAAGGTGAGATAACTTTTGCAAAGGAAACCGATCACCACCGAAAGCGCCACCATCAAAGCCGAAAGCACGACCGCTTTGGTGGTCTTTTTTACATTGGCTGAATAACGCATAAAAATCCTCCTTCCCCTGCCGACATATAGCAAGAAAAAGGAGGAACTCCGGTTTGTTTTAAAGTCCTGTGTTATCCGTTTTTGATGCCGTATGAAGCGGGATGCAGACGCGGTATCGCGGGCGGAGATCGCCCATTCGTCCGCCCGTCAACTCCCCGTTCGGGCGGCACTTCAGCGCGGCAAAAGCGGAACAGCCGTTTTTGACGTTCAACGCACCGGTCTTACTCTTCAACTGATTTACAGCGGTATTTTAGCACTTTGATACCGATATGTCAATCACTTCGGCGCAAAAAAACGGCAAAAAGCGGACGCAGTATCTTCGGCGGACGGATGCAAACTATTTTCATATTATCATCTCCTCGGAAAATCGCTTTATGTAATCTATTTTATAAAAAGCGCGGCTCCGGCGCAGATTATAAGCGCCGCCTCGATAAAAGCGAGCGCCGCCGACGGCAGAACAAGCCCCAGCAGAGCCCCGGCGCCGAAAGCGAGCGCCGCCGCGCCCAATATCTTTGCCGCCTGATGCATAAGTCTCCACATCCTTTCGTAACAGCCCGGTCGATATCATTATATTCATAAACCGCCGTGAAGTTACATATATTTATCACAGAAAACATTACCGATCTGATCGGATATAAAAACGAAAGGGCGCGATCAAAATAAGTATCGTCAGCAACGAAATATTTATCCCCGAAAGAACCGGCGGGATAAGATTTGAAAAGGAATTGGAATTTGAACAGCAGATACCCGAATTCTGCCCCGACGCGGCGCGGCTGATAAGAGTCGACTGCCGCCCGTTTGCGGAAAAAGCCGAATACGTCGGAAGCGGGATAACGGTCGGCGGGAAAGCGGAATTCGACGTGATCTATGAGACCGACCGGAAAGGCAAGCTGCGCTGCTGCAGTTTCGAACGGGAGTTCACCGAAGAGATCCCGTTCGACGCCGGATGCGAAAACGTGGCGGTGAGCGCAAGCGCCGTATGCGACCGCGTTAACTGCAAGCTGATCGGTCCGCGCCGTCTTGCGATAAAAACGACGGTAAGCGGGGACATCGAAGTCGAATGCGACCGGCCGTATAAAGCAATAGCGGCGGTCGGGGACGGAAACGTTTTCTTTCGCAAGGCGGCGATCGGATACGACGGCGCGTCGCAGACTTTTGAAAAGACATTTGAATTCAACGAGCAGCTTCCGCTTACCCAGACCGAACGCGGGATCGGCGAGATGATCTATGCCCGCGCGGAGTTGGCTCCGCCGCAGGTGAACATACTCCCCGGCAGGGCGGAGATACGGTCGAACGCCTCGGTAAAAGTCTTTTACGAGGACGAAGCATCGGACGAAGACTATTATCTCACCGCCAAGGATCTGCCGCTGGACTTCTTATTCGAAGACCCCGCGATAGACGAGCGATCCAACGCGCGGTGCTTGCTTGAAGCCGTCGAATGCAGCGTGATCCCGGAACTTGACCAATACGGCGAGAGCCGGATACTGAAAGTGGGCTTGAAAGTTAAGGCGACTCTGAAAACAAGCGTTCCACGCGCCGAGACGGTGGCCGTCGACGTTTTCGAGCGCGGCGCCGACGACGAATTTGTCACCGTGAAAGCGTTGCTGCCGCACCTTGAAAGCACCGCGGAGCGCAGTTTTACGCTCGAGACCGAGATACCTCCCGCCGCCCCGATGTTTTTGTCGGTGATCGATCGAACCGTGAACTGCCGCACGACCGGCGCGGAGCGCGCCGAAGGCGGGATAATATTAAAAGGGGTAGCGGCGGTGACGGTGACCGGGAGGACCGAAAACGGCATATACTGCGTTACCCACCGCACCCCGTTCGAGCAATTTGTTCAGGTCGATTTCGGATCGCCGGGCGACAAATTCGACGTCGAGATATATCCCGTCGACGTTTCGACGGTTTTGCGCCCGGACGGAAGCGTTTCGGCAAAGATGATATTTGCGGTCAAGGTCCGCGTCTACGGCGAAACGCTTGCGGAATTCATATCCGAGATCACCTCCCGGCGAGAAATCAGCGAACCCGACAGCGGATCGGTGATGATATTCCGGTATCCTAAAAAAGGAGAAAACGTGTGGGATATCGCAAAAGAATACCGCCGCGATCCCGAAACCATATCCGCCGCCAACCCCAAAAGGTTCGGTGACTCCGGCGAGATCGATTCCTCGCCCGAGCCGATATTAATTAAATAAAACCGCTGTCACCCCGCGGACTTCCGAAGCGTATAATAACACCGAGGACGCGACAGACGGAGGGTTTGCGATATATGACGATTGCTTTTGCCGGCGGCGACGCAAGAACGGTTGCCGCCGTTTCGGAACTGATAAAAGCCGGATATACGGTCAGGACGTTCGGCGTTCCGGAATGCTTGGAATATACAGGTTTGGCGCGTTGCGAAAACATCGGCGAATGCTTTGAAGGTGCCGAGGCGGCGGTATTGCCTTTTCCGGCTTTTCGGAACGGACGCCTTTCGGCGGCGGTGATAAACACGCCGCCGCGGGAGGACGAGGTTTTCGGCGCCGCGAAAGATATGCTTGTTATCGGCGGAGGGATCGGGCGGGGAGAACGCCGCGAGGATTATTCCCTGCGCGAGGAATACGTTTCGGGTAACGCCGAGATAACCGCCGAAGGCGCGGTGAACGTTTTGATGAACGAACTGAAAATTACGCTTAACGGCGGCAGATTCCTTGTCGCCGGGTATGGCAGGATCGGAAAAAGAGTTGCCGAAAAGCTGAAAAGACTCGGCGGCGGCGTTACCGTCGCCGCGCGTTCCGAAGCCGCCCGCGCCGATGCCGCGGCGGATGGTTTTGCGGCGGCGGGCTTTGAATCTGTCGAAGCGCCGCTCGGCAGGGTATGCGCGGTGATAAACACCGTGCCGGCAAGGGTTTTCGGAATAGCGGAACTTGCCTCCCTGCGCCGCGGAGCGATCTTTTTGGAAC
>CAMZED010000106.1 GCA_947305675.1 uncultured Clostridia bacterium | reverse complement strand
ATATGTCGGGCCCTGAGGTTCGGGTTCGTCGCCGCCTTCTTCTCTTTCACCGAGAAGCGCGCTGGCGAGATTAAGCTTGCCTTCGCCTTCGGTATACCATTTGGTCCAGGGCATATTGGGATCGCCTTCTTCGAACGGGATACCGGGATAGAAGACGCCTACGGCATCTTTTGCGCCGCCTTCTTTTTCGAATCTGTCAAGGATGTTGGCGAAGAAGCGAAGTTCGGTGCTGCCTTCGGGGAGAACTTCGGCGATATCGAAGGACATTTCAACAACGGTCTTGCCGTCAGCTTCTTTGATCACGCCGTTGAGCGATGTGTTTTCGGTAGGTGCGCTGGTGTTGTTGTCTTTTACGGTGTTGTATCTTGCGACGAGAACGGTGTTGCCGTCTTTATCGGGGATAACGTCAAAGAAGTGAGTATAGCGGTCATAGGAAGAATCGCTCTGGATCCAGAGACGGAAGTTGGTGCTGTAGTTTCTGGGAGCTTCATTTTCGGTGTCGTCCGCGGGAACAGTCATCGGAGCATCGATAACAGCGGCGACGTAAACCTTGGTGTCGTCGGTGCGAAGCTGAAGTTTATAGGTGCGGAAGGGTTTGCCGTCGGGTTTGCCCTGGATCGCGCCGTTATCTTCGGTAACTTCGATCCATTTTTCGGGATCCCAGCCGGTGTCGTTGAGGTCGCCGTCAACGGTGATCTCTTCTTTAATGGTGGCTTTCGCGCCGGGAACAACAACGTGAGCGTTGCCGGCGGGATCAAGCGCGCCGTCGACGGAAAAGTCGACGCCGGTGAATTCGATCACGTCGCCTTCTTTAAGAGCGAGCGCGACGACTTTCTGTTCGTAGTTGGGATAAGTGCCTTTTTCGTTCTGGGGAAGAGAACCGGAGGAATGGATAACCATTACAACGTTGCCTTCAGCCCAGGTGAAGTTCGACCAGCCGGCGGTGTTTGGGCCGTCGCCGGCGACGGGAGAACCGACCACTTCGTATTTGTTTGCTTCCGCGGTGGGTTTGAGTTCAACGCTTATAGCCCAGTTGGGGTTGAGGCTGGTGAAGCGATCTTTATCGGTTACGATGGTGCTCTTTTCAGCTTCGATCGAAACGTTGACGGAATCGATCCTGAAATTGTAATCGAGCGCGCTGGTGTATGAATAGATGCCGTCTGCGCCGATAGACTCGGTCTCTTTCCAGAGAACGGGTTTTTCATAGGTCGAAACGGGAACGAGGCTGAGCTCGTTTATGGTGATAGTGCCGCCGCCGCAAGCGAAAACGAGGATGGTGGTGAAGTTCACTTCGCCGTCTTCGTTGAAAGCTTCTTTAAGCGCGTGTTTCCAGTCGAAGTCGATCTCTTCGGCGAAATCGGAAAGTTTGATGGCGCCTTTGTAGGTGCCGACTTCGAAGTCGTCCGTGTTAGGTTCTTCGACGCCGAACAGTTTGAACGTCGCAAGGTTGCCGAGGTGGTAAGCGACGTTGGTGTTGTTGTCGCAATAGAAGCATACGGCTCCGCGGGGTCTGTCGCCTTCACCCGTTACGGTGAAATCAAAGACGAGATAATAATCTTCGGCTTTGACGGTGATCGGAGTTTCGTAGCTATACTCGACCGAAGGCCAGGTATCTTCCGATGTTTTCATTTCTCCTGCAAACTGGATTCCCTTTTCAAGATAAGTGACATTTACGGAGTTACCTTTGTTGGGGACCTGAGTCCAAT
Source organism: uncultured Clostridia bacterium (assembly GCA_947305675.1). GTDB lineage: Bacteria > Bacillota > Clostridia > Oscillospirales > CAG-382 > Coliplasma. Next base: position 3,313 of record CAMZED010000106.1, on the reverse strand, counting down.
CGCCGGACGTGGGAAGAAGGTTGTAAACGGTGGGTTCCTCGTCAGCCGAAACGAATACCGCGAGCATTGTCGACAGCATTGCCAGCACGATGAGGAGTGCGAGGGTACGTTTCATGTTTTTTTCCTCCTGGTTGTGATTTTGTATTTTCTTATTTATTTAATGAAGCCTTTGGCTTTTCATTAACGGGTTCAGTCGGCGAGCTTAAAGTTGTAAGTCTTTAAACAGGCGCGTTTGATCTTGATGTAATCCGCCGGGGTGATGCCGCCCGGTTCGGTAAGCGTGCCCGCCATTACCTGGAATTCGGTGGCGTTGTAGTTCTTTAAATAAATGCGTTTTACGAGTATATAGTCGGCAATGCCGAGATCGCCGTCGCCGTCGAGGTCGCCCATGACGACCACGGTATATACCGCGGTACCGCAGGTGATCTTTGTTCCGGTGCCGATCTTGCCCTGGAAGGCGTTCTCGATTATGCAGTCGGCTCTGTTTGTGATGCCTTCGAGGAAGGTCTTGACGTCGGTGCCGGGAAGGATGTTGGAAATAACGCCGCCCTCGGTGTCAACTTTGAGCTTGCTGTCGGCGGCGGGGATCACCTCGACGACTTCTTTGAGCGCTGCGACGGCAAAAGCGCCGTTGCCGGTGAATTTTTTAACGTCGACATCGTGGCAGGCGACCGAATCGGTCGGGATCCAGATCCCGGTCTCTTCCGCGGGTTCTTCTTTAACTTTGAAGCGCAGGTTTATCGCCAGATCGACGTCTTTTTTCGCGGCGTCCTGGGGATAAAGGGTGAAGTAGCTTATTTTTATAACGCCGGGGGCGGAAGGATCGAACCGCGAAAGCGATTCCCACGAACCGCCGGGCGCGGAGGAAGAGCGCAGCAGAAGCGCGCCTTCGCTGTCGAAATCGGCTGCTTCATACGAGAATTCGAGGCTTGAAGTATCATAGTACAGGTCGAACTCGACGACGGTTATGCCGCCTTCGAGCGATATGCCCGCGGCGGAAACCGAAACGTCATAGAACGATCCGGCGTAAAAATCGGGTGCGGCGGTGATTTTGAGGTTATATTTCGCGTTGGGGTCCGGCGCGCCGACAAGCTGTTCGAAGCTTTTTGCGACTTGCGTAACGGAATAACCGCCGTTGCCGTTTACTCTGCTTACGTCGGTATCATATCCGACGGCGCTCGAATGGGCGATCCAGATCCCGAAAGCGCCCTCCGCCTCATCCTTGACCCTGAACCTGAACTTAAATACCAGCTCACCGCTTTTTGCGGCGGCTTTGGGATCCGAGGTGGCGTAGCTTACTTTGATCATCCCGGGTTCGGCGGGTTTGAACAGCGAAAGCGATTCCCAGCTGTTCGAACCGGGCGCCTGAGCGTTAAGAAGCAGCGAACCATGATTGTCAAAATCGGAGCTGTCGCAGACGAATTCGATCTTGTCAGAATCGTATTCAAGATTGAATTTTACGATCGTAAGTCCGCTTTCGACCTTAACGTCGCCGACGGTGACGGACGAAACGAATTCCTTTCCGGGGCGAACGGCGGCGGGCGCCGAGACGGATATTACAAACGAAGGATCGGCGGAAGCGCCGCCTGTACGTGCGGCGACTTCGGATTCATAGCCCGCGGGCTCGGCAAAAACCGCCGGGCAGGAAAGCACGGCGAAAGCCAATGCGAGCAGGATCGAAACAAATCTTTTCACGTTACGGAACCTCCGGGAAAACCGATTAAACCTATACAAAAGCAATATAGCATAAAAAAGCCGCCGTGTCAAGCGTTATATTTATCAAAAAGAAAAGAAAGCCCCGCGGATCCCCGCGGGGCGGCGTTATGTGTAAAAAGCCGTTTTACAATTACGCTTTGGGAGCGTCGACGGGGCAAACGCCCGCGCAGGCTCCGCATTCGATGCAAAGTTCAGGGTCGATCTGATATTTGCCGTCTTCGCCGACCGAGATCGCGCTTACGGGGCATTCGGCTTCGCAGGTGCCGCAGCCGATGCATTCGTCTTTGTTGATTGAATATGCCATAATAAAGTTCCTCCGTGTTGATTGATTGGCTTATGATAACACAAACCGATAAAGATTTCAATAGCCGACGGCGAATTTTTTGCGGTTAGCCGCGACTAATTTTTGCATTTTACGCCGGTTTTCGCCGTTTTACTCGCGTCTGCCGTCGGCTTCACGCAGGCGCTCGACCGATTTTTCCCATCCGCCGGGGTAAGTCAGCTCGAAAACGCGGTAATCGTCGTAGCTGAAGATGGGATCGAGGTTTTCGCTGAGCAGATCCGGGGTGAGGTTGGTGCGGGTCTTTTCAAGGAACTTTGTAAGCACCGAGGTGCTTTTAAGTTCGGATTCGGATTGGAAAAACTGCTTGTAGACCGCTTTTGCGACGGTGATATAAATGCCGTTGTAGGGGCTTCCGTCGGCGTTGGGGTTGTATTCGAGCAGCCATTCGAGTTTGGTGCTGCTGCCGATCTTATCGTTAAGGTTCACCCTGCCGTCGGCGTCGGTGACGTTGATGTAATAATCGGCGGGATATTCCTCGCCCTCCTCCGGGACGAACCCGACGTAAGCCGGGTTGATAAAGCTGATGTTTTCGGAAAGCGTCACCTCCATACCCGGCATTTGTGAAACGAGCTCTTTAAGCGATTCACGGTCGACGCGCAGGCAGTAATCGGTCTTTATCCCGGTGAGCGCGCCGAACATCGAGCATACCGCCGAATCGTTGCTGACCGGGACGAGATCCGCCAGCGGGACCGAAACGCCGACCTCGTTGAAGACTTTGAGCGTCACGGGGACCGAGCGTCGGAACGCGAAGACTCCGACGTCTCACGCGACGTGGTATCGGGTTCGCTGCCGTCGGAATTTTCGCCGGACGTGTCAGACTGTTCCTGCGGGTTGATTATCCCGGCGACGTTGAGCGCGTCGCTGAGCACGGGATAGACGAACCTGAACCCGACGAACCCGAATACGACAAGGCAGATTATAAAAGTTATGAAAAAATTCTTGAACGCGGACGACAAAGAATCATCTCCTTAAATATTCCCCGGCGGGGTCTCTCCCCCGCTCCGAACGCTATTATACAACATACGCGCGCTTTTGTCAATAAGCGTGTTTCGGGCGAAAAACCCGCCGGGGTTACCGGCGGGTCGGGGGGATAAATTGAGTTTATTCGGAGAGCCGCCGGAGCCGTCCGCCCCGGCAGGTCCCCTGCATTTCTGGTTGTCTTACGGTTTGTTTGATTTTATTATCCGTCATTTACCCCTGACGAGTGGAGATTGCTTTTATAATGTCTGAGAGCTTTTATTTATTTTGTCAAAG
>CAMZED010000105.1 GCA_947305675.1 uncultured Clostridia bacterium | reverse complement strand
CCCTGGCTGCCGAAGCGACCGCGGCACGGCATTCATATAAATTTCCGGTAAACGCATAGGCGGCGACGCCGTGATCGCACAAAAATTCCGTCATAACCGAAGCGGACCGCTCGCTTGAACACAATATAAGAATCCTGTCGGAAGAAGCGATGAACGAATCTATGTCGTCGACAAACAGTTCGCTTTTTTCGGTAAGCTGCAAAGTGTTACGGGTCTCTATACGGTAAGTTGAAACCGCTCCCACGGCAACGCCTGACGTTGCGAACGCATCGACAGAAACCGTATTTTTGCCGAGTTTTACAAAAAAATCCTCGGCGCTGCAATAAGGGCGGCAATTCTTAAGGCGGCACATACCTGCTTCGGCGAGGCTTTCGGCGATCCCGTCGTTGGTAAATGCAAATCCCACCGCACGGTCTTTAACCCTTGAAGTTTCTACAACGAACGTCAAAGCTCCGGCAACGGAATCAAAAAGAGTCTCTTTTTCGGGATAGATCAAAGAATAATACTTGTCGGAATACACGCTTTTATCGCCGCGCTCGAGCGATTCGAGCTCGAGTTTAAGCGTTTGCAGACGCTTTTCCTGACCTTTAAAATTGTCGATCAGGCTTTTTATCTCGCGGCGAACCGCTTGTTTTGCGGGATCGGTAAGAATGATCTCGGTGCAGGGGATGATCTCGCAGGATTCGAGATTTTCCGTCCGACGCTGGCTGACCGTGTCGAAGAGTCCGATCAGGTCAACTTCATCGCCGAAAAGGTCTATCCTCACCGGATATGAGTAATTCGGAGAGAAAATATCTATAATCCCGCCGCGAACCGAAAATTGCCCCACGCCCTCAACAATGTCTGCGCGTGTATAGCCCATTCCCGACAGCCTGACGCAGATATCGTTTATATCCGCCCTGCCTCCGCGTTCAAGTTCAAAACTGTTTTCTAAAAGCAGCGAAACCGGCAGAGTATATTGCATCAATGCGTCGGGGACGGTAACAATAACATCATAATCGCCTTTTGAAGCCTTTTGAAGTACCGAAAGACGTTCGTGTTCCCAATCTTTTGAATAAGCCGTTACGCTTTCAAAAATAAAATCACGCGCGGTATAAACGAGAACGTTTTTGAAAAACAGTCTCAAAACAGCGGCGTAATTGTTTACCTCTTTTTCCTCGGGCAGGATAACAATTCCCTTCCTGCCGGAATCTTTCAAAGCCGCTGCAATGAAAAAAGGGCGCGCGGGATCGCACATACCGCTCACAGAGGCGGGTATGCGTCCCGTTTTAAGCCCGTTTAAAAACCTTATATAGTTCTCGTCTCGGGAGAATTGTTCAAGAATTGCTTTCATCCGTTTGCTCGGTCTTTCCGGGGCGATTGTATTTGCTCATTGCAAACTGTGTTTTGCCGTTGAAAATAAGCTCAAGCGCCGGAAGAACATATTTAAAATTATCGGTTATATAGGGTTTGTCGAAGTAAGGTATGTTGCTCAGAACGTAATCGGCGAGATCGCTCCCCGCGGGTTTAGCGCCGATGCCGAACCTTATCCGCTGAAATTCATTTGTACCGAGATGTTCGATGATAGATTTCAGGCCATTGTGACCGCCCGCGCTGCCGGAAGGTCTTATCCTCAATGCACCGACGGGAAGCGCGATATCGTCATATAAAACAATAATATTTTCGGGAGGGATTCTGAAATAATCAGCGGCGCGCGCCAAAGCCAGTCCGGAATTGTTCATCATTGTTTGAGGCTTTAAGAGCAGCGCACAGTACCCGGCAATATAGCACTTTCCCGTAAGAGAGTTGAACTTTTCCCGGTTGATTTTTGTATCCTTTTTCTCGGCTATATAGTCGATCGCCATAAATCCGACGTTGTGACGTGTCGAAGAATACCGCGGTCCCGGGTTGCCAAGACCGGCTACGATAAACTCCGGCTTGCCGTCTATGAAATAAGTTCCGAATTCCATTCTGGACAAACTCCCAAACAGTTAATCAAGAAAACTCAAAATGCTTCCTGCCGGAACAGTTTAACGCTTACTTACGATTTTGTCAAGAGCAAGGTTGCGACAATAATTTTGTATTTTTTCTTACATATTAGGGCATTTTCTCTTGACAAATCGCTGCCTTTATAATAATATATAGGAAATATTAAACACGGAGGTTATATTTTAATATGACTAAAAAGTACGTATATCTCTTTTCCGAAGGCAACGGCAAGATGAGAGAACTTCTCGGCGGCAAGGGTGCGAACTTGGCCGAGATGACCAACCTTGGACTTCCTGTTCCTCAGGGATTTACTATTACCACTGAAGCCTGCACTCAGTATTATGAGGACGGCCGTCAGATCAATGACGAAATTATGGCTCAAATTGAAGAGCATATTTCCATTATGGAAAAGATCACCGGCAAAAAGTTCGGCGACAAAGAAAACCCTCTGCTTGTTTCGGTTCGTTCCGGCGCAAGAGCGTCTATGCCCGGTATGATGGATACGATACTCAACCTCGGTCTTAATGAAGAGGTTGTCGAGGTACTCTCCGCCAAATCCGGAAATCCCCGTTGGGCGTGGGACTGCTACAGACGGTTTATCCAGATGTTCTCCGACGTCGTTATGGAAGTCGGCAAGAGATACTTCGAAGAATTGATTGACAAAATGAAATCTGAAAAAGGCGTTACACAGGACGTTGACCTCACCGCCGACGACCTTAAAGCGCTTACTGTTCAGTTCAAAGCGGAATACAAATCCAAACTCGGCGAAGACTTCCCCACCGACCCCAAAGTACAGCTCGTTGAAGCTATCAAGGCTGTCTTCCGTTCGTGGGACAACCCCCGCGCCAACGTTTATCGCCGCGATAACGATATACCTTATTCATGGGGTACCGCTGTCAACGTGCAGATGATGGCGTTCGGCAATTTGGGCAATACTTCCGGTACCGGCGTCGCTTTCACGCGTGATCCCGCCACCGGCGAAAAGAAACTGATGGGCGAATTTTTGATGAACGCCCAGGGCGAAGACGTCGTCGCCGGCGTCCGCACCCCCAAGAAGATAGATGAACTTAAGCAGGAAATGCCCGAGGTTTACGATCAGTTCGTCAACATCTGCCACATCCTCGAAACTCATTACAGAGATATGCAGGATATGGAATTCACCATTGAAGACCGCAAGCTTTATATGCTCCAGACCCGCAACGGCAAACGCACCGCGCAAGCCGCACTGAAGATCGCCTGCGACCTTGTCGACGAAGGTATGCGTACCGAGGAAGAAGCTGTTGCCATGATCGACCCGCGCAACCTTGATACCCTTCTCCACCCGCAGTTCGACGCAAAGAAGCTTAAAGAGACTAAACCCATCGCACGCGCGCTCGGCGCTTCTCCCGGCGCTGCTTGCGGCAAGATCGTATTTACCGCTGACGACGCAAAAGAATGGGCTTCAAGAGGCGAAAAAGTAGTCCTTGTAAGGTTGGAAACCTCCCCCGAGGATATCGAGGGTATGAAAGCCGCGCAAGGCATACTTACCGTTCGCGGCGGTATGACTTCCCACGCAGCCGTCGTTGCCCGCGGTATGGGTACCTGCTGTGTTTCGGGATGCGGCGAAATCAACATAGATGAAGACGCAAAACACTTCTTCCTTGCCGGAAAAGAATATAAAGAAGGCGATGTTATATCGCTTGACGGTTCGACCGGCAACATTTACGACGGCGCTATCCCCACCGTTGACGCCGCAATTGTAGGCGAATTCGAAAGAATTATGTCTTGGGCTGATAAATATCGCAAACTTAAAGTCCGCACAAACGCAGATACCCCCGCCGATGCCAAAAAAGCCCGTGAGCTCGGCGCCGAAGGCATTGGACTCTGCCGTACCGAGCATATGTTCTTCGAGGGCGACAGGATCGATGCATTCCGCGAGATGATCTGTTCAGATACAGTCGAAGAACGCGAAGCCGCCCTTGCCAAGATACTCCCGATTCAGCAGGCAGACTTCGAAAAACTTTATGAGGCGCTCGAAGGCCATCCCGTTACCATCAGATTCCTCGATCCGCCTCTGCACGAATTCGTTCCGACCGACGAAGAAGATATCGAAAAACTCGCAAAAGCGCAGGGTAAGACTGTCGATCAGATAAAAGCGATCATCGATTCTCTGCATGAATTCAACCCGATGATGGGTCACAGAGGCTGCCGCCTTGCGGTTACCTACCCCGAGATCGCAAAAATGCAGACGCTCGCCGTTATCCGCGCCGCCATCAATGTTAAAAAGAATCATCCCGACTGGAATGTAAAACCCGAGATAATGATCCCGCTGGTAAGCGAACTGAAGGAATTCGATTTTGTCAAGAAGATCGTCACCGAAGCCGCAGACGCCGAGATCAAATCCTCCGGTATAGAACTTGAATACGAAGTCGGTACAATGATCGAGATCCCGAGAGCGGCTCTCACCGCTGACGCTATCGCGGCGCATGCGGATTTCTTCTGCTTCGGCACCAACGACCTCACTCAGATGACGTTCGGCTTCTCACGCGATGACGCGGGTAAATTCCTCGATGCGTATTATAACAACAAAATCCTCGAGAACGATCCGTTTGCCAAACTTGACAGAATCGGCGTCGGCAGGCTTATGGAAATGGCGATCAGCCTCGGCAGACCGGTCAACCCGAAACTCCATGTCGGCATCTGCGGCGAACACGGCGGCGACCCGTCATCCGTCGAATATTGCCATTCGATCGGTCTCGATTACGTCTCCTGCTCACCGTTCAGAGTTCCGATCGCCCGCCTCGCCGCAGCACAGGCAGCTATTAAGGACGGCAGGAAATAATTCCGGCAAACCCTTAAAAATCGCTGAATTTACACTCACCAAAGCCGGCGCGCAGAAATATCTGTACGCCGACTCCACCAAGCACAGAGTGCATAAGTGGAATGACGTAAAAGTAGCGCTGAATATTTGAACAAAATCCCTCTACCGAGAAATCGGCAGAGGGATTTTTGTAGTGTAGTGTGGTTTTAATCGTCGTCCTCGTTATCGTTGGACCACGATGATATGATGTGAATATCACCGGTATCCATATCCATTGCCATGTTATCGCCCATTCTCATCAGAAGATCACCATCGG
>CAMZED010000104.1 GCA_947305675.1 uncultured Clostridia bacterium | reverse complement strand
TATATAACAAACGTCGCGGCAAGCGAGATATATCCCACCTGGCCGGAAGAATCGGCAAGGGCGAACATACTTGCGCAGATTTCCATCGCTTTGAACCGGGTATATACCGAATGGTACCGCAGCAGAGGCTACGATTTCGACATAACCTCCTCGACCGCCTACGATCAGGCGTTCACTCCCGGCGGGAATACCTATGAAGAGACCGACGCAATAGTCGATTCGATCTTCAATAATTATCTCATCCGCCCGGGATTCGTCGAACCGCTGTACGCATCGTTCTGCGACGGGCGCAACACTCAATGCGACGGGCTTTCGCAATGGGGGACGGTGGAACTTGCCGAGGACGGAAGGAACACCGAGGAGATCCTTGCGTTTTATTACGGCGACGTCGACGTGACGCTGACCGACGATATAAGGGCGATAGAGGGTTCTTACCCCGGAGAACCGCTTAAGGAGGGCGACGAGGGCGAGAATGTGAGGCTTATGCAGCTTCAGCTCAATCGGATCGCAATAAACTATCCGAAACTGCCGCTTAACAACAACTTCGGGGTTTACGACGAACAACTTACGAGAGTCGTAAGAGAATTCCAGGAACTTTTCCAACTTCCGGTGACCGGGATAATCGACAAAGCCACCTGGTATAAGATCTCCTATCTTTACGTTTCGGTAAAATCGCTTGCGGAACTGACAAGCGAAGGCCAGCGCCCGTCGTACAATACTCAGACTTATCCGGGCTCGCCGCTCGAACCGGGATCGAAAGGTTCCGAGGTACAGGAGATCCAGTTTTATCTTCGCAGAATAAGCCGTTTCAATCCTCTGGTCCGCCCTGTCAATATCGACGGGATCTTCGACGCCGATACGCAGGAATCGGTGAGGAGTTTTCAAAACGCCTACCGGCTCGAAGTCACCGGGGTGATCGATGAACGGACCTGGAACAGCATTGTAAGGATATATAACGGCACACTTGAAAACATTGACGAACCGGTTCTGGAAAACGGAATTTCGCCTTATCCGGGGACGGATCTCACGTTCGGCTCACGCGGGGATCAGGTGGAATACGTCCAGCGGCTGCTTCAAAAAATAAGGATCTCTTTCCCGATAATCCCGGAGCTCGACGCCGACGGATTTTTCGGAGCGATAACCGAACGCGCGGTGAATACCTTTGCGGCGCTGTTTGCCTATCCGCAGGACGGAAGGGTGAACGAACCGCTTTGGAACGAAATAAACCGAATCTATATCGCGGCGGAGCTCGGATGTATTTTTGCGACGACCGAAAGCGAAGGTTCGCGCCCCTATCCCGGCGAAGCGGTAGCGGAGGGATCTTCGCCCAACGATGTAAATTACGTTCAGGAAAGGATAAATATAATCTACACGGCTTTGCCTTATATCGGTCAGGCGAAAGTCGACGGAATATTCGGCGAGCGGACTCAAAGCAGTATCGGAGCACTGCAAAGGGTGTTCGGGCTGACCGTGACCGAAACCGTAAACGAGGCGACCTGGAATCTGCTCAACTATATCTCCGCAGCCGTGCAGAACGGTTGTCTTCCCAAGGACATTATCGTCTCGCCGGCTTTTTCTTCCGCCGGATCCGGCGGGAAAACCGCCCCCGGGCAAGGTATAAAAGCGCTTATGCGGCGGAACGGGCTGAATCCCGGATTCGGCCCGGTATTCGGGAAAAAGAGCCGCAAAGAGCTTGCGTTCTGGCAAGCGGCGCACGGATTGGAACCCACCGGGAAACCCGACAAAGAAACGCTTAAAAGGCTTTCTGAGTATTGACATAGCACGAACGAAGTGATAAAATCAAAAGGATGAGTAAATGCTTACGAGGCAAATAATGAAAACGACATATAACGAAAAACGTTTTGATAATTTCCGCGAGATCGTCTGCAATTCCGCCGAGCAGTTCGGATCAAAGCCGGCGTTTTTGCGAAAGATCGGCGAAAAAACCGAACCGGTCAGTTATTCCGAACTTAAAGAAAGATATTACAGATTGTCCACTTTCCTTCTGGATATGGGGTTGGGCGGAAAGCGAATCGCCGTTACCGGAAAGAACTGTTTTGAATGGGTGCTGTCCTATCTGTGCGCGGCGACGGTCGGTGTCGCGGTGCCGATCGACCGCGAGCTGAAGCCCGACGACGTAAAGGAGTTTTTGCTTTCAGCCGATTGCAAGGCTCTGCTTTACGATCCGGCTTCGACGCTCCCCGAAACCGGTGGAATGATCACCATCCCCTTCCCGCAGGCGGACGCGATCTCTGCCGGCGGCAAATACTGCGCGGCGGGACTTTCGGGCAGCGGTTACCCGGTCGACGCGGCGCGCGTCAACGCGATCGAATTCCCTCACGACGAAACCCGGGTGCTTATTTTCACTTCCGGCACCACCGGGAATTCAAAAGGCGTATGCCTTTCACAGTATAACATCTGCTCGAACATATATTCCACGGTAAGCATAGTTAAAATAACCGAAAGCGACACGACACTTTCGATACTTCCGCTTCACCACACCTATGAATGCACGCTGAACTGCCTGCTTTTGCTTTCAAAAGGGGCTTGCATCGCCTATGTTTCGAGCCTGAGACGGATCGCAAGCGAGATAAAAGAATACCGGCCGACTTTGCTTGTCGTCGTTCCGGCGGTGCTCAAACTGCTCGACAGCCGTATCAAAGCGACGATAGTTAAAAGCTGTCCTAAGCGCTACCGCGCGTTTTTCGAGGGTATGACTCTTTCGCGGGCTCTCAGCGAAACGCCGCTGATAGTCCGCAGGATAATACGTTCGAAAGTGCGCTCCAACCTCGGCGGCAGGTTAAGGCTGTTCATCGTCGGCGCCGCCGAGCTCGATACCGAACTCGTGCATGATTTTTCGGCGCTCGGGATCCGCACTTTGCAAGGTTACGGGCTTACCGAGTGTTCGCCGCTCGTCGCCGGAAACAGCGATTTTTATTTCAACGCGGAATCGACCGGGATCGCCATTCCCGGCGTTGAAATGAAGATAGAATCGCCCAACGAGGAAGGCGTAGGCGAGATAATCGCCCGCGGCGACAACATTATGCTTGGCTATTTTAACGACGAAGCCGCGACCGAGCGCGTTATGCGCGGCGGGTGGTTCCACACCGGCGATCTGGGTTATATGGATAAAGACGGCGCGCTTTATATCCGCGGCAGAATAAAAAACGTTATAGTCACCTCGAACGGAAAGAACATTTATCCCGAGGAACTTGAAACGAGAATTTCGAAATACCCCGAGATAAAAGAATCGCTGGTTCTTGCGCTTAAAGACGGCGACGTGACCAAAGTTAAGGCAAAGGTATTCCCCGACGCCGGAGTTATCGCCGAAAAACTCGGGCACGAGCCTGCCGACGAAGAAATAAAAGCCGTCGTAAAGGGTATAATAATGGAGATAAACGAACAGGTCCCGAATTACAAACGCATCGACGTGATCGAAATACTCGTAAACGGGCTTGAAAAGACCACAACGCAAAAGATACGCCGTTACGGCGCGAACGTCGAATAGTAACGGATCACAAAAACGATTTTTGAAAGTGTAAAGTTTTTTATGGATAATAACAGAGAAGCCTTAGGCGGGAGCGAAAAAGCGCTTTCGGACGAGCAGCGCAAAACGCTTAAGCGCAAGCGGATAATAGCGATCATTTCGCTGGTGCTGGCGGTCGCGATAATCGCAGGGTTGTCGGTCTTTGCAACAAAATCGTTCCTTGCCGTCGGTGAGGGCGAAACCGCCGCCGACGCCGGAAGGCATTTTAAAGATATGATCAACGGCTACGGCGCCTGGGGAGTGCTGATCGCTTTCGGCATACAGGTATTGCAGGTCGTCGTTTCCCCCATCCCCGGCGAAGTGATCGAAACCGGAATGGGTCTGGCGTTCGGCTGGTTCGGCGGTTCGGTGATATGTCTGCTCGGCGCGGCGCTTTCGTCGTTTTTGATAATGCTGTTCGTTCGGCGGTTCGGCACGAAATTCGTCGAACTGTTCGTATCGCTCGACAAAATAAACAATCTCAAATTCATCAACAGCGAAAAGAAGCTGAACCGCTGGGTACTTATTCTTTATATGCTTCCGGGAACTCCGAAGGATCCGCTCATATTCTTCTTCGGGCTTACAAGAATAAAGATCTCGACTTTCGTCGTCATCTCTACCCTTGCGAGGATACCGTCGATAGTCACTTCGACGATCGGCGGTCAGTGGATCGAACAGAAGGAATGGGTAAAAGCCATTATACTTTACGTGGCGATGGGGCTGATCAGCCTCGCCTGCATATTCCTTTATAAAGTTATAATCGGCAAAATGAACGGTCACGGAAAGAAAGGTTCCGCAAAAGAGCGGGAAATTGACGAAGGCGAACGCCGGAAGGAGGACGTAAATGGCGATAACGGTACCGAAGGATTACAGATCGAAGTTGAATCTGCGCCAGACGCAAGTGGCAATAAAGAAGGTTAAAGACTTTTTCGAGCGCGATCTTGCCATACAGCTTAACCTCACAAGGGTATCGGCGCCGCTGTTTGTCGATTCGGCAAGCGGGCTCAACGACAACCTGAACGGAGTGGAACGCCCCGTCGCTTTTGATATCAAGGGCGACGACGGCAGTTTCGAGATAGTCCAGTCGCTGGCGAAATGGAAGCGGCTTGCGCTGAAACAATACGGTTTTCTGCCCGGCGAGGGGCTTTATACCGATATGAACGCCATTCGGCGCGATGAAGACACCGACAACATCCATTCGGTTTTTGTCGACCAGTGGGACTGGGAAAAGGTGATCACCGCCGGGAACCGCAACGTCGAAACGCTTAAACGCGCGGTGAATCAGATCTACGCCGCATTAAGGCATACCGAAACCTACATAGCCGAAGATTATGATTTTGTCGGCAAGTTTTTGCCGGAAGAAATTACTTTTATCACATCGCAGGAGCTCGAGGACGAATTCCCCGGTATGACTCCGAAGCAGCGCGAATACGCGGCGGTGAAAAAACACGGCGCGATTTTCCTTATGCAGATCGGCGGGAAGCTGAAATCGGGCGAGAAGCACGACGGTCGCGCGCCTGACTACGACGACTGGTCGCTCAACGGCGACATAATCGTTTATTTCCC
>CAMZED010000103.1 GCA_947305675.1 uncultured Clostridia bacterium | reverse complement strand
GTTCATCTGAGGAGTGCCGATAAAGCCGGCAACAAAGAGGTTGCAGGGCAGATCATAAAGATGCTGAGGAGTGTCGACCTGTTGGATGACGCCGTCTTTCATAACAACTATACGGGAAGCCATCGTCATAGCCTCGATCTGGTCGTGCGTAACGTAGATAAACGTGGTCTGAACTCTGTCGTGAAGTTTTGTAAGCTCGGTTCTCATGGAAGCACGGAGCTTTGCGTCGAGGTTGGAAAGCGGCTCGTCAAGCAGGAAGACCATGGGGTTACGAACGATAGCACGTCCCAGCGCGACACGCTGTTTCTGACCGCCGGACAAAGCCTTCGGTTTTCTGTCGAGCAGGTGAGTTATATCAAGAATGCGGGCAGCTTCTTCAACGCGGCGTTTGATCTCTTCTTTTCTGACTTTGCGAAGCTTCAGACCGAACGCCATATTATCGAACACTGTCATATGCGGATAAAGAGCATAGTTCTGGAAAACCATCGCAATATCCCTGTCTTTGGGAGCAACGTCATTAATGCGTTTGTTGTCAATAAACAGTTCACCTTCGGTGATCTCTTCAAGACCGGCGATCATACGCAGTGTAGTGGTTTTGCCGCAGCCCGAAGGACCAACGAGTATTACGAATTCTTTATCCTGAATTTCAAGAGTGAAATCGGATACAGCGGTCACTCCGCCGGGATACCTTTTGTAAAGATGCTTAAAAAATACACTTGCCATTGTGAAACCTCCTGTGAGGGGATCATCCTCATTATCTTTGTATATAATAGCAAAAACCGAAAAAATATGTAAGTGCTTAATTGCCCAAAAATTTATATCAGTGTTTATGTATTTTGCATAAAACATTTAAAATCTTGCAGACTTATTCAAAACTTGTAATTATTTATGCGAATTATTTCATTGACAAACAGTTACGTATATGATATATTATATTAAGAACAAAAGTTCGCACGGAGGTTAATAATGGCAACGAAAGATATCGTTAAAGACAGCAAAAGGCAGGCACTTGAAACCGCACTTGCACAAATAGAAAAACAGTGCGGAAAGGGTTCAATAATGAGATTGGGCGAAAACGTCGGCATGGAAGTCAAAAGCGTCCCGACCGGATCGCTTTCGCTCGATATAGCGCTCGGTATCGGCGGTGTTCCCAAAGGAAGAATAATCGAGATCTTCGGCCCGGAATCCTCCGGTAAGACGACGCTCGCGCTGCACGTTATCGCCGAAGTTCAAAAAGCCGGTGGAGAAGCCGCGTTTATCGACGCTGAACACGCGCTCGACCCCGTTTATGCCCGCGCGCTCGGTGTTGATACCGATTCGCTGCTTGTTTCTCAGCCCGATTTCGGCGAGCAGGCGCTTGAAATCACCGAGGCGCTCGTCCGTTCCGGCGCTGTGGAAGTTGTTGTTGTCGACTCTGTCGCCGCGCTTGTTCCCAAAAGCGAGATCGACGGCGATATGGGCGATTCGCACGTTGGTTTGCACGCAAGGCTTATGTCTCAGGCTTTACGTAAACTTTCCGGCGCCATCGCAAAATCCAGCTGTATCGTTATATTCATCAACCAGCTGCGCGAAAAAGTCGGCGTGATCTACGGCAACCCCGAAACCACCACCGGCGGCAGAGCTTTGAAGTTCTATGCTTCGGTTCGCCTTGACGTTCGCAAATCCGAACAGCTCAAAAACGGAAGCGAGATAATCGGCAACCATGTTAAATGCAAAGTTGTCAAAAACAAAGTTGCTCCTCCTTTCCGCACCGCGGAATTCGATATTATATATGGCAAAGGTATTTCCAAGGAAAGCGAAATAATCGAACTCGGCATCGCAAACGGCATAATCGAAAAGAGCGGTTCCTGGCTCTCTTATAACGGCGAAAAGCTTGGCCAGGGCAAAGATAAAGTCAGAGCTCTTCTCGAAGAGAACAAGCCGCTTGCCGATGAACTTTCCGCCAAGATCCTCAACGCCACCAAGTCCGCTCAGGACGCCGCTCGCCCCGCAACTGTCAGCGCCGAGGATTACTTCGACGAAGAAAACGAATAATTTGAATTTTCGGTATTTTATATGTACGTAATCGATTCGGTCATTAGGAACGAAGGCAGCAACGAAGCGGTTATTGTTTGCGGCGGAGATACGTTCCGGGTGACAATGCACGATCTTTTGTCGCTTGGCGTAAACGAAGGCGACCGCGTCGGGGAAGAGACATACGAAGAGATCTGTTCCGCGCGCGACAGGCTTCTGTGTATAAAAAAGGCGTTTGATCATTTGTCGTACGGCGATCTTTCAAAAAAACAGCTTTTCGATAAATTAAGCAAAAAGTTCCCGAAAGATCTTTGCGCGGATGTTGCCGATCTTTTTGCGGATCGCGGATATATCGACGACGCTCGTCTCGCCGAACGCTATGCCGAGACTTTTTACGAGTTCAAAAATATGGGTCTCGGCAAGATCCGCGAACAGCTCTACCGCCGCGGGATATCTAAAGAAGATATCGAAAACGCACTTGCGAAATACAGCGATATTGACCAGCGCGGCAGAATAATCGCATATATCGAAAAGAAATACGACACAAACGCTTTGTCGGACGACAAATATCGCCGCAAAGTCTACGCCGGGCTGATGCGCGCCGGTTTTTCCGGAAGCGACGTCGCCGACGTATTAAGAAATTACGAAAGAGAGTACGATTGAGTTATGGCTGTAAAAGTAGGATTCGTATCATTGGGTTGTCCGAAAAATCTGCTCAATACCGAGGTAATGCTTGCAAAACTTGTCGATCACGGTATGGAAATAGTCGCCGAAGATATCGAAGCTGACGTTATTGTAATAAACACCTGCGCTTTTATCGAAAGCGCCAAAAACGAAGCGATCGACAACATTCTCGATATTGCCTGGCTCAAAAAGAATCGTGATCTTAAAGGCATTGTCGTTACGGGCTGTCTGCCGCAGAGATATAAAGAAGAAGTTCTTAAAGAACTGCCCGAGGTGAACTGCGTTCTCGGAACCGGCTCTCTTGACGATATTTGTGAAGCTGTCGAGGTCGCTTACAAAGGCGGCACTTTCGCATGCTTTGACGACGTCGACAAGCAGGAACTCGGAGGTGAGCGCGTTATAACAACTCCGGATCATTTTGCCTACGTTCAGATCGCCGAAGGCTGTGACAACTGTTGTACTTACTGCGTCATTCCCGGCATCCGCGGGAGGTTCCGCAGCAGGCAGATGTCGGATATAGTCGGCGAAGTTAACAATTTAGCCGCAATGGGCGTTAAAGAAATTTGCCTTGTGGCGCAGGATACTACGCGTTACGGAGAAGATATTTACGGCACTTACTGCCTCGACAGCCTTATTTCCGAGCTTTCGCAGATCAAAGGCATTGAATGGATCCGCATACTTTACTGCTATCCGGACAGGATCACCGACGGACTCATCAATGAGTTCAAAACCAATAAAAAGCTTGTAAAGTACATCGATATGCCGATTCAGCATATCAATGACGATATACTGCGCCGAATGAACCGCCGCGACAGTTCTCAAAGCATAAAAGAAATCATCGCGAAATTGCGTAAAGAGGTCCCCGGCATTGTTATAAGAAGCACGCTGATCGTCGGCTTCCCCGGCGAAACGCAAAAACAGTTCGAAGAACTGCGTGATTTTATTAAAGAGATAAAGTTCGAGCGGCTCGGTGTATTCGAATATTCACGCGAGGAAGGCACTCCCGCCTACGATTTTCCCAAGCAGGTTTCTGAAAGCACCAAATCAAAGCGTCTTGACGCTTTGATGAAACTGCAGAACAAGATACATAACGAATACAACGCCGGCTTTATAAATAAAGAAATCAAGGTTATCTGCGAAGGATACGATCAGGTATCGGAATGTTTCTTCGGCCGTTCATATGCCGACGCGCCCGATATCGACGGAAAGGTTTATTTTTCGTCGGCGCGGCGCGTAAAAGAAGGAGAGTTCGTAACCGTAAAAATCACCGAAGTTCTTGATTACGATCTTTTCGGTAACCTTGTACGATGAATGATTCGGAGGTAATCAAATGAATCTTCCAAACAAACTCACGTTGGGCAGGATCATAATAATTCCGGTTTTCGTTATCTTTTTGGCATATAATTTTTTCGAAGACCCGAACATCAGCCGCGGAATAGCCGCCGCTCTGTTCATTATCGCTTCCGTCACAGACTTTTTTGACGGCTATATTGCAAGAAAGAATCACCTTATAACCGATTTCGGTAAATTTATGGATCCGCTTGCGGATAAGTTCCTTATAATCGGTTCTATGTTCGCAATGTCTTTTTCGGAGTATATGTTCGATTACTCTTCCGCCGGATTCGATTCTTTGATCCCCGCGGAAGTTATAAAAAACCTGTTTTTCTGGACTGCCGTCGTTATTGTTTTCCGTGAGTTGACGGTTACGTCGATGCGCCTTGTCGTTGTTTCTTCAAACGGCGCCGTTATAGCGGCAAGCTTTTTGGGAAAATGCAAGACAATGTCGCAGATCATCGCCGTCGCGCTTGTAATACTGGAGCCCGCGGCGTTCAGGTTCGGTCACGGGATTTTGTCAGTTGTGTCGCTGTCGGTCGCGCTTTTCTTCACAGTTTGGTCGGGGATCGACTATATGAAAACTTATTGGAAATATATCAATACGAATAAATAAGAGGATCTTATGAAACTTTTCAACACCTTAACGCGCCAAAAAGAGGATTTCACGGTCCGCGACAATACAGTAAGAATGTACGTCTGCGGGCCTACCGTATATAATTATTTCCATATAGGCAACGCAAGATGTTTCGTTGTTTTCGATATGCTCCGCAGATATCTTGAGTTTTGCGGAAATAAAGTGATTTTCGTTCAGAATTTCACCGACGTAGACGATAAACTTATCAGAGCCGCAAAAGAAACGGGCACGACCGTCCCCGAGATCGCCGAAAAATATATCAAAGAATACTTTGTCGACGCAAAAGGCCTTGGCGTTAAAGAAGCTACCTTTCATCCCAGAGCTACCGAAAATATCGACAAAATAATCGAAATTGTCGAATCTCTCATCGATTCCGGCCACGCTTACGTTTCCGGTAACGATGTTTATTTCGATTCACAAAGCGACGCGGAATACGGCAAACTTTCGCACCACAATATGGACGAACTGGAAGCAGGTGCGCGTATCGACGTAAACGAGATAAAAAATCATCCCTATGATTTTGCACTTTGGAAAGGGAAAAAAGAACCCGATGAGATATCCTGGCATT
>CAMZED010000102.1 GCA_947305675.1 uncultured Clostridia bacterium | reverse complement strand
ATTATCGGAAACGGCGTCGCCGCCGTCGGCTGCATCGAAGGCATCCGATCACTCGACCGGGAGGGAGAGATCACAGTTATCTCAGAAGAAAACCACCCGGTATACAGCCGCCCGTTGATCTCCTATCTGCTGGAAGGCAAGACAGATACCGAACGGATGAAATACCGTCCGGACGGGTTTTACAAAGAAAACGGCTGCCGGGTGTTCTACGGCAGACGCGCCGTATCCATCGACGCCGTCTCACACACGGTCACTTTGGACGACGGAACCGATCTGCCCTACGACAAGCTTTGCGTTGCCGCCGGATCGCGCCCGTTCGTGCCGCCGTTTGACGGACTTGATACTGTTAAAAACAAATTTTCGTTTATGACGCTTGACGATGCTCTTGCGCTTGAAAAGGCGGTCACAAACAAATCCCGCGTACTTATCGTCGGCGCCGGGCTGATCGGGCTTAAATGCGCCGAAGGGATACGGGACCGCGCCGGAAGCATCACCGTTTGCGACCTTGCAGACAGGGTACTTTCAAGCATACTCGATGCGGACTGTGCCAAAGTTGTGCAAACGCATCTTGAACAAAACGGCATAAGCTTTATGCTCGGTGACACAGTGCAGCGTTTTGAAAATAAATACGCCCATATGAAAAGCGGAAAAACGGTTGATTTTGACCTGCTTGTCCTCGCCGTCGGCGTTCGTGCGAACAGCGAGATAATAAAAATCGCGGGCGGTGAAGTGCATCGCGGAATCATCGTGGACGAAAATATGATGATTACGCTTGACGGAATTTTCGCCGCAGGCGACTGCGCGGAAGGATACGACGCTTCTCTCGGCGCACGGCGTGTTCTTGCCATCCTCCCAAACGCCTATATGCAGGGATATACCGCCGGAGCATCCATGGCAGGGGGCAGCAATACCTTTGAAAACGGCATCCCGATGAACTCCATCGGTTTCTTCGGCCTTCATATGATGACCGCCGGAGTATATGACGGCGAAATGTTCGAGGATGCGGAAAACGGATCCATCCGAAGATTATTTGTAAAAGACGGACGGCTCGCAGGCTTTATCCTCATCGGAGGAACGGACAGAGCGGGCATATATACCTCCCTGATCCGTGAAAGTACGCCGCTTGATACGGTCGATCTCGACCTGACAAAAAAAGTTGCTTCAAATCTGATTTTTTCACAGGAAATCCGTAGAAAAAAGTTCGGAGGTGTAGTATAATATGATCATTCAGGCAAAAGGACTGAGTTACCGTGATATCAATGATAAACTGCGCACCGCGGACAAAGAGACCACCGTCAGGGGCTGTCTCGGTCAGCGCTTCATCTGCGCCGGGATGTCGGACGTTTCCGTAACGCTGGAAGGCGTTCCCGGCAATGCGCTCGGCGCCTATCTCAACGGCGCCGGCATCACTGTTGAAGGCAACGCGCAAGACGCAGTCGGCGACACGATGAACGACGGAAGGATCGTTATCCGCGGAAGTGTTGGCGACGCGGTCGGGTACGCCATGCGCGGCGGCAGCATCTACGTCAAGGGCGACGCGGGCTATCGGGCGGGGATCCACATGAAAGCATACGAAGAAAAGATCCCCGTTATGGTCATCGGCGGCAAAGCCGGAAGTTTTCTCGGCGAATATCAGGCGGGCGGCGTGATCGTCGTTCTCGGGCTCGGAACAAACGGCAAAAAGATCGTTGGCAATTTTCCCTGCACGGGAATGCACGGCGGCAAGTTGATCCTGCGTTCCGATTGCCGGGATATCGCCTTTCCGGATCAGGTCACGGCAAGACCGGCGACCGATCAAGACAAAGCCGAGATCGGCCGTTACGTCTCAGAATACTGCCGTCTGTTCGGCGGGGATAAAGAAGAATTGACGGATCATCCTTTCACGGTCGTGACTCCGGACAGCAAAAATCCTTATAAACAACTGTACGTTGCCAATTAGAACATCTGAAAGCGGGAGGATACTATGAAATATTCAAAGGAAGAAGTAATGCAATACGTTGTCGAGGAGGACGTCAAATTCATCCGTCTTGCATTCTGCGACGTGTTCGGGCGTCAGAAGAATATTTCGATCATGCCGGACGAGCTTGACCGTGCGTTTACCTACGGCATCGCTTTCGACGCCTCCGCCATCGCCGGTTTCGGCGACGAGGCGCATTCCGATCTGTTCCTGCATCCCGATCCCGAAACGCTGACCTGGCTGCCCTGGCGCCCGGAACACGGGAAGGTCGTGCGGATGTTTTGCTCGATCACCTATCCTGACGGTAAACCGTTTGAATGCGATACGAGAAGCCTGCTTAAAAAGGCGGTTGACGACGCGGCAGAGGCGGGTTACACCTTCTATTTCGGCGCCGAGCAGGAATTTTACCTGTTTGAGCTGGATGAAAAAAATCAGCCCACAAAGACGCCGTATGACCGCGCCGGCTATATGGATATCGCGCCGGAGGACAAGGGAGAAAATGTGCGCCGCGAGATCTGTCTGACGCTGGAGCAGATGGGCATCCGCCCGGAAAGCTCCCACCACGAGGAAGGCCCCGGACAAAATGAGATCGATTTTCGTTACACCGAGGCGTTGACGGCGGCGGATAACGTGATGACGTTCCAGACGGTCGTCAAGACCGTGGCGCGCCGCAACGGTCTGTTCGCCGATTTTTCTCCGAAACCGCTTCCGGACGATCCCGGCAACGGCTTTCATATCAATATGTCGGTCCGTCCCGACGTCTCCTCCGAAAAACTGACGCACATGATCGCGGGCGTGCTCGACAAAGCAATCCCGATGACCGTTTTTCTTGATCCGACCGAGGATTCTTACAGAAGGCTCGGTCAGCGAAAAGCGCCGCGCTACGTTTCCTGGTCAGCGGAAAACCGTTCGCAGCTGGTACGGATCCCCGCCGCCTCGAAGGAATTCCGTCGCGCCGAGCTGCGCTCCCCCGATCCTTTGGCGAATCCCTATATCGCCTTTGCCCTTTTGATTTGGGCGGGGCTGGACGGCATTCAAAAACAAACAGAGCTTCCGAAGCCGGTCGATATCAACCTGTTCAAAGCCGATGCGAAAGCCGTTTCCGGACTTACAAAACTGCCCGAGACTATCGCCGACGCCAAAGCCGCCGCGCAAAACGACGGATTTATCAAAACGCATATACCCGCAAAAATCCTTGGAATCTACTGCGCGGAATGATCCGCAAAAAATCCGGCGAAAGGAGGGGAGCGTGTGAGCCTGAAGGAGCAAGTATACAGCGTTCTGGTCGTTTCGGCTTCTGAAAAACTCAATCAGGCGCTGCCTGAGATCTTTTCCGTCCCCGTTTTTTCGCCCGTCCAATTTGTTTCCAACGTCAGCGCCGCCAAGCGGGCGATCGCAGAGCGGGATTTTGATATGGTAATAGTAAACTCACCGCTTCCCGATGATTCCGGACTCCGTTTCGCCATCGATACCGTAAGCGGCTATCAGACCGTTGTCCTCTTTCTGGCAAGGACGGAGCAATATGCGCAGTCATTCGATCAGCTTGCGGAGCACGGGGTATTCCTGATACAGAAACCGACGTCGAAATCATCGTTCGAACTGGCATCCGGCTGGCTGATCAGCGCCCGGGAAAGGATCCGGAAAACCGAAAAGAAAACGCTTTCCATTGAAGAAAAGATGAACGAGATACGGCTGGTCAACCGTGCAAAATGGCTGCTGATCAGCGAGCTGAAAATGACCGAGCCCGATGCTCACCGTTATATAGAAAAACAGGCGATGGACCGCTGCGTTCCGAAACGGCAGATCGCCGAAGAGATCATCAAGACTTACAGTTAGACGAATTGTTGTTTTGAAATAGTGCATACAGTTATCAAATACCAGATTCTTTCTGTAAACAGAAAAGCACCGGGACTACATTACTGTAATCTCGGTGTTTTCTTGCCCTGCAAATGCTCGGTTGTTCTTGTCTTAGTAACTGTCCTTAAGAACACTCTGCATCTCTGCACACTTTTTAATTATTAAAACTTTTTGCTGTCCTTAAGTTGAACTACGCTGTTGAAAACGCCCGGAAGGCGGCTTTGTTTTATATATTCAAGTGAAAATAAAACAGCGTCGAGGTTTGAGAATCAAAGAACCATATGGTATAATCCGCGTATTCATCGGTAAAATCATCGAACACAAGCGGTTCGGTCTTAATACGGAACCAGTCGGCGTTATCGACGCACGTCGGATCGAAATCGTATTCGTCCAGCCGCTTGCACGTTTCCATCCAGGAGCGGAAGTTATCGAAATAACCCGCGAGCGTCACGATATCCTGCTTTGTGACGGTGGAAAGACCCGCGCGCCCGGGCACGGCGTCGCTGTCGGCGTAGATATACTTGCAGTAATCCAGGTAATCCTGAAATGATTCATTATCAAAATATTCCACGGCGGAGACGTATCCGTCCGGTATCCCGCTGTCCGGTATCCTGATCAAAACGGTGCAAGAGGACAGGATCATTGCCGCGGCCGCGAAGAGCGCGAATAGTTTCAATGATCTCATCAACGTTTTTATTCTCCGTCAAAACTTTTTGCTGTCTTTAAGTTCGACTACGCTGTTGAAAACGTTTTCTTTCGTATCGCGGCAGAAATAGCCTTTGCGGACGAACTGGAATTTTTCGCCGGGGAGGGCGTCGAGCAGCGATTTTTCGATCTTTACGCCTTTTACGAGCCGTTTCGACGAAGGATTGAGATATTCGGCGTATTTTGCCGACTCGACCGAATTCATATCCGGTTCGGTGAAAAGGCGGTCGTAAAGGACGACGTCGGTCTCGGCGCAATCGGAAGCCGAAAGCCAGTGTATTGTCCCTTTTATCTTTCTGCCGTCGGCGGGCATCCCGTTGCCGGTGGCAAGATCGGCCTCGCACAGGACCTCGGTGATATTTCCGTCGGGACCGGTGAGAATGTCGGTCACTTTAACTATATAAGCACCCATAAGCCGGACTTCGCCGTCTTTTTTCATTCTGAAATATTTTGGCGGCGGATCGAGCGAAACGTCTTCCCTCTCGACAAACAGTTCGCGCGTGAAGGGGAGCTTGCGGCTGCCCGCTTCCGGGTCGTTGGGGTTGTTGGGAAGATCGAAATATTCGGTCCTGTCGGAGGGATAGTTTGTCACGGTAACTTTTACGGGGTCGGTAACGGCTACGCGCCTTTGCGCGTTCTTGTTAAGATCCTCACGCACGCAATGCTCCAAAAGCGCGATATCGACCAGCGAATTGTTCTTCGCCACGCCGACGCGATCGATAAAATCGAGAATCGAAGCGGCGGTGTATCCCC
>CAMZED010000101.1 GCA_947305675.1 uncultured Clostridia bacterium | reverse complement strand
GCGCGGCAGCCTTGCATACGAATTTTTCTATTCGGTTATTCGGTCCTCAGCGCGACGACGGGATCTTTCCTTGCCGCGAGCCTCGAAGGTATCAGCCCGGCGACGAAAGTGAGCAGCATGCTTATTACAACAAGCACCGTTCCGCCCGCCCAAGGCAGAAATGCCATATTTCCGATTCCGCTGAGATGCTCGATCACAAGGTTGATCGGGATGTTGAGCAATACCGTAAGCAATATGCCGAACGCCCCGGAAGCGAACCCGACAATAAGAGTTTCGGCGTTGAACACCCGGGCGATGTCCCTGCGCGATGCGCCGATCGAACGGAGTATGCCGATCTCTTTCGTCCGTTCGAGCACCGAAATATAAGTTATTACGCCGATCATTATTGAAGATACGACCAGAGATATAGCCACGAACGCTATAAGAACATAGGATATCGTGTCGAGTATCGTGCTTACCGAATTGAGCAAAACGCCGATCATATCGGTGTATCTTATTACTTTTTCACCGTCGTTTTCGGATTTTACTTTTTCGTTGTATTCCTCAATAAACGCCGCGAGCCGGTCTTTCGATTCGAAATCTTTGGCGTAAAGATATATCGCGCTCGGATTTTCAAGCTCGGCGGCGCCGAGCAGCTGAAGGTTGCCGTTATATGTCGCTTTTGTCGTCCGCGTGTCGGCGCCGACATACTGCGAGAAAGTTGCGATTATCTCCGCTTCCGACATCCCTCCGATAAACGCGGCGGTCTGCGCCTGCTGATCCTCGGGCAATGTCGCAATATAGGCGTAAACGTCCTCGATGGTGATCTCTTTTTGCTCGGCTGTGTAACCGAACGGGATCCCGGTAAACACGTCGATATCGCAATCGCGGTATTCTGCGCCGTATTTCGCCGTGGCTTTTTCGTTCTTCGCGGTGGAGCGCTGCTGTTTTACTATTTCCGAACCGTTCGCCAGGGCGATACAGTGCTCGGTGAGCGCATGGGTATATCCGACCCTGTTCGTTGCGCTCGTTGCGCTTGCGGCCGCCGCCGACGCGTTCGGACGCATTATGCCGACGATCTTAAGTTCCTCGGCGCTGTTTTCGACCACCCATTTCATATAACTCATATCGTCGCTGCGATCTTCCCAGGTGCCGGTCGCTTCGTCGTAACGGTATTTTTCCGACGAGGGGATAAGCTTGAACGAAAGCCCGCAGATGTCCTCGTAACTGTAAGAAACGACTTCTTCGTCGGCGAATTTATGCCCCGCGACGGCGCTTGTCATAAGCTGATAAGCCAGATCCTGGTTGATAAGTCCGAGCCCGCAAAGAATATAATCGTTTATTTCGTTGTTGTCATTCACAAACAGTACGACCTCATTGTATTTGTCTGGCCATCTTCCATAGACCGTGTCGTATTGCGATTCGAGCAGTTCGCGGTTGTCGATAAGTTCGTTCCAGACGTTAAAGCTCTGCGCGCTCATACTGAACGTGCCGCCGGCAAATCCCGACATTCCGCCCCCGCCCATTACGGTACTTATCGCGTCGAGCGGGTGGACTTTGCGTATTTCGCCGTCGGCGGTCTCGGTATAAACGTTCATATCGACGCCGTAAAGATATTTGACGTCGGTGGTAAATTCATCCACTTTGCCGCGGTTTGCATCGATATAGGCTTTGAACGATTCAAGGTCGTTGCGCTCGATACCGGCAAGCAGGGCGTTGAGCAGCTTACCGAACACCGGGCGGGAATAGACTTTATCGAGTTCGTGCTCTCTGCCGGTTTTGCCGGATCCGTCGGAAAATTCTTCCAGTATCGATGAAAAGTTCATCGTCTCTTCCTGAATGGTTATGGGATAGGTGGAAAGCGTGTCTTCCTGGACTTTATAAATATAGGCCTCGAACCCGCTTCTCATCGAAAGTATCAGCGCGATCCCGACTATCCCTATGCTTCCGGCGAAGCTCGTAAGTATTGTACGGGCTTTTTTCGTAAGAAGGTTGTTCAGCGAAAGCATAAGCGCCGTAAGCGGCGACATAGAGGTTTTTTTCTTCTTCTTCCGGTTTTCTTTTTTGCCTTTTTTGACGTTTACGTCCGCTTTTTCGCCGTCAGCGGCAAAAGGAGCGGTGTCGGATAAGATATTGCCGTCGTAGAGGTTTATCGTCCTCGTTGCATACGAGGAAGCAAGTTCCGGGTTGTGAGTGACCATTATCACAAGCCGGTCGGAGGCGACTTCTTTCAACAGTTCCATTATCTGAACGCTGGTCGCCGAATCGAGCGCTCCCGTCGGTTCGTCGGCAAGCAGGATCGCCGGATCGTTCACCAGCGCCCGCGCAA
This sequence comes from uncultured Clostridia bacterium, assembly GCA_947305675.1. Classification (GTDB taxonomy): domain Bacteria; phylum Bacillota; class Clostridia; order Oscillospirales; family CAG-382; genus Coliplasma. Next base: position 2,974 of record CAMZED010000101.1, on the reverse strand, counting down.
TGGCGACGCGCTGCATCTGCCCTCCCGAGAGCTGGTTTGGCTTTTTATCCGCCTGATCGCCGATTCCGACTTTGTCCAAAGCCTCCATCGCGCGTTTTTTGCGCTCGGATTTGCTCACGCCCGAAAGCGTAAGCGCGAGTTCCACGTTTGAAAGTACCGTCTGGTGGGGAATAAGGTTGTAAGACTGAAAAACAAACCCGATCGAATGGTTGCGGTAGGTATCCCAATCGGAATCGCGGTAGCGCCTTGTCGAAACGCCGTTGATGATCAGTTCGCCGGAATCGTATCTGTCCAGCCCGCCGATCACGTTCAGAAGCGTCGTCTTGCCGCAGCCGGAAGGACCGAGTATCGCCACGAATTCGCTTTCGCGGAAGGCGAGAGTAACGCCTTTGAGCGCCTCGGTGACGTTGTTGCCGACGCGGTATGATTTTTTTATCTCTTTCAGTTCAAGCATATAGTCTATTCCCTCCGTTCTGAAAACAATGAGATAATATCATCAAAAAGTGAACAATTAATGATAATACGGTATATTTTTTCGCAATAAGTAACTTTTTTACCGATTCAACGGGAATTTAAGCGTGATTATCTCGTAAGGTTTGAATTCCACCGCGCCTTCGGGAGCGTAAAGCTCGTTTTCCATAAGGTCGCAAACGACCGGTCTGCCTGCGTGAATCGCCGTGTTGAGCCTTATTTCGGCTTCGGCGCCTTTCCCGCAGAACTCATAAGCGCGAACGATAATTCCTTCGCCGTCCTCCGAACGTTTCACCCAATCGATAACGACGTTTTCCGAATCGCAATAAACTATCCCGCCTTCGTCAAGCCCGATTCCGCCGGCGGTAAAGCGGGTTTCGAAAACCGGGAAGTTCAGCAGATATCCTTCCTTCACGACTTGGTTAACATAATTCGTTCCGCTGTGCGGGAAGAAAGAGTAAGTGAAGGTTTGCTCGCCCTTGTCGGCGTCGACTCCGGGATACATACTGCTTCGCAGCAGGTCGATATCGAGCGTGCAATCCCACACGCGGTGGCCGTATTTGCAATCGTTCAGCAAAGCGGCGCCGTGCGATCCGTCGCAGATATCCACCCACTTGTGGGCGCAAATCTCTTTTTTCGCTTTTGCAAAACTGTCGCGCGTGTGAGTCGGACGGCTTATGCTGCCGTACTGGATATCGCACAGCGCGTCATCGCTCCTTGCCGTAAGCGGAAAAGCCGCGCGCAGCATTTTGTGCGTTTCGTTCCATTGAACGGTCGTGGCAAAATCGATCCTCCTGCTTCCGGGGGCAAGCGATACGGTTTGGACTATTTCGCTTTGTCCGACTTTAAAAACCTGCCTGATCACGGCAACAAAGCCGGACACAAAATATTCGCGACGCGTTAAAACGGCTCTTTCACGCGGGTTTACGGCGTAATCAGCCGGCACTTCCCAGGCGTTCATCGTATCCTGATAACTTGTTAACACGTTGCCTTCGGCGCGCAGATATTCATATCCGTCGGCTTTGTCATAAACCGAAGCAATGCCGCCGTTCGCGGTGAAAGTTACCTTTATTAGCTCGTTTTCAACAGAATCGAACCTTGCTGTCGCCGGAGCGCCTTCGTATTCTTTATATTCCCCGAACCCAAGTGCCGGCGCCTCGGCATATTTCATCCCTGAAAAACCTTTTATTGCGAATGGCGCGGGGTTGAATATCCCCGAACCGGACCGTTCTCCGCCGCCCAAAGATTCGAGCGCGCTGTTTGTGATCCCGCTTATCTCATCCGTCAAATACAAATAACGCGCGGTCGTCTCGTCGTAAACGCGCTTGATCGAACTGCCGGGAATTATATCGTGGAACTGATAAAGCAGTACCTCTTTCCAGATCTCCTCCAGCTTTGATTTCGGATAATCCGCGCCCTTTAAAACCGACGCAACGGTTGACATAATCTCGGCATTGTGGAGAGATACTTCGCACTTCCGGTTAAAGCGTTTGTTTTTCGATTGCGTGGTGTAGGTGCCCTGATGCTTTTCAAGGTACAGCTCGCCTTTATATTCCGGGAATTTGTCGCGGTCTTTGTCGATATCGCGAAAGAAATCGATCGCAAACCCCTGTTTTACCTTCGGCAGACCGACAAGATCGTATTCGCGGCGCAGACGTTCCAGGTGTTCCATACCCGGACCGCCGCCGCCGTCACCGATCCCGTAAAGCAGCATCGCGCGGTTGTCGATACCGCGTTCCATAAACTTTTTTTCAACGTTAAGCAACGATTCCGCCCTCGCCGCGCTGTTGTAATTGCCTTCCGGCGGCATATGGGTGAGTATTTCAGACCCGTCAAGGCCTTTCCAGCGGAAGGTGCTGTGCGGGAATTTGTTGACCGAATTCCAGCTTAGTTTTATCGTAAGAAAATATTTTATTCCGCTTTTCGCCATTATCTGCGGCAACTGCGCGTTATAGCCGAAAACATCGGGGATCCACAGTATCTCCTGGTCGTATCCGAACTCGTTTTTGAAGAACTTTTTGCCGTAAAGCATCTGCCTTACAAGACTTTCGCCCGCGGGGATGTTCGTGTCGCTTTCTACCCAAAAACCGCCCTGAAGTTCCAGCCTGCCGCTTTTATAAAGCGATCTCATCTCTTCATACAGCGCGGGATGGTCCCGCTTCACCCACAAAAGCATCTGCGGCTGACTTACTCCGAAAAGATATTCGGGATATATCTCGCTGTTTCGCATAAGAGTCGAAAACGTTCGCGCGGCTTTTCGGTGAGTCTCGCGCAGGGGCCAAAGCCATGCCAGGTCGATATGTGCGTGCCCAAGCGCCGTGATCCTGAAATCGCTTTCGCTTTTTTGCGATAAAAACTTTTTTGTCGCCGCGAGCGCTTCGGCAACATCGGATCCGTAAACTTCCAAAGCGTATCCGAAGCATTCTTCCGCCGCCGATTTAAGGTTTTCGTCTTCTGTCGCATCGGCAAGATGACTTATAACTTCAAGATCGTAATAATGCGC
>CAMZED010000100.1 GCA_947305675.1 uncultured Clostridia bacterium | reverse complement strand
ATCAGATATGTTATAATCAAACCATGGAACGGATAGAATTGTATTCCGCGGCGGAAGCCGGATCGATGAAAAAGAAATACAAATATCGCAAGACGGGGCTGCTCGCCTTTGTTTTTGTCGCTTTTGCCGTGTGCGCCGTGCTCGTCGCCAACGTGACCACCGCGAACGAATCGGCTTTTCGCGCCGCGGTCACGGCGATCAGCGGTTTTTCGGGCTGCGCCGCGATATATTACGGCGTCTTTCTTGTGAAAAAACTCCGCGTCGAATCCGAGCACGCTGTCCGCATGCTCACCGGCGAACGCGAAGAGCACACCGGAACTTTGGAACCCGTCCGCGGAAGAATAAAAATATTCAACAGCATAACCGTTCAGAATATCATCCTGCATACCGCGGAAGGCGACGAACTTCTGCGTGTCAACGCCGAAAAAGCCGCAAAGATCCCGTCGGACGGCGGTGTTTTCCGGGTTTATACGGTGCACGGATACGTCACCGCGTTCGAGAGGGCAGACGATGAAAACGCTTAAAAATCTATTTTCCTATCTTTACGTTTTTATAATCTGGATCATTCTTTCGACAATGGTTTGGAACTGGGTTTTCAACCTCGCCACCGATACTTCCGCCGCCAACAAGGTCACCGTTTATATCGAATCGGGCGGCGTCGAATCGACGGGTCTTGCCGTCGCGTTGGAAAAAAAACTCGTTCCGCCGCTCAAAATGGTCAAAGTTCATCCCTTTTCGTATGCGATGATGGGCTCTTCCGATCTGCTTAACGCCGATATATTTATTGTAAAAGAATCGAATATCGAACAGTATAAAAATTCCTTCGCCGCGCTCGAATCGGTTTCCGGCGGCTTATCTGTTGTTTCCGGAAAGTTTCCCGGGGATATTTATTTTATCGACGGGATCGCTTCCGGGATCAAAGTTTACGACGGTGCTGCGCGCTCCGGGGCGGCTTTGGATTACGTATCGTACGATCCGGGCGAGGATTGCTACCTGTTTTTCGGGAACGGTTCCGCTCATCTCGAAGACGGCATCGCGCTGAAAGCGGCGCTTGAAATATCAGAATTAAACGGAGGCACCAAATGAAAAAGCGCATCGTTTCGCTTGCATTGATCGTTATTATTGTTCTCCCCGCCGTAATGCTTTCATCCTGCGGGAAAAAGAGTCTTGTCCCGGATTCCAAAATAGAAGGCAGCAGCCTTTACGTTAAAAAAGTAGATGGACTTTCCGAAGGGTTTATTCTCGGTATGGACGCTTCCTCGGTCATCGCCGAGGAAAACAGCGGCGTTAAGTATTATGATTTCGACGGCTCCGAGCGCGATGTTTTCGAAGTGCTTGCAAGCTCCGGCGTGACTCATATCCGCGTTCGCGTGTGGAACGATCCTTACGACGCCGACGGGAACGGTTACGGCGGCGGTAACTGCGACGTCGAAACCGCCTGCAAGATCGGCAAACGCGCTTCCGACGCCGGTATGAAGCTGATCGTGGACTTCCATTACAGCGATTTCTGGGCGGACCCTTCGAAACAGATGGCGCCGAAAGCCTGGAAGTCGATGGATATCGCCGAAAAGACCGAAGCGGCTTACCAATTCACGCGCGACAGCCTTAAAAAGATCTGCGAAGCCGGCGCCGAAATCGCCATGGTCCAGGTCGGGAACGAGACAAACGGCTCGCTTTGCGGCGAACGCACCTGGTTCAATATCCAATATATTATGGCGGCAGGATCGAAAGCCATCCGCGAGCAATGTCCCGAAGCGCTTGTCGCGGTACATTTCGCCAACCCCGAAAAGGCCGGCGCATATCTTGATTACGCCTGGAGGCTCGATTATTACAGCCTCGATTATGACGTTTTTGCCTCGTCTTATTATCCTTACTGGCACGGAACTCTCGAAAACCTTACCGAGGTGCTTCAAAACGTCGCCGACACGTACGGCAAAAAGGTCATGGTAATGGAGACTTCCTACGCCTATACTCCTGATGATACCGATTTTTCGGGCAATACCATATCCGACGGCAGTGCCGTCACGAAAAACTATCCCTACACTGTTCAGGGTCAGGCTAACTGCTTCCGCGACGTCGTCGACGCGGTCTCGAAGATCGATTCGGGGATCGGCGTCGTTTATTGGGAAGGCACCTGGATAAGCGTCGGCTCGGAAAGCTGGGAGGAAAACAGCGCTCTCTGGGAAAAATACGGCTCCGGCTGGGCTTCGAGTTATGCCGCCGGATACGATCCCAACGACGCCGGAAAATATTACGGCGGCTGCGCCGTCGACAACCAGGCGCTGTTCGATCCTGACGGAAAACCGCTTGAATCGCTCAGAGTGTTCAACCTTGTCCGCTATGGGAACGAAGTCGAAGCCGTCGCCGACGCGATCGAGGACGTAAACCTTATTGTCGACCTCAACGGCAGGATCGAACTTCCCGAAACAGTCAACGCTGTCATGACAGACGATTCCAAACGCGAAGTTCCGGTCGTTTGGGATATAACCGAAGCACGCCTTGCGGATATGTATGCCGGCGGGGTGAACAAATACGAAGTCACCGGCACCGCCGACGGACTTGCGGCCCATTGCTATATCTCGATGGTGGAGTTCAACTTCCTTGAAAATTACAGCTTCGAGTCCGGCGATCTCACCGGCTGGACGCTCGACGACAAGGGCGGAGCCGACGAACTTTACGTCGAGGACAAATCGACCGATTCACTCACCGGGAAATATCATATGCATTTCTGGAGCGCAAAGAGCGGCAGTGTCGAATTCACGCTCGAACAGACGGTTTCCGACCTTCCCGCCGGGAATTACAAGTTCTCGGTTTCGGTAATGGGCGGCGACGGCGGAGAACAGGAGATTTACGCCTATGCGAAACCGTCGGCACCTGCCCGCTGGAGATAACCTATTATAACGACTGGCACACCGATACCATTCACGGGATAAAAGTCGAAGAAGGGCAGACTCTCACCGTCGGCGTCTATGTCAAGTGTGCCGGAGAGGGAAGCGGTGCCTGGGGCAAGATCGACGACGCACTGCTTAATTCCGAAAGCTGAAATTTGTCGGCAAAGGCATGAAATGGTGTTTTTGCACAAAAATGTTTGCATAAATTATACATTTTCGGCATAGACAATAAAAAAATTTTGAGTTAAAATATATATCGCTCGATTGGGCGGTTAAAATAAGTCCACTAACGGCGCAAGCCGTAATAATATACGGAGGAACTATTTATGAAATTTACACGTTTGATTTCCATCTTGCTCATAGCCGTGATGCTCGTCGCGACTTTGTGCGCCTGCAACTCTTCGGATCCTTCGACTTCTGCCGATGAATCCAAGAGCACAGAACTCGCCGGCACTTACGACGTAAAAGTATGGGTCGCCGAGAACGCTGTCAATCTCACCAAAACTCAGATTGATAACTTCAATTCCACCAACACGCTCGGAATCAAATTCAACGCTACTATCCAACCCGTTTCCGAATCCGATTCCGCTACTCAGATGATCACCGACGTTGAAGCCGGCGGCGATATCTTCTGCTTCGCACAGGACCAGTTCGCACGTCTCGTCCAGGCCGGCGCGCTTGCAAAACTCGGTACTGCCGCCGCCGCTACCGTCACCGAAGCTAACGACGCGGGCGTTGTCGCCGCCGCCACTTCCGGCGAGGATCTTTATGCTTATCCGCTCACTGCCGATAACGGCTACTTCATGTACTATGATAAGAGCATAATCCCCGAATCTGACGTAGACAGCCTTGAAAAACTTATCGAAGACTGCGAAAAAGCTCAGAAATACTTTGCGTTCGAAATGAACTCCAGCGCCTGGTATCTCGCTTCCTTCTTCTTCGCTACCGGCTGCGTTTCCGAATGGACCACCGAAACCGATGAAGACGGCAAAATGCAGTTCACCTCTGTTAACGATACCTTCGATTCCGCAAACGGACTTATTTCCGTTAAAGGAATGAAGAAACTCGTCGATTCCAAATTCCACCTCTCCGGCGAAGACGCAAGCAAAGCCGCCGCTTTCGCCAACAATGCCGCTGTAGTCGTCACCGGTACCTGGGCTTTCTCCGATATCAAAGAAATCCTCGGCGACAATATGGGCGTTACCGATCTTCCTTCCTTTACCGTAGACGGTAAGGAATATCACCTCGGATCCTTCAACGGCTGCAAACTCATGGGCGTAAAACCCCAGACCGACGCTGTTAAACAGGCCGCTCTCCACCAGCTCGCTCAGTATCTCACCGGCGAACAGTGCCAGCTCGAACGCTTCAACGAACTCGCTTGGGGTCCTTCGAATTCCAACGCTCAGAAGAACGAAGCCGTTCAAGCCAACCCCGGCCTCGCCGCTCTTATCAAACAAAACGAATTCTCGGTTCCTCAGGGACAGATCCACGGTTCCTGGTGGGATATCGCAAAAGTTATCGCTGACGACGTAAAAGCCGCCACCGATGAAGCCGGGCTCCAAAAAGCTCTCGACAACTACAAAGCAAAGATCGAGGAACTCTTTACCCTCGATACTTCCGCTCTCCTCTTCGTCGGCGCCTGGAACGGCTGGAACAATGCCGATACCGCAGACACCTATTATCTCGTCAAAGGTGACGACGGCGTTTACACCCTTACCATCGAAGTTCCCGAAAGCGATTATATGGGCGGCCGCATAGTCAGCCCCGGCAACTGGGATACCGACAAGGGTTACGCCCAGGTCACCACCGGCAAAGAACTCGCAAAAGACCTCGGTGAAGAAAACGGCGACAACAACATCGTTTTCGAATCCGCCGGCAACTACACTCTTACCTGGAACGGTACCGAGATCACCATAGTTAAAAACTGACCGGTAGGAATTTACGATCCGTTTATAAAATCGGCACCGAAAGATTCCTGTATGTAACGTATCATGCCGGAGCCAAATATTTTGGCTCCGGCTGTTTTATAAGAGGGATTACATATGAAAAAATACAGCGACCTGGAATATTTGCGGCTGTCAAAGCCCAAAAAGTTCCTGTATAAGTTTCTTTCCTTCTTCGCCGCGATCCCTGTGGCAATTTTGAATTTCTTCAAAAAGATCGGAAGGTTTTTCAAGAAAATCGGGGTCGGGATCGTCAACGAATTGAAGGATATTGCCGTCACCTTCAAAGAGGGCGACGCAAAAACCCGGATCTCGTACGTCGTTATGGGCTACGGATCTATAAGAAGAGGCCAGATCCTTCGTGGACTGATGTTCTTTCTGTTCGAAGCGGTTTTTATCGCTTATATGGTACTCAGCGGCGGTTACTGGCTGTGTATGCTCCCTTCGCTCGGCAAAGTCGGCCCGTCGATGGTATACAATGAAATCTATGATTCCTAT
>CAMZED010000099.1 GCA_947305675.1 uncultured Clostridia bacterium | reverse complement strand
GGCAAGACGCCGCCCGAAAACGTGGTTCGGATAGCTCTCGTTACCCTAAGCGCGGTTTCCGAAGACGAATCGCGCTGAAAAGGCTCTTACCTGCCGGCGCATCATCAATAAGGTGCGCCGTTTATTTATTCAACCGTTTTACCCGTTTGACATATTATTTAATAGGGAGTGAAACGGTATGAAAAAAGTTATTGTGTTCTCGTCCGTGACCTATGCTTTGCGGGCGCAGGAAATACTGAAATACAACGGCATTTATGCAAATTTAACGCGCTCCCGCGCCGTAAAAAATGTCCGCGGATGCGGGTACGGAATAAGTTTCGATCCGGCTTATCTTTCGCGGGCGGAAGGTTTGCTCGTGCAGGCGGGTGTACCGATGCTGGGGAGCGTGGACGAAAAATGATATATTTCGATAACGCCGCGACAGGATTTCCGAAAAATGCCTCGGTTGCAAAAGCGGTATCGGAATCGATCGATACCTGCGGCAATCCCGGACGCGGCGGGCACGGCTATTCGATCCGCGCCGCCGAAACAGTATATGAATGCCGCAAAAAACTCGCGGCGATGTTCGGTACCCGGCCCGATCTGGTGGTTTTCACCTCGGGAACGACCGAATCGCTGAATATTGCTGTAAAGGGTGCTAACCGCAGCGGGGGAGTCACCGTTGTTTCCAATCTGGAACACAACTCCGTTATGCGTCCGCTCAACGCGCTGCGCCGCCGCGGAGAAACGGTTGTAAGACAGTTTCGCGTCGATCTGCGGGACGACGGAGCGACTTTGGAAAACTTCCGCACCGTCTCACGCGGGGCGACAAACGTGGTGATTACGCACGCTTCGAACGTATGCGGAAGAATACTGCCGGTGAAAGATCTTCGCAAGAACGCGCCGGACGATGCGATCTTTATCCTCGACGCCGCGCAGACAGCGGGGCATTTCGGGTTCGGGATAACCGACCTCGGTGTCGACGCGATCTGTATCCCGGCGCACAAAGGACTCTACGGTCCGATGGGAGTCGGCGCGCTGATAATCAATCCCGAAAGCGACGCTTATTTTGAAACGCTTATCGAAGGCGGCACCGGAACCAACTCGAAATCGTTCGATATGCCGGAGCAATACCCCGAACACCTCGAACCCGGCACCCAGAACGTCAGCGGGATCGCCGGGCTTTCGGCGGCTCTCGACGGATTTGAATATCCCGCCGGAGAATCGGAACTGTTTTTCGAACTTGTAAAAGGGCTTGAACAGATCGACGGCATAACGCTTTATGGCGCCCCGCGCTGCAAAGCAGATCTTAAGTTTTATACTCCGGCGCTGCTGTTCAACAAACGCGGATACGATTGTGAAGAACTCGCGGCGAAACTGAACGAAAACGGTATCGCCGTGAGAGCGGGATACCATTGCTCGCCTTGCGCTCACCGCGCGTTGGGGAGTTTCGAATCCGGCGGAGTAAGGGTTTCGCCCGGGCGCAACAATTCAAAGCGGGAAGTGACCGAATTCTTGCGCGTAATAAAAACGTTGTAAATATAAGCTTCTATGTTTTACCGCGGCGCGGGCTTGATAAGCTTTGCGCCGCGGCTTTTGTCCTGCCGGAAAGCGAAAGCCGGACGGTTTCCGTCAAACCGTGGATCTGATGTAAAAAATGTTCAAAAAGACTTTTGCGTTCCTTCGTTAATTCAATCAAACCGGTTTTCAAAAAGGTAAAAAAACAGGATATGCAAAATTTTCGCTTTGCATATCCTGTTTTCATAACTAAAATTTTCGCTTTTTGCCGTTTCGCCGTCAGATCTGACCGTCCCAGAAGTATCCTCTTTCGAAATGTTCTTTAAGCTCGCCCGGCATACGAAGGAGCATATAGTTGCAATACATTTTATATTCGCGCTCGGTCATCGGAATGAATTCGTATAAGCTTGCGCCGACGCCGAATCCTTTCTCGCCGGTTATCTCGACCGAAACCTCAAAATCCTTATCGCCGCTCATCACGGTAAACGGGTAATCCGTCAGCCCGTAATAAGCGCCGTCGAATTTTTCGGCGGTAACGCCGAAAACATTCCCGTCATACTTAAATTCAAAAACCGTTTCTTCCGAACCGCCGAATTCGGCGGCTATTTTTTCCAAACGGCCTTCTTCGCCGTAAAAATATGCAGCTTTTGTCTTGCCGATAACGGCGGTTTTTATCCTTCCGTTTTCGTCAACGGTGCTTTCGATATTCGCGGTGACGTCATATTCGCCGCCTTCTTCGGTTGTCCTTATCGACACTATCGAAAGATCGGGAGCGAATTTTATTTGGTTGGTATAAGTCGCCGCGGGCGTACCGTCGGTCACACAGACAAGATACGGGTCGCTTTCGTCAAACTCAACAGAATAAACCGCCGGGGTCGACAGTCCCACACGCGTTTTGTCGCTGTACGCGCTCGACTGCGATCCTTCGGAAGTCTGCGAACTCTCGGTCAAAACCGGGCTTTCGGGTTCCGATGAATTTTGCCCGGCACTTTCGGAGGGCTTTGCGCCGCTTTCGGTGCAGGCGGCAGTCGCCGCCGACAGCGCCAATATCGCCGCCGCGGCCATAAGAGCAACGGCTCTTTTAAAACGTAATTTACTGATTTCAGTCATCTTGATCCTCCCTGTGTTCTTGTAATACTCTTTCGATCTCTTCGATCTGTTTTTGACTAAGCCGCCTGCGCGTTGAAAAGGCGGCGACAAAAGCGGGAAGTGAACCTCCGAAACCTTCGTCGACAAACTTTTCGCCGCACAGCGAGTAAAAATCGCCGCGCGTTACAAGCGAAGTTACTGTTCCGTTTTCGTTTTTGAACAATTCCTTTTTGCAAAGGCGCTTTAAAACCGTGAAAGAAGTGCTCTTCTTCCAGCCGATCGCTTCCTCGCTCAACTTTGCCAAATGTGAACTCGTTACAGGTTCGTTTGCCCATATAATGTCGGCGAACTTCGATTCCGCCGTTCCGATTTGAATGTCTTTCATCTGCGCCCCCTAACCGCCGCGTACTCCGCGCGGATGATTTTGTACTACAACTTGTAGTATGGCTGTATTCTACAACATGTAAAACGTTTTGTCAAGTGTTTTTTAATAAAAAAGGAGGCGCCTCGGCGCCTGCGTTAAAAATTATTCGAACATCCATTTAAGGACGTATTGTATATATTCGTCCCAGAATTCCCAGGTGTGAGACCCCTGCGATTCGCGGTAAGTCAGATCGTAGCCGTTCTCTTCCAGTTTTGCTTTGAATAATTGATTCTCGCCGTAAAGAAAATCCTCGGTTCCCACTCCCAAATAAAGCCGCGGACGGTTCGGATCGTTCTTTCGTTTTTCAGCCAGGGCAAACAGATCGTCGTCGGCGTCGACTTCGCATTCTTTTCCGAATATCGGCAGCGAAATTCTGCTCATATCTTTTGCGCGTGCGGCAATATCGGTCACCGCCGAAAGCCCCGCTCCGGCGCAGAATCTGTCACATTCGCGCAGAGCGATCTTCAAAGCGCCGTATCCGCCCATCGAAAGCCCGGCGACAAAATTATCCTCGCGCCGGTCCGAAACGTTAAAGAATTCGCATATTCTCGAAGGAAGCTCTTTTGCAATGTAAGTATAATAATTCATACCGTATTTCATATCGGTATAAAAACTCTTTGCCGCGAACGGCATAACGACGCATATGCCGTATTTTCCGGCGTAGCGCTCGATCGAGGTCCTGCGGAGCCATATGGTATGATCGTCGCTGAGCCCGTGCAGAAGATAAAGGCATTTGTATTTTTTCCGTCCGCCGCTGTCTCCCACTCCGATCTCGCCGTAATTGCCGATTTGCGGAATGACGACGTAGGCTTCGGTCTGTATTCCCAACGCCTCGCTGAAAAATTTGAGTTCTATCAAAGCCATATCATTAAACTCTCCTTTTTTTGCTATTCTATCATCCCGCGTCCGGCTTGTCAAGCGTTTCCGCCCGCGTCAGCCGTTTGGCGGAAAAATACGGAATTTTTTATATTTTTTGTCACAAAACGGCTTTTGTCAGCGTTATATATATAGACATACATAATCGTAGATATACATAATCGTTCAATACGGAGGCTGCTATGAAAAGAGCAATATTTTCAGTTTTTGCGGCGGTATTCCTGCTTTTCGCGCTTTCCGCCTGCAATCCGTCAAACCAAAACGTCGTTTCGTCGCCGTCGGGGGATCAAACCGCCGACCCGAGTGCCGCCCTCTCCGCCGATCCGTCGGGTGAAAGTTCGGTCAACTCCGCCGGGCAGGAATCTCCCGTGCCGGTAACAAGCGATTTTTCCGCCGAAAGCGGAAAAATATACAGCGCTTACGTCTACGTTACATACGTCGGCGAAGACTGCATCGTCGGAGACGGCAATTTCATCGACAGCGTTTATATTTTCTGCCCCGGAGCAAACGATACTTTTAAGATTTTCGATACCGCGTACATAGAGTTTTCGGGCGGCGATTACGTTGCCGAACCTGTCAGCGTAAATACCGGGGATACCGATCGGCCGGTGATCAACTGTGCGCAAAAGATCAAAAAAGTCATTTCCGCCCGCAAAAGCGACGGGGTGTCCGAACCCGTCTATGCAAAACCGATAATTTATTTCTATCCCGAAGAGGAAACGGCTTGCAGCGTAAAAATCGATATCGACGGCGAACTTACCTGCACTTATCCCGAATACGGCGCCAACGGATGGAATTTTAACGCTCTGCCGGACGGGACGCTTCGCTTCGACGACGGACGCGAATTTTATGCGCTTTATTGGGAGGGGAAGGGAAAAGAAGAATTCGATTTTTCAAAAGGGTTCTGCGTAAAAGGCTGCGAAACCGCTTCTTTCCTGGAATCGGTCCTGCCGGAGCTCGGTCTTTCCGCGCGTGAATCGAACGAGTTTATAATCTATTGGCTGCCGTTGATGCAGGATAACGCCTATAACCTTATTTCCTTCCAGACCGTAAATTATTACGAAAGCGCAAAACTGCTTATCGAACCCGCGCCGAAAACGCTTATCCGCGTGTTTATGGCTTACAAACCGCTTTCCGCGCCGATCGATATCGCGCCGCAGGAGTTGACCGCGCCGGAACGGACCGGGTTTACCGTGGTCGAATGGGGCGGAAGCAAATCCTGAACCGTTTTAAAAAAAAGATCCCTTTCGCCGTTGCGGCGTCCGGCTTGTCAAGCGTTTCCGCCCGCGTCAGTCGTTTGGCGGAAAAAAACGGAATTATTTTATATTTTTTGTCACAAAACGGCTTTTGTCAGCGTTATATATATAGATATACATAATCGTAGATATACATACAATACGGAGGCTGATATGAAAAGAGCAATATTTTCAGTTTTTGCGGCGGTATTCCTGCTTTTCGCGCTT
>CAMZED010000098.1 GCA_947305675.1 uncultured Clostridia bacterium | reverse complement strand
TTTTTTTAGTTCTTCGTCCAGCTCGGAAGCGATCATTGCTTCCATCTGCGCAAGCGACGCGGGGTATATGCGCAAACGCTCGGTTAAAAGCATTGTTTTTCCGGAACGCTTCGCTTTGCATTTTTCGATCCACTCGTCCAAAAACCGCATTTGCTCATCGGTGTGAAACCAATGCTCGCCGTTTTCCATAACGGTGAGATCGGCGTTATGTTTATCGGCAAAAGTTTTTATAGTATCAAAAGACGTAAGATAATCCTTGCTTCCGTAAAGGATATCGGTCGGAACGTTCCAGCGAACGGGATTTTCCCGCGCGTAGCAAAGATATTCCCACGAAAGATCATCGCCGGAATCCGTGCGGATGATTCTTTTTTTCTGTAACTCCGGCTCCGTAACGCATGCGCGGATCATCATATCGGCGATCAGTTTTTCCATATCGACGACGGGAGAAATAAAACAGGCGCGATCGGTGATCGCCTCAATATCCGCGTTCATCGCGTAATACGCGCCGATGCTGTTGGCGATCAGAATGATTTTGCCGTATCCCGGTTTCAATTCCGTGATCGCTTTGTGTATTTCCCGACCCGCTTCCCACGGGGTGGATCCTTTATAATCAACGCCGATCACGTCGCACCCCGGAAACAGCGGCTTGTAATGGCCCGCCTCATCGGCGCTTCCGCCTTTGCCGTGAATATATAATACCGCATCCATCGCAATCACCTACCCGTCGTTTTTTGCTTCGTAAATCTTTATAAAGTGGCGGCTGAAAGCTTCCGCCTGCCTGATCGCTTCCTCTGTCGTCTCCGGCTCGCGGTCGCAAAGATGGATCAGCGCGGAGATCGGGCTCGTATAGGCAAAAGCGAGCATACGCGGATCGTCGCGTTTGAAAATGCCCTTTTCCATCATACCGGCAAAAATCGGAGTGAACATCTCGGTAAGTCCCGAAAGAAAATGCTTTGTGGCGAGTTCCTTCGCACGTCCGTCGCGAAATTGCTCGATAGCAAGCACCTTGCGCGTCATCACGATCCTTTCGTCGAGGACCGTGAAATCCACCATTCGCATCGTCATAGACACCAGTTCCTCCGCTGAATCCGGCACCGGAGGAAGGTTCTCCGCAGACCCGAACCGTTCGGCGTAATATGCTGTCATTCTGTCGAGGAGAGTGTTCCATATCTCTTCCTTGCTTTCAAAATGCTTATACATGGAGGATTTGACCATCCCGAGTGAGGCGGTCAGTTCACGGATATTCGTGCCTGAGTAGCCGTTTTTTGAAAACAGTTCAAGCGCCGTATCCAGTATCCTTTCTTTTGTATCCTTCGCCATAATCTACTCCTTGAACGCAAAAGTGACCGTTCGTTCTCTTATTATAGTGAACGATCGGTCACTTGTCAACAGATCAGATTGATTTTTTCGGTTTTTACGGCGAGTTTATGTTTTTTTGCCCGTCCGCCGCGCAAAAGCGACGCACACGACGAGCGTGATCGGGAACACAATCCCGGAAAGGATCCCGGATTTTAAGTCGTTGGAAAAAATGTGCGATATGTTTCCGACGGCAGCCGGGCCGAGCGTGCCGCCGATATCTCCCGCCAGAGCGAGCAAAGCAAACATCGCCGTGCCGCCGGACGGGATGGCTTTTGAAGCGACGCTGAGCGACCCCGGCCACATGATCCCAACCGAAAAACCGCAAGCCATACATCCGATAAGCCCCATTGCGGGAATATTCGCCAGCGCGGTAAGAAGATATGCCGCAAAGCACAAACCTCCGGATATCATCATAAACACGGTGAGGTCGACTTTTTCGCCGAATTTGCCGTAAATCATTCTGCTCAGCCCCATAAAAACGGCGAATCCGCAGGGTCCGGCGAGATCTCCGACCGTTTTGGTTACGCCGAGCGCCGATTCGGCAAACGCAGACGCCCATTGAGCCATCGACAGTTCCGAAGCTCCGGCGCATATCATTATAACAATGAACAGCCGGAATTTTTTCGATTTCAACAACTGCGAAACCGTCATCCCCCTGCCGCTTTCAACCACGGGCTCGATGGGGCAGACGGCGAAGTTATAAACATTGAACATCGGGATCAACGCCCAGACGCAGGCGAGTATGCGCCAGTTTTCGGTCCCGAAAGCCAAAAAGAACAATGTCGATCCGGCGATCACGCCCACCGATCCCCAACAGTAAAACGAGTGGAGCAGACTCATCGTCCCGGATTTGTTTTCGAAAGGGCACGCCTCAATGATCGGGCTGCAAAGCACCTCGATCAACCCGCTCCCGACCGCATAGATCACCACACAGATCAAAATACCCGCCAAGCGGTCGGGAAACAGATCGGGGACAAAAGCCATTCCTGCCAGCCCCGCCGCCGAAGCGATCTCCGCGGTGACGATGCAGGCGCGGTATCCGACCTTATCCGCGACTTTGGCGCAGAGCAGATCGGTTACAAGCTGTGTGATATAAAAAACCGACGGTATGACCGCGAGTTCCGCAAGCGATATGCCGTATGATCTGAAAAAAGTCAAAAAGAGGAGCGGCGCGAAATTCGCCGCTATCGCCTGCGTCACGAACCCGAGATAGCAAGCGAGTTTTGTTTTATTGTAATTCTTTCCGCCCATAGCCTGTTTCCGTTATGTAAAAAGTACCGCGCCGTGTCAGAGTTCTATCGCTCCGCAAGTCGGCGCGACCTGGACCTTCATACTCGCCGCGGGCGAAATCACCGGGTCCTGCCCGAAGATATCGGCGACGGGTTCGCGTTCGGCGGTAAGCGCAAGCACCCCGGCGGAATCGAGCGCCGAAAAAGCGGCGGCGAGCGCCACGAGCGGACGGTTGTTCTCTTCGCTCAGATGGGCGAGCGCGACCGATTCCGTCCCGTGTTCGGCAAGGTGAGGCAGCAATTTCGAGCAGGCGTCGTTCGAAAGATGCCCGTTTTCGCCCAGGATGCGGCGTTTTAACGCGGCGGGATAGCTGCCGCGTTTTAACATTTCTATATCGTGATTTGACTCGATGACCACCCTGCGGCAGCCCGACAGCCCGCGCAAAATGTTTTCGGACAAATGACCGATATCGGTGAAATAGCCGAGCTTTTCATCGCCCGCTTTTATCCTGAACCCGCAGGAATCGAGTGAATCGTGAGGCGTTTTTATCGGGCAGACGACGGTATCGAACAGTTCAACAGGCTGAAGCGACACAAGCGGATGCAGCCTTGATTTTGCGTTTGCAACGCTCGGTTCGAGATAAGCGCAGCTGTTGACCGGAGCGAACACCGGCATACCGACTTTGCGGCAAATCACGGGTAATCCGCGTATATGGTCGCCGTGCTCGTGGGTAATAAACAGAGCGCTTATGTTTGCCAGTGACGACCCGACCGACCGAAGCGCGCGCTCGATCATCGCGGCGGACACTCCGCAGTCGATAAGTATCTCGTCCCTGCCGTATTTTATATATGCCGCGTTCCCCTTCGACGAAGAAAAAAGGGTAAGAAATCTCGCTTGCATTGATTTTTCCTTTATTCCGCTAAATCTATTATTACCTTTGTTTTGTCGACGAAAAGCATCGGCACGAACCTGTTGCCGTACGGCTCGAATTCTATCGAAGCCTCCTGCTTTTTACCGGCTTTTAATTCAAGTTTGACCGAATTTTCGCTGCCGAGATTATCGTCGCTTTGATTGCAGATCAGGTTGCAGTATAACGTGACGTCTTGTTTCGATTCGACAGTGAAAGTCAGTATTCCGACCCTGTCGTATTCCCCGGCGGATTCATCTTTTATTTTCACCGATTTGATCTCGACCTTGACCGCGCTCCTGGCGGAATAAAGATGTTCAGGCTCTTCCGGGGCGTGATTCGGCCCGACCGCGACCTTATAGGTATCATACGGCCAATAACTCCATGCATCCGCAAGCAACCCGGCAAGTTCTTGCGGACATTCAAGTTCTTGTCCCTCTCCGAGCAGAGTTTCGACCTCTGCGCAGTATTTAAAGTCCTTGCTGAAGCGGTAAAGCTTGCCGTCGGCTTCCACCCAGGTAGTCCATGATTCGACACCTAACTCGTAAAAACTGTCGAAATTGTTTTCATCGTCACTGCCGGCCCCGTTCAAAGCAGGCATTGTCCGGCCGGTCGGGGCAGAAGAATCAATAAGCGCAATGATATCATCCGCCATATTGCCCGTCACCGGCTTGTAGGCCTCGCCGCCCATAGCATGCAGGCGGCGAACGGTTATTACGGTATCGGATTCCGGCTCGGACGGGTCATCGATCTCTTCCGCCGTGCAGGCGCAAAGCGCAAAGATAAAACATAACGAAAGCAGTAACAAAACGAATTTTTTCATCTTATCAAATCCTTTCAAGTTCGCCCAGCGTAACAGCCCCGTAAGGCCTTATTTTGGTGACGCGGCAGGCATTTTCGCCGAAAATCTTTTCAACTGCGGCTTTATAGTCCGAGGCTTTATCCGCGGGTACGTATGCCTGGATCGTCCCGGCGAACCCGCCGCCGTGAACGCGGCAAACCGCGCCGAACCGTTCGGTGATCGCCAAAGCGAGCGAAACGCCCTGTTCTTTGACGTTGGAATTGGTATATACGTTTTGAAGGAATTTGAACGAAGAATCGCCCGAGCTTTTTACCAGACGGAGGTATTCGGCGAAATCGTCGTTTTTAAGCGCGGCGAGTTGGGCGTTCACGCGCTTGTTCTCGGCGAAGAAATGCAGCGCGCGCAGGACAGCCCTGTCGCCCGCGGAGCGGCGCAATTCGGGGATACGCCCGACAAAATCCGATTCGTCGCATTCGCGCAGAAAACTTTTTCCGAGCAGCGAAGCGACCTGCTTCATCTCGGCGGGGACCGAAGCGTAATCGTCGGTAAGATCGGCGTGGTTGCCCCCGGTATTTACGATGCAAAGCCTGTAACCGTGCTTTTCAAGATCGAACTTTACGCGCTCGGTAACGATGTTTTCGGGGTCGCTGAAATCGATCCAAAGGCATCCTCCGTTGGCGCAAGCCGCCTGGTCCATCAATCCGCAGGGCTTGCCGAAAAACTCGTTTTCGGCGTATTGACCTGATTTTGCAAGATCCATCGGCGCGACCGACGCGCCGTTGTAAAACTGTGATAAGATCCGTCCGCACATTACTTCGAACGCGGCGGAGGAAGAAAGCCCGGACCCGGACATGACGTCGCTCGCGGTGCAGGCACGGTAACCGCCGAACCGGTATCCGTTCTTTGCAAACCAGTCGGCAACTCCGGCGACGAGCGCCGAAGACGAACCCCGGCGGTAAGATACGCGCTCGGAGGAAAGATCGATCACGTCCTCGCGAGAGCCCTCGCTTTTCATACGGATGACGTTATCCTCGGCGGGAGACGCGGCGGCGATGATGTC
>CAMZED010000097.1 GCA_947305675.1 uncultured Clostridia bacterium | reverse complement strand
GCTCTATAAAATGTGCGGGATGATCACCGGCGGCGCTTTGAATTCAGACCTTATGGAGATCTATCACACCGAGCTTTATTTTGAATCGGCAGCGATGATCCCGGCTTTGATAACCGTCGGAAAGCTTTTGGAGTCGATATCGAAAGGCAGAACTACAAACGCCTTAAAAACTCTTATAAAGCTTAAGCCCAAACGCGCGCGTCTGATAAAAGACGGCGTCGAGACCGAGGTCGGGGTCGAAGAAGTGCGCCCCGGCGACATTTTCGCCGTTAAGCCCGGCGACGGGATCCCGGTCGACGGAATAGTCACCGAGGGTTCGAGCGCAGTCGACGAATCGGCGCTGACGGGCGAATCGGTCCCGGTCGACAAAGCCGAAGGCGACAGAGTAAGCGCCGCCACGATAAACTTATCGGGTTATATGAAATGCCGCGCGACGCGAGTCGGCGACGA
Organism: uncultured Clostridia bacterium; assembly: GCA_947305675.1. Classification (GTDB taxonomy): domain Bacteria; phylum Bacillota; class Clostridia; order Oscillospirales; family CAG-382; genus Coliplasma. Next base: position 4,968 of record CAMZED010000097.1, on the reverse strand, counting down.
TACGACGCTCAGCCGGATAATTCAAATGGTCTCCGACGCGGCGGCGACGAAAGCGCCGATTGCCCGGATAGCCGACAAGGTTTCGGGCGTGTTCGTCCCGGCGGTAATGGGGATCGCGGTCGCCGTGATCGCAGGATGGCTGATATACGGCGCTCCTTTGGGCGAAGCGCTCGCCCGCGGGATCTGCGTGCTTGTCATCTCCTGTCCCTGCGCGTTGGGGCTTGCAACTCCGGTAGCAATAATGGTCGGCAACGGATTGGGCGCGAAGAACGGCATACTGATAAAAAACAGCGAGGCGCTTGAAACTGTCGGCAAAATCAAAACGGCGGTGCTCGACAAGACAGGCACAATAACCGAGGGAACTCCGGTGGTAACCGATTTTGCGACCGCCGAAGGCGTTGAGGAACGCGAACTGTTCGAGACGGCTTTTTCTCTTGAATCCAAGAGCGAGCATCCGCTTGCGAAAGCGATAGTCAGTGAATGCGAAAGCCGCGGTATATCCGCGCGTGAAATCAGCGATTTCAAAGCGCTGCCCGGAAGCGGTATAACCGCGAAGCTCGGAAATACCGAGCTTATCGCCGGAAACGGAAAATTCATTGCCGGATCGGTCGATGCCGACAGCGCGCTTTTCAAGCGCGGAGAAGAGCTTGCCGAAAACGGCAAGACTCCGCTCTATTTTGCGGCGGACGGAAAACTGCTGGGTATGATCGCCGTCGCCGACGTTATAAAAAAATCTTCTCCGAAGGCGATAAAACAACTTAAAAAACTCGGAATACACATCGTGATGCTCACCGGAGATAACGAAAGGACCGCAAGGTTTATCGGTAAGCTGGCGGGAGTCGACGAAGTGATCGCAAACGTTCTGCCTGACGAAAAAGAATCCGTCGTTCGGAACTATCAAAAAAGCGGGAAAACCGCAATGGTCGGTGACGGGATAAACGACGCGCCCGCGCTTACGCGAGCCGACGTCGGAATTGCAATCGGAGCCGGGACCGACGTCGCCGTCGACAGCGCTTCGATAGTGCTTATGAACAGCGATCTCGAGGACGTCGCCGCGTGTGTAAGGCTCGGACGGGGAACGCTCCGCAACGTAAGGCAGAATCTGTTCTGGGCGTTCTTTTATAACCTTATATGCATCCCTCTTGCCGCCGGGCTTTTCGGCTTGAAAATGGACCCGATGTACGGTGCGGCGGCGATGAGCCTTTCGAGTGTCACGGTTTGCCTCAACGCACTCAGGCTGAACCTGTTGAAGATACGCGATCCTTCGCGCGATAAACCAATACGCAAATGCTCGGCAAAGCATTACGCGGGCGCGGCGGAAAAGATCACCCTTAATGTCGGCGGTATGATGTGCGGGCATTGCGAATCGACGGTGAAAAAGGCACTTGAATCGCTTGATTTTATTTCTTCCTGCGAAGCAGATCACGAAAGCGGCTCCGCCGTTGTTGAAACAAGCGGAAAGTTTGACGAAAAAGCCGTAAAAAAAGCTGTAAAAGCAAGCGGATACGTTTATTCAGGTATTAAAGAGCGCCGGTCTATACGCGATTAAAACAAAACAAAAACCCCTTTAAGTCGGTGAACATCAGCCGATTTAAAGGGGGTTTTTCTGTTTAACAAAAGTTATCCCAAAGCGACGTCGAGCGCCATCATAAGAGAAAACCCGATCGCAAAAGCAAGCACACCTACATGTGAATGCTCGCCGGCGGCCATTTCGGGAATGAGTTCTTCAACGACGACGTATATCATCGCCCCGGCGGCGAACGAAAGCAGATAAGGCATCGCAGGTACGATGAACCCGGCGGCGACGACGGTCAGCGCGGCTGCGATAGGTTCAACGGCGCCGGAAAGCGCTCCGCCGAGAAACGATTTGAATTTTGTTTTTCCCTCGGCGTGAAGCGGCATCGATATTATCGCGCCTTCGGGGAAATTTTGTATTGCGATCCCCAGCGCAAGCGCCAGAGCCCCGCCGGCGGTTATCTCGGCAGTGCCGGAGACCAGCCCGGCGTAAACTACTCCGACAGCCATTCCCTCGGGAATGTTGTGCAAAGTCACCGCAAGTACCATCATTGTGGTTTTTGCGGCTTTACTCTTGGGGCCTTCGGCTTTCGAAGCGTAAAGATGCAGGTGGGGGATTACGTGGTCGAGCAGCAGCAGAAACAGTATGCCGAGCCAGAACCCCGCCGCCGCGGGAATGAAGGCGAACTTGCCCATATGGGAAGCCTGCTCCATTGCCGGGACCAGCAGGCTCCATATCGAAGCCGCGACCATAACTCCGGCGGCAAAACCGGTAAGCGCTCTTTCGACTCCGCGGCCGAGCGACTTTTTCATAAAGAAAACGCACGCCGATCCCAACGCGGTGCCGATAAACGGTATCAATAATCCCTCGGCGATTTCAAGCATAATTACAACCTCCCCGTTTTATCAAAATATTGGTGCAACCGCGCATTTCTTACAGTCCACGCTGAAGATTATATCACTCCGACCGCGGTTTTCAAGAGCAAAAATTAAAATCGGCGCTGAAAGGCGCTGAAAAATAAAAGATTCTTTTTGTTATCCGCCGTTTTATTCGCCTTGATTACGGGAATAATAATTCAAACGACAACAGCAGAAACAAAAGGAGATATCTGAATGTCGAAAACAGTAATTATAGGCGGAGGGGTCGCCGGACTTACTTCTGGCATATACGCGCTTCTTTCGGGGCACGAAGCGGTGGTGATCGAAGCGCACGGAACGCCCGGCGGAAATCTTACCGGATGGGACCGGAAAGGCTGCAGGATCGACAACTGCCTGCATTGGCTTACCGGGACAAACCCGGTAAGCGACACTTACGGGATATGGAAAACGACGGGTATGATCGACGAAAAAGGCACGGTTGCTACCGACAGACTTTATACCTACCGCCATGGAAATACCGAACTTACCCTGTGGCGTGATATCGATTTGCTTGAATCGGATCTTTCGGCGGCCGCGCCGGGCGACAAGAAAGAGATCGGCAGATTCATACGCGATATAAAAGCGATGAAAGCAATGTTGGGTATCGGCGGTGAAAGCAACGACCGCAAAAGCACCGCGGCTGAAAAAGCAAAAGCGGTCCCGCGGCTTTTGAAATATTACGGGATGAAATGTTCCGATCTTGCAAACCGTTTCGCTTCCCCGGCGATCCGCGGATTTATTTGCTCTATCCTCACCGGGAAATTCGGCGCGCTGGCACTTTTGTCGGTTTTTGCCACTTTCACCTCCGGCAACGGTGATCTCCCGCACGACGATTCGCTTTCGGTTGCAAAAAAAATAGCCGAAAGGTTCGTCCTGCTCGGCGGCAAGCTGGTTTTGGGGGCAAAAGCGGCAAAAATAAACGTTAAAAACGGAACAGCTCTTTCGGTAACGCTGGAAAACGGAAGGACAGTCGCGGCGGATAAGATAATCGCAGCTTGCGACGCGGGTGTAACTTTCGGAACGCTTGTCGATGAAAAATATATGCCTACGGCGTTGAAAAAGCGATATTCCGACAAAAGACTAATGAGATTTTCGAGCTGTCATTGCGCTTTTTCCTGCGATTGCCGGATCCCTTTCAAAGGGGATTATATCATTCGACTCCCGCAAGAATTAAAGGAAAAATACAAGGCGGATCATATGGTATTGCGTGAATTCAAACGCGGCCGCGGCAGCGAAAAACCGGTGCTGCAGGCGATGTATTTCTGTCTTGAAGACGAATGCAGAAGAATAATCACGCTATACGGCCGCCCGCGGGAATACAGGAATTTCAAACATGAGTTGAAAGCTGATATCGAATCGGCGGTTTGCGCGGCGTTTCCCCAACTTGCCGGAAAACTCGATTGCATAGACGTTTGGACACCCGCGACTTATAAAAGATACACCGGAGCCGAAACCGGAAGCTATATGAGTTTCGCCTTCACTTCCGGCGTTATACCTTCCGCCGTACCGTCCGCAGTAAAGGGAGTTAAAAACCTGTATCTCGCAACCCAATGGCAGACTATGCCGGGCGGACTTCCTATGGCAGCGAACGCCGGAGTAAACGCGATAAAAGCGATCGAACGGGACGAAAAGCGCGAAAACCTGAAATCGTCGGTCATCAGCGCGTTCGACCGTGCAAGATATTTTTCATACCGCAAGTCGCCGAATTAACGGCGGCTTTTTTGATGCATACGGGAGAATAAATATTCAAAATATCTTGCATTTATTTGTCGGTTAATGTATAATTGATTGTAGGTGAGTTTTGAGATGACACCAATAATAGATATGCACGTGCACTGCTTTCCGGACAGGATCGCTCCTCGGGCGAAAGAAGTACTTGCGAAAAACGCCGCGAAGTTCGGCATTCTCCCTCACACCGAATTAACGGTGAATGATACCGCGGAAAAACTCGTCTCCGCCGGAATAAGCCGCGCGCTGGTCTGCAATATCGCCACGAACGCGCATCAGGAACACAGCGTTAACGATTTTGCGATCTCGCTGCTGCAAAACGGCAATATCCTTATCCCGGCGGGGTCGGTCCACCCCGACAGCCCGAATACCATTTCCGAACTCGACAGGCTTTCCGCGGCGGGCATAAAAGGAATAAAGATCCACCCGGATTATGTGGGGATAGATATTACCGATGAAAGGTTCGACAACATATTTGCGCTTGCCGAAGAGCGAAGGATGTTTGTCGTCACGCACGCGGGGTTTGATCCGGTATCGCACGGGCATATGCACGCCGACGCGAAGATGCTTGCGGCTGTAAAGAAAAGGCGCCCCGGGCTTATGCTTATCGCCGCGCATTGCGGCGGCGCCGGGAACGCGGAAGAGGTTTTGGAAGTACTTGCCGGGACTGAAATAATGATCGACACTTCCCTCTCGTCGACCCGCGCCGGAGAAAGAGATCTTATTTTGAAGATATTGTGCCGCCACGATCCGAACCTTGTTTTTTTCGGGACCGATACACCGTGGAGCGACGCAAAAGAAGAGATC
>CAMZED010000096.1 GCA_947305675.1 uncultured Clostridia bacterium | reverse complement strand
CTTCTTCATAACCATGGGCGTTCTCATGGGGTCGGGCGGTATATCCGACAAGCTGATCGAATCGGGTCTGCCGTGGGTCACCCCGCTGATAATGATCGCGGTTTACGTCTCGCTCGACGCGGCTTTTATAGGCCTTTATATCCTTTGGCAAAAAGCCGTTGTCGCAATCAGGTCGCGGAAAGCGACTTCTTAACAAAAGAACCAATAACAAAAAGCCTTCTTTTCAGAAGGCTTTTTTGATTATAAGGTTTATCAGTCGAGCTGAGGACCGGCTGCGACGAGCGCTTTGCCCGCTTCGTTGCTTTCGTATTTGACGAAGTTCTTAATGAAGCGGCCGGCGAGGTCTTTGGCTTTTTCTTCCCAAACCGAAGGATCGGCATAAGTGTCGCGCGGGTCAAGGATACCGGTATCGACGCCGTTGAGTTCGGTCGGTACTTCAAAGTTGAAATAAGGTATCTTTTTGGTGGGAGCACCGAGGATATCGCCGTTGAGGATAGCGTCGATAATTCCGCGTGTGTCTTTGATCGAGATACGTTTGCCGGTTCCGTTCCAGCCGGTGTTTACGAGATAAGCCTTGGCACCGCTCTTTTCCATCTTGCGGACGAGTTCTTCGGCGTATTTTGTCGGATGGAGTTCAAGGAACGCCTGGCCGAAGCAAGCCGAGAAGGTGGGAGTCGGTTCGGTGATACCGCGCTCGGTACCCGCAAGTTTGGCGGTGAAGCCGGAAAGGAAGTAATATTTTGTCTGTTCCGGGGTGAGGATCGAAACAGGGGGAAGAACTCCGAACGCGTCGGCGGAAAGGAAGATGACGTTCTTCGCGTCGGGGCCGGCGGAAACGGGATTGACGTTCTTGACGATCTTTTCGATGTGCTCGATCGGATAGGAAACGCGGGTGTTTTCGGTAACGCTCTTGTCGGCGAAATCGATCTTGCCTTCGCCGTCGACGGTGACGTTTTCGAGGAGTGCGTTGCGTTTGATGGCGTTATAGATATCCGGTTCGGATTCTTTGTCGAGGTTGATGACCTTTGCATAGCAGCCGCCCTCGAAGTTGAAGACGCCGTTGTCGTCCCAGCCGTGTTCATCGTCGCCGATAAGGAGACGTTTGGGATCGGTGGAAAGAGTGGTTTTGCCGGTGCCGGAAAGACCGAAGAAGATTGCTGTATTTTCACCCTTCATATCGGTATTGGCGGAGCAGTGCATTGCGGCGATACCTTTGAGCGGGAGATAGTAGTTCATCATAGAGAACATACCTTTTTTCATCTCGCCGCCGTACCAGGTGTTGATAATAACCTGTTCGCGGCTGGTAACGTTGAAGGCAACGACTGTTTCGGAATTAAGCCCGAGTTCTTTATAGTTGGTGCATTTTGCTTTGGAAGCGGTGTAAACTACAAAATCCGGTTCGAAGTTTTCGAGTTCTTCGGCGGTCGGCTTGATGAACATATTGGTCACAAAGTGAGCTTGCCATGCAACTTCCATTATAAAGCGGATAGCCATACGGGTATCTTTGTTTGCGCCGCAGAAAGCGTCGACAACGTAAAGTTTTTTGTTGCAAAGCTGATCTTTGGCAAGTTTTCTGACTTCTTCCCAGGCTTCCTGAGTCATGGGATGGTTGTCGTTCTTGTAACCTTCGGTGGTCCACCAGACGGTGTCCTTGGAGTTCTCGTCCATGACAATGTATTTATCGTTGGGGGAACGACCGGTATAGATGCCGGTCATAACGTTAACGGCGCCGAGTTCGGTAAGAACGCCTTTGTCAAAACCTTCGAGAGAAGGATCCATCTCGTCGTTGAACAGCTGTTCATACGAAGGATTGTGGACGATCTCGGTCGCGCCGGTAATTCCGTATTTGGTCAAATCGATTGCTTTCATATTCAGAGCAAACCCCTTTCAATTTCTTTCGTTTAGCATTATAACATAGAACTTTTGACAAGTCAATCGTCACAGCGAACAATGAAAACGGATTTTTATCGGTAAGTGTTGTATTTTTTTATTAAATATCACTCTGCTGTTAGTTCAAGCCCGAAAGTCATCTTTACCGGATTGTGGTCGGAAAACGCGAACTTGGTGTCCATTACGGCTGAGTTTATTACATTTACGTTATCCGAGACGATGAATCCGTCGATGGTAAGCACGTATTGCCCCGGGTGATAAGCCGAATCGGCGTTGCGGCAGGAAGGGATCGGATCGGATCTGTTGAGCGGGGCGACAAGCGAAACGTGGTATCCGTCCAGGACCCCCTCGGGAATGGGCTGCGCCCAGGTGTATTCGATGTCGGAGATGCCGAAATAAACGGATGAATCGCCGAGGATATCCTTGTTGAAATCGCCGCCCGCGATGCAGTAATTGCCTTTTTGATACTCGGATTCAACGTCTTCCAGAAGCACTTTGAGCTGTTCGGTGACGATGGCGCCGTCGGAAGTGTAGGCGGACAGGTGGAAGTTGTAAAGCACAAGTTCCTTTCCGTTTTCAGTCGGTATGCGGTTTTTGGAATAGCAGCGGTCGAGGTCGAGCAGTTTCGTCAGACCGGTCTCTATGGGAAGTTCCACCCTGTCGCAGGAAGCGACGGCAAACCGCGAAAAAGTCATTAATCCCGATCTTGAAGCGCCGTGAGGCTGAGTCAGCGGATAAAACAGGAACGGTGAATCGTAATTCTGCGCAAAGGTGCTGCCGCAGCCGGGGAGCGCCGAAGTGAGATATTCCCTCTCGTCGACGTAATAGCTTCTTGTCGAATCGATATCGACTTCCTGAACAAGGTACAAGTCGGCGTTCTCGCTTGAAAGCAGCGAGCCGATATTTTTAAGGTTCTTGTCGAGGCGTTCTTCCGACCACGCCCACGATTCCTTGCCGCCGTCCATAAAAAACCCGTAATCGGATTCATATGCGCCGAAGCCGATGTTATAGGACATGATCTTATATTCTTTGCCGAGCGATATAGGTGGCGCGCCTTCGGTATTCTGAGGCGTCACAGCAAGATCGCCGATTCGGTGATACGCTATGAACACATACGCCACGTAAGCGCCGACGATAAGAATCAACGACGCGAGAACGATGCAAAGAATCCTGATTGCCTTTTTCATTTGTGATCTCCTCAATTTATAATCTTTTTAACGCGCGGCAACGCGATCTTCAACAGCAAGCCGTTAAGCGTTCCCGTCACCGCCGCGGCGATCGCAAGCACGGGGAGATAATACCATACGCCGGGAGTCGAAGTCAACAGCCACGCGGCGGCGAGTTGTCCGGCATTGTGGGCGACAGCGCCCGAAACGCTTACGCCGATCTCGCCAAACAGGTCGATTTTTTTCAGCAGATACATTGCCGCAAGGCTGAGCACCCCGCCGATAAGGCTGTAAGCAAACGCGGTGAAGTTGCCGAATATAAGCCAGGAAAGCAATATCCTTACAAGTGATACCGCCGCCGCACTGAAAAAGCCGAACAGATAAAGCGCCGCCATCACCGCAAGATTTGCCAGCCCCAATTTGACTCCGGGGACGCCTATCGCGTCAAACGGGATAAGATATTCTATATAACTCAAAGCGAACGCCAACGCCGTGAAAATTCCGGTGAAAGCGATCTTCTCGGTTTTTTTCATATTATGTTAATATGTCATACGACATAATCGGTTTCCGAGCCGCCTTTTATCCTTACGGTCACGGAGTTGGGCAGACAGACGATCGGGTCCCCGGCGGAACTGATCGGACGGTGGTGAACGCAGGTTTGGTTGGCGCAGGTCGAAGAGCGCATAAACACTTCCCCGCCCTTTACTTCGGCGACGCAAAGATCTCCCACGGTTATCACCGCGTCACGGTCGAGCCGGTAGGTGCCGAAAAGCTCGCCGCCGACAAGGATCTCGAACTCGGTCCCGGGGCGGCTTGAGGAGTTTATCACCGCCAGAGCCGAAGCCGCGGTAACAACGATCACGGCGACAAGAATTATATCGCGCAATGTTTTTTTATTCATAGTCGGCAAAACCTCCCGTCCTTACGGTTTCGCCGGAAGGCAGGATCCACAGCGCCTCCGCCGAATACTTACGGGCAAGTTCCCTGCCCGATTCGATATCCAGGCAGAACAGCGCGGTCGAAAGCGCGTCGGCGACGCTGTTATCGGCACAGACGACAGTTACCGAGCGGTAAAACCCGCAGGGATAAAGAGTTTCCGAATCGATGATATGGTGGTATCTTACGCCGTCGACTTCGTAATATCTTTGATAATCGCCGCTTGTGACGACCGAAACGCCGGAAACGTGCAAAGTCGTCAGGATGCCGCCTTCGGGATCCTGAACGCCGATGTTCCATTTTTCGCCGTTTTTGGTTCCCGAAACGACGACATTGCCGCCGAGGTTCAGCGCAAAATCGGAAATCCCGAGTTTTTTCGCCGTTTCCGCCGCGGCGGCGGCGGCATAGCCTTTTGCGAAAGCGCCGAAATCGAGTTTTATAAGCGGATCGGAAAAAGCGACCGTGTTCCCGTCGACGATCACCTTGTCGGGATCGGTGTGCTTTGCCGATTCGGACAATTCTTCAAAAGCGGGCACGCGCGTACCTTCGGCACGGTAAAAGTGCCATACCGAAAGCAGGCTGCCGAGGGCGAAATTGAGCCTTCCGCCCGTCTCGGCAAAGAAAGACTTCCCCGTTTTTATAAGTTCGGTCAGTTCGGGCTCGGTCTCGACGGCGGTCCCGCCCGCCGCGCGGTTTATATAAGCGGCGTTCGGAACGCCCGGATATTCGTTATAAATATCGAACAGGCGATGAAGCCGGACAAGTTCCGCGTGTACCGATTCCGAAACGGTTCTGAACTCGCTTTCGGTCGAACAGTAGGCGGTAAAATCGACGACGGTGTCGAAAACGTCGGTATAGGAGGCTGAATACCTTTTTTCGGGGTTTGTGCAGGAATAAACCGGCAGTACCATCGCCATACACAGACATATCGACAAAAACTTTCTCATATTCCACCTCAAAGCGGCGATTCAGCTGCGCTTAATGATGATCTTCGAAGGACACTTTTCGGCGCATTTGCCGCAGCCGATGCATTTGCTCTGATCGATTTTCGCAAGATTGTTCACGACTTCGATCGCGCCGGTCTCGCAGACGCGCATACACATCCCGCAGCCGATGCATCCGTCGGAGCAGGCGATCTTGACTTCCTTGCCCCTGTTGTGGGAAGAACAGCGGACGACGTATTTCACGTCGTTGTCGATTATCTCGATAAGATGATTCGGGCAGGCGGCGACGCATTTGCCGCAGGCACGGCATTTTTCGGGATCGACGACCGCAAGGCCGTCCACTATCCTTATTGCGTCGTAAGGGCATACAGAGGCACAAGTGCCGAACCCGCAGCAGCCGAACGGGCATTTTTTAGACCCGTGTCCCGGCGCGAGATAAGCAATGCGGCAATCGTGAGTATCGTTGAAATTATAATTCGCGTTGGTTTTAAGGCAGGTTCCCGAGCAACGCACGTAT
>CAMZED010000095.1 GCA_947305675.1 uncultured Clostridia bacterium | reverse complement strand
CTGCTGGCAAGGTGCTTCTGCCACGAAATCGACCATCTTGACGGGATCCTTTATATCGACAAAGCGATCGAAACATATACCCCGGATGAGTTGGAGGAAGCATGAGAGCGGTATTTATGGGGACTCCCGAATTCGCCGTTTCATCGCTTAAAGCGATCTATGACCACGGCGATGAGGTCGTTCTGGTCGTAAGCCAGCCGGATAAACCCAAGGGGCGCGGATACGTTATGACTCCTTCGGAAGTAAAGACTTTCGCGCTTGAACACGGCAGTGAAGTCATTACGCCCAAGACGTTAAAAGACGGCGAAGTTATCGAAAAATTAAAAAGCGTCAACGCCGACATATTTATTGTTACCGCATACGGTAAGATACTTCCGCAGGCGGTGCTTGACATACCTCCGATGGGTTGTGTGAACGTTCACGCCTCGCTTTTGCCGCAATGGCGCGGAGCGGCTCCGATAAACCGCGCGGTAATGAACGGCGACGAAAAAGGCGGAGTCACCTTGATGTATATGGACTCCGGGATGGATACCGGAGACATCATTTCGAAGCGCGAAGTCGAAATACCTTTCGATTGCGACGCGGGGCGTTACCACGATATGCTCGCGACGGCGGGTTACGAACTGCTTACGGAATTTCTCGATCTGTGCGGCAGGGGCGAACCCATCCCGCGGGAAAAGCAGGACAGTTCCGCCGCCACATACGCGCAGAAGATCACGGGCGAGGACTGTTTTATCGATTTTTCCCGGAGCGGGAAAGAAATATATAACAGGATCCGCGGGCTTCTGCCCTTCCCCGGGCCGTATTTTTTGCTTGACGGCAAGAGGATAAAGGTTAAAAAAGCCGAACTTTCGGACGGATCGGGGACCCCGGGCGAGATAATTTCGTTTGAAAAAGGCATCGAGATCGCCTGCGGCGAAGGCAGTATAATAATAAAATCGCTCTGCCCCGAAGGAAAAAGCGTCACCGACGCGGCAAGTTTTTTAAGAGGGCACAGATTAGAAAAAGGTAAAACCGTAAATGGCTGATAAAGCAAGGATCGCCGCGTTTGAACTTACCAAGCGGATGCTCGGAGGCGCTTATTCCAACCTTGTAAAGGCTGACCCGGGGCTTTCGCCGCTCGACAGATCGTTTGCCGAACGAATCGCGTTGGGCACGCTTGAGCGCAAGCTGACGCTGGAATTCATACTGAATAAATTCGTAAAGAGCAAAACCGACGGATCGCTTTTCATTCTTTTGATGAACGGCGTTTATCAGATAATGTATATGGACCGCGTACCTGACAGTGCTTCCTGCAACGAAACTGTCGAAATAGCCGCGAAATTCTTCGGAAAAAGCGGTGCCGGGTTTGCCAACGCCGTGCTTCGCAACACCGCAAGAAACAAAGAGTCTTTAATGCGCGAGGTCGAATCCGCCGGAGGACATATCGTTTCTTCCATGAACAAAGATCTTTACGATCTGCTCGGATCGCAATACCCCGGATGCATCGGGGAAATCTGCTCGGCGCTGTTCGGAAAGAGCGATTGCTTTGTCAGAGTCAACACACTTTTGACTGACGCGGAAGAAGTCGCCGCGCTGCTGCAGGGAGAAGCGATAAGCGATAGATGCGTTAAGACTTCGGATCATTCGCTCGCGGTCAATAATCTTGAAAAAGGGTTATATTTCATCCAGGGCGAAGGTTCGCAGCGCGCGGTGGAAACGCTCGGCGCGCGCGAGGGTGAAACCGTCGTTGACGTCTGCGCCTGCCCGGGCGGAAAAAGTCTCGGTGCCGCGATAGATATGCGCGGGATCGGAAGAATATATTCGTTTGATCTGCATCAAAAGAAACTGCCGCTTATTGTTAAAAGCGCCAACACGCTCGGCATAAAATGCATTTATCCCTCGGTTTACGACGCAAGATTTACAAAAAACGATCTTATAAACAAAGCCGACAGAGTGATTTGTGACGTGCCCTGCAGCGGCACCGGCGAAATGGCTTCGAAGCCGGAGATAAAATATAAAGATCCTTCGGATTTTGCGGGGCTTTACGCCACGCAGAGAGCGATAATCAAAGCCGCTTCACTTTATTTAAAGACCGGAGGAGTGATGGTTTATTCGACCTGCTCGATCAATCGCGAGGAAAACAGCGCCGCAGTGGAGGCTTTTCTCGACGAAAACAAAGGGTTTTCGCTCTGTGGCGAAGTTCTTACCCTGCCCGGCAAAAACCGTAACGAGGGGTTTTATACCGCAAAAATAATACGGGAGAAATAGATTTATGAAGGCAGACGTGCTTTCGATGTTCCCGACGGAACTCAGCGAGCTGGCGGTTTCGCTCGGGCAGCCCTCTTACCGCGGAAAGCAAATATTTGAAGGGCTTTATAAAGGAGCCGACAGTTTTTACGCGATGACTTCCCTGCCCGAAAGATTCCGCGCGCTGCTCGAAGAGAACGCAATAATCAAAACCGCCGCCGTAAAGCGCAAACTTGTTTCGAAGATCGACGGAACGGTAAAATATCTTTATGAACTTTATGACGGAGAAACTGTCGAAAGCGTTTTTATGCGTTATAAGCACGGCAACACGATGTGCATTTCGACGCAGGTCGGCTGCCGGATGGGCTGCGCTTTCTGTGCCAGTACCAAAGCCGGACTGGTTCGGCCACTTTCCGCTTCCGAGATGCTTTTGAAGATAATTACCGCCGAAAAAGATCTGGGCGAATGGGTATCCAACGTTGTGCTGATGGGCATGGGAGAACCGCTCGACAATTACGACAACGTTATAAGGTTTTTAAAACTCGCCAATCTCGAAAACGGTCTGAATATCGGTTTAAGACATATTTCGCTTTCGACCTGCGGACTTGTCGAAAAAATGGATAAGCTCGCCGACGAGGGGCTGCCTGTAACGCTTTCGGTTTCGCTTCACGCGCCGAACGACGAAAAACGCCGACAAATAATGCCGGTTGCAAACAAGTATTCCGTCGCTGAACTGATCGCCGCTTGCAAAAGATATATTGCAAAGACCGGCAGAAGGATATCGTTCGAATATTCGCTTATTTCGGGAGTGAACGATTCCCCTTCCGACGCCGCCGAAGTGGGAAAGCTGCTTTCGGGAATGCTTTGTCACCTTAACCTTATACCTGTAAACCCGATAAAAGAAAAAAGTTTTGTACGCAGCGAAAAAAATGCGATCAAACTATTTACAGAAACCGCCGAAAAATATAAAATAAATGTAACGGTGCGCCGGCATCTCGGCGCGGATATAAACGCTTCCTGCGGGCAGCTGCGCGCCGAGGATAAAAACGCAATCAATTAATCGGAGGAACGGCATGATGAAGTATTTCGGAAAAACCGATATCGGCGCCAAGCGCCGCAATAATCAAGACAGTTATGCCGTTATCTCACGCGGGAACTTCCTGTGCGCCATCGTCTGCGACGGGATGGGAGGAGCGAAAGGCGGGAACGTGGCAAGCGGGCTTGCGGTGAAAACTTTTGCTTCCGTAATCAAAAAATCCGCCGAAAGCGGGATTCTTGACTCGATGAGCAAAGACGAAGTTAAAGAGCTTTTGAGCGGAGCGCTTCGCACTGCGAATGACGAAGTGTATTTCAAATCCATTTCCGACGAGGATCTCGACGGAATGGGAACGACGCTTGTCGCAGTGCTCGTCTGCACAGCCGGCTGTTTTGCGATAAACGTCGGTGACAGCAGGGTGTACGCCGACGACGGAAACGAATTCCGTCAGGTCACAAAAGATCACTCGTTCGTGCAGTTTCTTATTGACAAAGGCGAAATCACCGCCGAGCAAGCGGCGCTTCACCCGAACAAAAACATAATTCTTCGCGCAGTGGGAGTCAACGACAGCGTCGAAGGTGATATTTTTGAAATCAACGGCTTCAGACGCGTTTTGCTTTGCACCGACGGGCTTACGAATCACGTTTCGGAAAGCGAGATAGCCGATACCGTCCGCGGAACGCCGCGCGGCAACGGAAAGATGAGCTCGCTTAAATCGAGAATACAGTTGCTTATAGACCGAGCCAACGCAAACGGCGGAAGCGATAACATCACCGCCGTCCTGCTTGAAAACGAATAAACTTTGCCGCGTTCTTTTTGAAAAACGGACGGACGAAAGGAAAGCATTATGAATAAATACGAAGGTTTTGTCGGAAAAGTTCTTGACAACAGGTATAAGATACTTGAGCTTGTCGGAGTGGGCGGTATGGCTTGCGTGCTTAAAGCGCAGGATCTTGTGATGAACCGTATTGTCGCTATTAAAATACTTAACGACGAGTATAACGGCGACGAACACGCCGAAGCGCGCTTTATCGACGAATCCAAAGCGGTCGCAATGCTTAATAACAAGAACATTGTAAGCGTTTATGACGTTGCGATCTACCCCGATATAAAATATATCGTTATGGAATACCTCGACGGTATAACCCTGCGCGAATATCTCGACAACAAGGGCGCTATCGGCTGGAAGGAAGCCTGTATTTACACGCTTCAGATCCTTCGCGCCCTGGAACACGCCCACAGCAAAGGGATCGTTCACCGCGATATTAAACCGCAGAACGTTATTTTGATGCGTAACGGAGATATCAAGGTGACCGATTTCGGGATCGCAAAACTGCCCAACGCCGAAGTTCAGGAAAAGGGCGAAAAAGCGATCGGGACGGTTTATTACATCTCGCCCGAGCAGGCGTGCGGCAAAGAGACCGATTATTATTCCGATATTTATTCGGTAGGCGTTATGCTTTACGAGGCCGTTACCGGAACGCTTCCGTTTATTGCCGATTCTCCTATGGAAGTAGCGATGATGCAGGTCAACGACGAACCTGTCAACCCCCGGGATATAGATATTTCGATCCCGGTCGGCGTTTCGCAGATAATTCTTAAGGCGATGGAAAAATCCCCCGCGGAACGTTTCACCTCCGCGCATTCCATGACAAAAGCGATCGAATGGGTGCTTCGCAATCCCGACGTTATATTCTCGATGTCGGCGGGCGGCGCCGATGAAAGCCCCGTCGGTACGGGAAGCGTTGTTTCGATCGATATGATCGACACCACCGAAATAGAACCGTATGACGACGAAGAGATCGCCGAATCGCTCGGGCATAAACGCCGCGAACGCGGCGAGCCGGAAAAAGCCGCCAACCGCGGCAAAAAGCCGGTCAGGAAAAAGAAGAAGACCAGCAGGTCGATGTTCCCGATAATTTTCGGCGTCACGTTTGCTTTTCTTATTGTCGCCGGAGTTATGGGCGTTATATTGGGACTTAACGCATACAGAACGATCACGACCGTGCCTGAAGCGCCGGAGGCGGCTTATCCGGAAATCAAAGGCGAAATATATACTTCCCAGCTCGAATCCAACCTGCGCAACGGTTCTTACGGCGCAAAGTTCGTTATCGATTCCGTCACTTATGACAGCCGTTCCGACGTCGAAAACAACATTATCCTTGCGACAGAACCAAGCGGAGGGCATCTCAGCCGTCCCGGGAGCGACGGGATCCTGCACTTCACTTCGATAACCGTCAACC
>CAMZED010000094.1 GCA_947305675.1 uncultured Clostridia bacterium | reverse complement strand
GATGATCAAAGCCGTTTTTATCGACATAGATAATACTTTGCTCGATTTCGGCGCCTGCGCGAAAAAAGCGATGCAAAAAACGATGGAACAGCACGGACTTGAATACAGCGACCGCGTTTTTGAGGTGTTCGACACAATAAACGGTTCGCTTTGGGCGCAGATCGAACTGGGCAAACTCACCCGTGAAGGGCTGCGGCTTGTGCGCTGGAACAAGATATTCGGCGTTCTCGGGATAGATTTCGACGGCGTGCTTTTCGAGGACGGTTTTTCGGCAAACCTTTGGGAAAGCGCCGAAAAAATCCCTTATGCCGAACAGCTTTTAAAATACCTGCACGAAAAATACACCGTCTGTGCGGCGAGCAACGGCGGGCAGGAACAGCAGGAACACCGTCTTACGATCGCCGGGCTGATCGGTTATATCGACCGCGTATTTACCTCGGAACTCATCGGATATTCCAAACCTTCAAAAGAATTTTTCGACGGATGTTTCGCACGCCTGCCGCGGATCGAAAAAAGCGAAGTGATGCTTATCGGCGATTCGCTGCAAGCCGACATTTCGGGCGCGCTGGATTACGGATTGGCAAACTGCTGGTTCGATTATTCCGGCAAAGGAGTTTGCGGCGGAATAGTACCCGACCGCACCGTCCGTTCGTTAGAAGAAATAAAGAACATTATCTGACGGTGTATTGTTTGCCGCTCAATAAAAACAACTCCCGCGCTGCAAAGCGCGGGAGCTGTTTTGTTTAGGTTTTAAGCTTTAGGATAAGAGCTTACTTATCTGCGGGTTTTGATAACCACGGCGGAGCCTGCTACTGCAACGAGTGCTACGATAGCGAGAACGACAAGGCTTACGCTTACGTCGCCGGGCTTCGGAGGTTTGGGATCATCGGGGTTGTCTATGGGTGCTTCGGCTACGACTACATAGTCACCGTTGCCCTTTACTCTGCTTACGTCGGAATCGTATCCAACTACGCTTTCGTGCGGGACCCATACGCCTACGTCGCCTTTCGCGTCGGCTTTTACGGTGAATTCAAACGTGAATTCAAGGTCGCCGTCCGCTTTGGCCGCGGCTTTGGGATCCGAGGAGGCGTAGCTGATCTCGATAACGCCGTTGTCTTTGATGCTGCTGAGCGATTCCCAGATGCCTTCGCCGGGTGCTTTCGCCTTCAGAAGCAGCGCGCCTTGACTGTCGTAGTCTTTTTCTTCATCTACCACGAATTCGAGTTTTTCGTTATCGTAGGTGAGGTTGAATCTGACTACCGTGAGTCCGTCGGTTACGGTGATATCTTTTGCTTTTACCGTCACGGTGATCTTGTCGCCGGCTTTGTATTCTTCTTTGTCGGCGCTCAGTTCAAGCGCGAATTTTGCGCCTTCGTTTGCCTGACCCATTGCTTCTTTTACAAGGTCTTCATATGTCGGGCCCTGAGGTTCGGGTTCGTCGCCGCCTTCTTCTCTTTCACCGAGAGCGAGATCGGCAACCGTGATTTCGAGGCCGACGTTGCCGTCAGCTTCGGACCATGCGCTTGCAATGTGTTTCTGCACGCCCTCAATATTGCCGAGTGCGGGAGCGAACAGGCACTGGTTTGCGCTGTTTTCGGCTTTGTTGGAAACGGTCACGTACATAAGGAAGGATTCGCCTGCGCCGACTTCATCAAGAGGAATCGACATTTCGGCAACTGCGTTGCCATCGGTGTCGGCAGCCATAACGGTTTTATAACCGGATTCGTCGTTGTCGGTCGGGTTGTTGGCTTTTTCCGGAGTCGGATAATTGACAGCCGCGCGAGTTCCCTGAGTACCGTCGTCTTTGATATAGGAATCGAAGAAGTGAGTGTAAACGGTCTGATCGCTGTCGGTTTTGAGCCATACGCGGAGGTTGGTGCTGTTGCCGTTGCCTACCGAGCCGGCGGGAGCTTTGGTAAGAGCGAAATTGGTTTTGACCGCGACGTAAAGGTTGTTGTCGTCGGTGCGGATCTGATAAGAGAAGCCGATCTTGTCGCCTTCGGGTTCGGATCCCTGCCAGCCGCCGTTGGTGCCGGGAACTACCTGTACCCATTTTTCGGGATCCCAGCCGGTGTCGTTGAGGTTGCCGTCAACGGTGATGGTCTCGACGATAACTTCTTTGCCGGAACCGTAAACAGGATTTGCAACGCTTTCGACGGTAGCTTTCGCGTCGGAAGCGGTGCCTTCCGTGAGGTCGATACCGGTGAAGGAAATGATGTCGCCCGGCTGAAGTGCGAGAGCAACGACTTTACCCTGCCAGTTGGTGTATTTTGTGTCTTCATAAACCGAAGAAGCGGAGTGGATGACCATAACGACGGTATCGTCGGTCCATTCAACGTTTGCGCCTGCAGCCGAACCGGGAGTAGGAACAACTTTGACTACTTCGAATTTATCATCGACTTTTTTAAGGACTACAACGATAGCCCAGTCGGGGTTGCATTTGCCGAACGCTTCTTCGCCGGTGATGACGGTGCCGTCTTCGCCGCCGATTTTGCCGTTAACTGACTGAATGGCGAATTCATAGCCGAGAGCGGTGCCGTATTCTGCTTCTTTGATGGGCTGACCGCTGCCGTCAAGTTCGACTTCGCCGGTCTTGTCGTTGATCTTGTCGTTGAGTTTGAGGGTCTTGTCCCAGGTAAGGGCGACCTTTGCGGAGGGAAGTTCATTGGTGGCTTCAGCGGTATCCTGATAAACTTCGATCTCGTTGAGGAATATGAACGCGCCTTTGAATTCAGCGCTCAGTTTTGCATAACGCGCGGTGTATGCTTTTGCGAAATCAAGGCTGATCCAGTATGCTTCGCTGCTCTGAGCGATGCCTTCGAATTCGCCCATATCGACAAACTCTTCGCCGTCGTCGGAAAGAGCGAACGACATTACGTCGGGAACGCCTATTCCGGAAGCGCCGGGAGCGATGATGTGCACTTTAGCGCTGACAAGGCTTTCGGTCGCTGCGCCGAGGTCGATGATTATGTAACCTTTGCCTTCGGGAGCGTTGATGAGGTCCGCGGTCTTTGCTTCGGGATCGGTGTTGTAGAACGCAAACCAGTTGTTGGAAGTGCCGTAGGTGAGTTCATCCGACGCTACGCCGTCGGTGAGTTTTGCACCGTAAAGCGCTTCGCCCCATTCACTGCGGTCGGCGGTGATGTGGTATTCTTTTCCGTTGCCGGAAATGGCATACTCTTTTTCGAGCGCAACGTTTGTCGCTTCAGCCGAAGCGGTAAGCGCAAACACCGCGGGAACCACGAGCATAGCCACGAGAAGGATCGCTATGAATCTCTTCATGATAAATACTCCTTTTTTTATTTCTTGAGTTGACAACAATATAGCATATTATTTCGGATTTGTAAACAGTAAATTTATTATTTTAATGATATTTTTTGGAAATATTGACCGAATCCGCAAAAACAAGCTCTCTGCTTTAATGGAACGTCCGTATATCGTCCGGATCATCCGGATTGCGCGTTTTTCGGATCCCGTACACCGTGAGATCCGCCTTTATGAACTCATAAATAAACGCCGCGGTGATAACGATCTGCGGCACGCGAAGGTAAGTAAGCATATACGGCAGTATGAAAACCGCGACCCATATCGCGGTCGCCGCGCACCACAAAGCCCAGCATATTCTCATCTCGCGCAGGGGGCCGCCGGTATAAACCGCAAGCTCGGCAAACCGCACGCGGATACAGACGAGTCCGATCACCGCCGCGGCGACCGAAACCGCTAAAGATATCACGGCGGTTTTTATCGGGGTTTCGTAAAACACGACCGGATCCTGTACTACGAACGACGAACGGTATATTTCCGCTCCGGCGAACGCCGCGCAAGCCGCCGCCGACCAGACCGCGGACCCCGCCGAGCGGTATGCCGTGCGCGCGATAAGCGAACTTAAGAACAGCAGTCCGAACATCGCGGCGACGGGAATGACGCGCTTTCCGTCGAAAGAAAGGTCGAGCGCGAAGAACGCGCCGGCGTTGGCAACGAAAACAGAGGCGGCAAACGCTCGCAGTGAGCGTTTTTCGGGGTGCTCGCCGAATTCCGAAAGGTATTTTTCGTTTATAAGTTCTCCGGCTTCGCCGTAAAACGCGTTCAGCAACCCGGTTTGCCGTACCGCAAAGATAATTCCGAACACAAGAGCCGCCGCCGACAGCCCGAAAATAATCACCGGCCTTGCCGAAACGAGCGATTCCGCAAGCTCGGCGTTGCCGTCGAAAAACGGCATCTGCCGGTCCATATCGGCGATCGCGACCAGCTCCGGCAAAAAGTTCGCCGCGACCCTTGCGATCACCAGCGCAAAAGCCGAAAACTTTGCGCCGGGCAGTTTTGCCCGCGAGGTTTGAAAACCGTTTTGCAGCGTTATTTCATCGAAACCGGCGTAGAGGTTGTAGAAAAACAGCGCAAACGCCGTCGCGTCGGCAGCCGAGAAAACCGTCACCGCCAGCAGCGTGTTCATCGAAGCCGCTCCCGAACCGATCATTAACGAAGCCGCCGCCCTGAAAACGCTTATCGCGACGATCCACAGCGAATTTCTGCGAGCCCTTCCAACGCGCTCGTTGAGGAACGAACATTGCGTCAGACCGAAATACAGCATCGCCGCACCGACGAAATCCGGAATAACGTCGACAAGCCCGACGACGGGATTGCAAATGAACACCGATCCCAGAATAAGCAGGACCCTGTCGCGGCGGCAGGGGCGCTGTTCAGCGCCTGCGTTTTTCATTGCGTTTTGCCTCCTCGATGCTCTCTTTGTGGCGGCGTTCAAGTTCCGTCGCGCGCTCGGACGCCAGCGATTGCAGATCTTTCTGATATTCCTTTTCGCTGGTTATCATTACAAAACAGGTGTGAAGGAACAGCGCGTTATAAATAATCAAACAATATTGAAGAACGTATTGCAGGTTCAGGATCTGACCGATAAAAGGCAGTTCCGCGCCGAGCGAGATCACAACTTGCAGCGCGATGGTAAGCGTTAAGAACGAAACCGTCACCGCGATCTGCCTCCTCGCCTTCCCGGCAAGTTTTTGCGCGTTGTTTTCGCGCGCGATATCCAGCACGGCTCCCATCCAGAAAACCGAGCAAGTCATCCAGGCGAGGACGTTGAGAATAAACGTCGCCCAGTTAAGAACCGGGTCGGAAGCGAGGTCGACGACTTTGATTATGCTCAGAAAAAGCACCGTGCCGCGAGGCACAAGGAACAAAGCGGTCACCGCCGCATACATAAATTTTGCGTTCAGTTTCGAAGCGAGAAAAAAGCCGTAGCCGATAAACAACGCAGCCAAGATTCCGCCGCCGAATTCGTGAAGAAGCAGAAAACCGTAGCCGATCAGAGCGATCCCGAATCCCATTTTATCTCACCGTTGATTATTTGTTGTCCGAAACGTTCGCGCCGGTTATCGATCCGTGGCATTTTTTGTATTTCTTGCCGCTGCCGCAGGGGCAGGGGTCGTTTGGACCGACTTTCGGCTGCTTTTTGACCGGGGTGGGCTTGACCTTTTCGCCGTCGGTCGAACGCATCGTGGCGATCCCGGTCATAATCTGCTTGCGCTCGGTCGCTTCGCGGCGCGGTCGCACCGTAAGTATCATCCTCGCTGTGCCTT
>CAMZED010000093.1 GCA_947305675.1 uncultured Clostridia bacterium | reverse complement strand
CTATCTCAAGCTGAGCGCGGAACAACTTTTTCTGAAGTTCCTTTTCCTCGGTCCCGTAGTGGTAATCCAATCCGATCTCGCCCAAAGCGACAACTTTCGGGTGGGAAAGCATTGCGCGTATCAGGTCAAGATCACCTTCGCGGTATTTGCTCACTTCCTGGGGCTGAAAACCGCAAGCGGCGTAAACAAAAGGAAAATCTTCGGCAAGCGCGATCGCTTTGCGGGAGCTTTCGATATCGCACCCGGCTTCGATCACGGCTTTAACGCCGCAATCCGAATTTAGATGCAAAAGCAGTTCTTTTCGGTCCGGATCAAAACGTGAATCGCAGAAATGCGCGTGGGTATCGATCATATCAGCGGACCTTGCTGCCGGGTTCGGCGTCCTCGGGTGCGAACACTACCTTCACTCCGTCGCCGCAGTCGGCGGCAAGGATCATTCCTTTGCTTTCGTTTCCACGCAGAACGGCGGGTTTGAGGTTATATACGACAATAACATTTTTGCCGATAAGATCTTCGGGCTTGTAATATTTTGCGATCCCGGAAACGATCCGGCGCTTTTCGCCGCCGACGTCAACGCCAAGCAGCAGCAGTTTGTCGCTTCCTTCGGCGCGAGAGCATTCAAGCACTTTGCCGACGCGAAGATCAACTTTGGCAAAATCTTCAATACAGATTTCTTCAGGCGCGGTCATTTCGGCTTTTTGGGCTTTTTTTACTTTCTTTTCGGATTCTTTTGCTTCCTTTTTGTTCTGCTTCTCAAATTCGGCAAAGAATTTCTTTTCGTCTATGCGCGCGAAGAGTATCGGGATCTCGCCGACAGCATTTCCTTCGCAAAGATATTTGTAAGCGACAGCCGAATCGAAATCGGCCTCGGGCACGCCGAACAGACAGTCGATCTTGTCGGCGGTATCCGGCATTATCGGACGGATAAGGAGGTTGCAAATCCTTATACTGTCGACAAGGTTTGAAAGCACGTTTGCAAGCTCCGCGCGGCGGGATTCGTCTTTTGCGAGAGCCCACGGGGTAGTCTCGTCGATATACTTGTTGCAGGCTTTCAATGAGTTGAACACCGCGGCATCCGCGTCGGCGATAAGATATTTATCGAATTTTTCGCAGGCGTCCTTTATTCCGGCGGTTACGGTTTCTTTGAGTTTTAAAGCGAATTCGTCGTCTGATCCGTTGTTTTTCGGTATAACGCCGCCGAAATACTGTTTTATCATCGCACCGGTGCGCGATACGAGGTTGCCTAAAGTGTTTGCAAGATCGGCGTTCGTGCGCTTGATAAGGTTCTCGTAGGTGATGCTTCCGTCGTTGTAATAGCCCATCTCGGCAAGCAGATAATGCCTTACCGGATCAAGCCCGAAGGTTTTGATAAGCTCGTCGCCGTATATAACGTTGCCTTTTGATTTGCTCATTTTATCCTCGCCGAAAAGCAGCCACGGGTGACCGAGCACCTGCTTGGGCAGAGGAATATCGAGAGCCATCAAGAATGTCGGCCAATAGATCGTATGAAAACGGACTATATCTTTGCCGATAACGTGCAGATCGGCGGGCCACAGCTTTTTGAACTGCTCGGTCGATCCGTCGGGGTCGTATCCGATCGCGGTGACGTAATTGAACAGAGCATCAAGCCAGACGTAAACGACGTGTTTTGGGTCGAAGTCGACGGGGATGCCCCAGGAAAAACTCGTCCTTGATACGCAAAGATCTTGCAGACCGGGTTTTATAAAGTTGTTTATCATTTCGTTCTTGCGCGAAACAGGGGTGATAAAATCCGGATTTTCGTCGTAAAACTTCAAAAGCCTTTCGGTATAATTCGAAAGCTTGAAGAAATAAGCCTCTTCGCTCGCTTTTTTTACTTCGCCGCCGCAGTCGGGGCACCTGCCGTTTACAAGCTGGGTGTCGGTCCAGAACGATTCGCAGGGGGTGCAATAGTTTCCTTCGTATGCTCCCTTGTAAATATCGCCCTGCTCGTAAAGCTTTTTGAACACTTTTTGTATCACCTTGACGTGTTCGTCGTCGGTGGTGCGGATGAATTTATCGTAAGTGACTTCAAAATTGTCCCAAATATTCCTTATAACTCCGGCGGTCTCGTCGACGTACTGCTGCGGCGTAACGCCTTTCGCTTCGGCTTTCTGCTGGATCTTCTGACCGTGTTCATCCGTTCCGGTGAGGAAGAACACTTCAAAACCTCTTGCGCGTTTATACCTTGCTATCGCGTCGGTAAGAACGGCTTCGTAGGTGTTTCCGATGTGCGGCTTTCCGGAAGCGTAAGCTATCGCTGTCGTTATATAAAACTTTTCTTTCATTGTTTATATCTCCTTAATTCTTCAAACTGTGTATCGGAGCGGGAATTCTTCCGCCTCGGTCGATAAACCGCTTCGGCGATTGGGGCCGAAGTTTCATTATCGGCGCGCTGCCTAACAGTCCGCCGAAATCGACGCTTTCTCCGACTTTTTTGCCGTACGCGGGGATTATCCTCACCGCGGTGGTTTTTGTATTTGCTACGCCGATCGATATTTCGTCGGCTATTACGCCGCAAATAACGCTTTCATCAGTATCGCCCGGCACGGCGATCATATCAAGGCCGACCGAGCAGACCGAAGTCATTGCTTCAAGTTTTTCGACAGAAAGAACACCTTTTTCAACCGCGGCGATCATTCCGGCGTCCTCCGATACGGGTATAAACGCGCCGGAAAGACCTCCTACGTGCGAAGAAGCCATTACGCCGCCTTTTTTTACCGCGTCGTTAAGCATCGCAAGCGCGGCGGTGGTGCCGTGAGCGCCGCAGGCTTCCAAACCCATCTCCTCAAGTATATCCGCAACGGAATCGCCTATCGCCGGGGTAGGGGCGAGCGAAAGATCGACGATCCCGAAAGGAATGCCCAATCGCTTTGCCGCCTCGTGCGCGACAAGCTGACCAACGCGTGTGATCTTGAACGAAGTTTTTTTGATCACGTCTGCAAGTTCGCTCAAGCTGCAGTCGCCCGCGCGTTTGATAGCCGAACTGACCACTCCCGGTCCCGAAACGCCGACATTTATTATCGATTCCGGCTCACCTACGCCGTGAAACGCGCCCGCCATAAAAGGATTGTCCTCCGGTACGTTAGCGAACACGACGAGCTTTGCACAGCCGATCGAGTTCTTATCACGCGTGAGATAAGCGGTTTTTTTGATGATTTCGCCCATCTTTTTGACAGCGTCCATATTTATCCCGGCTTTTGTAGTCGCAACGTTCACCGATGAACAAACATAATCGGTCGTCGAAAGCGCTTCGGGGATCGAACTGATAAGCTGTTTGTCGCAATAAGTTTCGCCTTTGTGTACAAGTGCTCCGAACCCGCCGATAAAATTAACGCCGAGGTTTGCCGCCGCCCTGTCCAAAACTTTTGCCGATTCGACGTAGCCTTCACTGTCGAGTTTGCCGCCGACAAGAGAAATCGGTGTAACGGAGATACGCTTGTTGATTATCGGCACTCCGTAGGTTTTGGCTATATCCTCGCAGACGGGGACAAGTTTCTCCGCTGTGCGGGTGATCTTGTCATAAACGTTGTTCAAAAAACGTTTTTTATCGTCGCTTACGCAGTCGAACAAAGACATTCCCACCGTCACGGTGCGGATGTCAAGGTTTTCCTGCCGGATCATATTTATGGTTTCGATTATGTCTTTGGTTTCTATCATTTTAATCCTCGGTCAGATCTTGTGCATCGAATCGAAAATATCCTCGTGCATAGCGTTTATCTCAAGCCCGTTTTCTATGCCCAAAGACCTTACTTTGTCGACAAATTCGGTAAAAGGCAGGTTAAGACCGTCGATCTCCACAAGCATTATCATAGCAAAATATTCTTTCATTACAGTTTGGGATATGTCACTTATATTTGCGCCGCATTCAGCGCAAAGAGCGCTTACTTTTGCGATTATGCCGACGTTATCGCGCCCGGTGACCGAAATCACAGCTTTTTTCTTCATTATTGTTTTTCTCCTTTCGGACGTAATCTTAACGATTTGAAAAAATCGGAAAGCAATTTTGCGCATTCGTCTTCCGAAACGCCGCTTGTCACTTCATATTTGTGGTTGAGCGGATAAACGCTCAGATCGAACACGCTTCCGAATGCTCCCGCTTTCGGGTCGCGGCATCCGAAAACAACACGTTTGATTCTTGCGTTTACGATCGCCCCCGCGCACATCGGGCAGGGTTCCGCGGTGACGTAAAGAGTGCAGTCGCTCAACCTCCAGGCATTGAGCTTTTTACAGGCACGGTCGATAGCAATTATTTCGGCGTGATGAAGCGAATTGTGCTTTGTTTCGCGGGTATTGAATCCTTTGGCTACAACCTCGCCGTCTTTTACAATTACCGCGCCGATGGGAACTTCGCCTATGCGTGCGGCGGATTCCGCGCAGCGTATCGCGCGCTTCATATAATAAACATCGTCTTTGATCATATTAAGATTCCGTTCAATTCGAATTGAATATCATTATCAACAAGTAAATATAAGTGATCAAAACCGACGCCGTACCGACGTTGAATATCGCGTGGAAAAAGTAACGCCGTGCGGGAAGTTTATACTGAACAAACTTAGGCCTTGCAAAAGAAACGTTCTTCTTTTTTACTCCTTTGCGGATATAATAAATCAACGCAACTATTCCTATTATGATCATAGTATAGAAATATAGGTTCTCGAATAAAATATACAATTCGTTATCCTCGCCGAATATTTGGTCGGCGTATGAAAGAGAAACGGATATCAAATTATTCGTAAAGTGCATTATCATTGTGAATTTGATCGACCTTGTATAGTCATAGCAGACAGCAAGCATGAACCCGAAAGACGAAGCGAATATTATGTTTTGCGGGGTCCAATGCATCAAGCCGAACAACAGCGAAGAAACGATTATTGCGCCGACTCTGCCGTATGGCATAAGGTTCTTTTGAATTATACCCCTGAATGCCCATTCTTCCAGAACAGCCGGCAATACGGCTATGGATACAAAAGTTAAAACAACTCCCAAAACGCTCGTCGGCATTACTTCATCCGGCTGCTCGAACAATTCGAAAAGATCGCCGAACAGAAGGTTCGAAACAAGGTTTATCACGTACGACAGACCGATCGCCCCGAAAAGATAAAGGAAGGGAAGCGACGGCGTAAAATGCGATGTGAACCGTTCGCGAGGCTGATTTAAAGAGATCAGTTTGAAAAACAGCAAGGCTATTCCGAAAGGAACAACAAGGTATAATACGTATTGGATCATTTCGGATATCAGATTGGAAATCGATTCCGCATATTCACCGTCGCCGGTGGCGGTCATCAACGCCCCGGATATAATGGGCTGTATCGCTTTGCGCAAATACTCGCTGAACAGTTCAGCCAGGAACATCAACGTGCAGGCAACGCCTGCAACGGTAAAAGCCAACCGCGCGCGACGCGTTACGGATTTTTTTATTACTTCTTCGTTGTCGCGGTAAAAAATTACACTCTGATTCATAATTCCAATTTGATCTCCGTGCATTGCAAAAGGATAGATGAGGATAAAAAGGTTAAAAACTTTTCAGTCGACTTTTTTTGTCGACTTATTTTTATTATAACCGTCTGTAAGGGCATATAAATACACAAATACCATTATATCACGGCGTTGTATGTTTGTCAAGATTTTCGGCGCCTCAACCGGCTTTCAGCCAAATAGTTGAATTTGGCGATTGGGTATTGACAAACCGCCCGTGCGATGATAAAATACGGTGTAAGAAAATCAAAAAAAGTAAACGAAAGGGCAAAAAAGGGCTTGACAATGTTGACAAAC
>CAMZED010000092.1 GCA_947305675.1 uncultured Clostridia bacterium | reverse complement strand
ATCTTTCCGGCGTGACTTTCTGCGATTCGTCCGGGCTGGGACTTGTTATGGGAAGAATGAAAAAGTGCGAATCCCTCGGCAGCGATTTTGCCGTCGCCGATCCCTCGCCTGCCGCCGAAAAGATACTTAATATTGCCGGAATGGACAAGTTTATCAAAATAGAAAGGAACGTAAAAACGTGAAAGGAAACTTTATCAACACTCTTAAAATCGAGTTCCCGGCGAAAAGCGTGAACGAGGGCTTTGCAAGAGCCGCCGTCGCCGCTTTCGCCGCGCAGACCGACCCCGGAATCGGCGCTTTGGCGGATCTGAAAACCGCGGTGAGCGAGGCGGTTACAAACGCGATAGTCCACGCATACCGCGACGATCCCGAAAGGAAATACAAACCCGTTTACATATTCTGCCGCCTGACCGACGGAAACAGAATAACCGTGAAAATACGTGACAAAGGGCGCGGCATCGCCGACGTGAAAATGGCTATGCAGCCGCTTTATACCACCGACGCGGCGGGCGAGCGAAGCGGAATGGGATTCACTGTTATGCAAAGCTTTTGCGACAAAGTTAAGGTAAATTCCAAACCGGGCAAAGGCACGACTGTAACACTGGAAAAGAGTCTTTGATTTGAAATGCGATAACATTGAACTTATAAAAGCGGCGCGGGCGGGTTCAAGCGAGGCGCTTGCCGAGCTCGTGGCGAACAATACCGGGCTGGTTTGCTCGATCGCGAAAAGATTTATCGGGCGCGGGACCGATTACGACGATCTTTGCCAAATCGGACATGTCGGAATGATAAAGGCGATAAAGAATTTCGATATCGGGCGCGGAACGCAGTTTTCCACTTATGCCGTTCCGCTTATAATCGGCGAAATAAAAAGATTTCTGCGCGACGACGGCGATATTAAGATCTCCCGCGAGATAAAACGCAAAGCGAGGATCCTTGCGGCGGAAAGCGAAAAGTTTTATTCCTTAAACGGGCGCGAACCGACCGTTTCCGAAGCGGCGGCATTATGCGGCCTCAGCGAGGAAGAGACTGTCGAATGCATCGGTGCTTCGGGCGCGACGGTATCGCTGAGCGAAACTCTGGGAGAAATGACGGTTGAGGAACGGCTCGGCAAGGATTTTACCCCGGAATTAAACGAAAAGATCGCCTTGAAGCAGGCGATCGGAAGTCTGGACGACGAAGAAAAAATGATAATAACCCTGCGATACTTTAAAAACCTTACGCAGAGCGAAGTCGGCAGGGTCCTGGGGATATCGCAGGTAACGGTTTCGCGGCGGGAAGCGAAAGCTTTGGAAAAACTGAAAAGCGAGCTTAGTTAATTATCTTTTTTGGATATGCCTTTTATCAAATCCCAATAGTCTTTCGCTGTGCGCTCGGTTTTATTGTCGCCGAATGTATATAACGATCCGCCCGGTATGTCGGGTGGGAGATAGCGTTGAGCGACGTAGTGGTTCGGAAAAGAATGCGGATATTTATAACCGGTGTCGGCGTCGGGGCGGTGCGTGTCGCGCAGATAAGAGGGTATCTCGGTCCCTTTTCCGGAGTTTATAGCCGATACGGCTTTGTCGTAGGCGATATAAGCAGAATTCGACTTCGGCGCGGTGGCAAGCAGAACAGCCGCGTCGGAAAGCGGAAGCGAGGCTTCCGGCAAGCCGACCGACACCGCGATATCGACGCAGGCTTTTACGATCGGAATACACATCGGATACGCCAGTCCGATGTCCTCGCAAGCCATTATCATAAGCCTTCTGCAAGCGCTGATAAGGTCTCCCCCTTCGAGGATCCGGGCGAGATAGAAAACGGCGGCGTCGGGATCTGACCCGCGAACAGATTTTTGAAGAGCGGAAAGCAGATCGTAATGTTCGTTGCCGTCCCTGTCGAACCTGATCGCCGAGCGCTGTGAGAGTTCTTTTGCAAGTTCGGGCAAAAGTTCGCCGTCGCAGGAATAAAAGAGGTTCTCGAGCGTTCCGAGCGCTTTTCGCACATCACCTCCGCAGCCCTGCGCGATATAAGCAAGCGTTTCGTCGCCGCAGGTCTTTTTTTGCGGTTCGGAAGAATTGCAGTAATCGAAAGCGCGCCGCAGGACCGGGACCATATCAGCAGGTTCGACGGGTTTGAACTCGAACACGCTCGAACGCGAAAGCAGCGCGGGATAGAGCGAGAAAAACGGGTTTTCGGTCGTCGAGGAGATAAGAGTCACCCTGCCGTCCTCAACGTATTCCAGCAGCGATTGCTGCTGTTTTTTATTGAAATACTGAATCTCGTCGATATAAAGTATTATTCCGTCGGCGGAAGTGACCGTGCGCGAAAGCGAAAGGATATCCTTCACGTCGGAAAGCGAGGCGACGGTGGCGTTGAGCCGGTAGAATTCTTTGTTATAGTTTTTTGCGATAATATCGGCGACGGTGGTCTTGCCGGTGCCGGGAGGCCCGTGGAAAACAAGCGACGGCAGATGTCCGCTTTCGATTATTCTGCGGAAAGGCGCGCCGGGAGAAAGCAGGTGTTTCTGACCCGCCACCTCATCAAAACTGTTTGGGCGCACTTTATCGGCTAACGGCATAATTCGACTCCGGAATTATTTTTTCTTTTTCTTTTTTTTGGCGATATTCGGGATATATTCGTTCTGTTTGTCATTTTCTTTATCCTCCGCGTCGAATATCTTTTGCGCGTCGGGCTTAGAACGGAAACTGAACTTGTTCTCTTCGTTATTGAAAATCCTGAATATGTTGGATCGGTGCATAAAGATTATGATCACTCCGACGAACAGAGCGAACAGCATCAACGTCATAGGCGGGTTGCTCCCGGTGACGAGTTTTGATTCGTAATATACGACGGCGGGATAAATGAACGCGCAGATGACCGAGGCGAGCGACACGTACCGTGTGAAAAGAAGCACCACGGCAAAGATTATGAACAAAACGAGAAAGATCGCCGGGTCGAGCAAAAGGATCATAGTGGCGGCGGTAAGCACGCCCTTTCCGCCTTTGAAGCGGTAATACACCGGGAAAATATGCCCGATCATACAGAACAGCCCGGCGAGATAAGCCCCGGTCTGCCCGGTAAGTATCATTCCTATGAAGATCGCGGCGAACTGTTTGAGAAAATCGCCGGCAAGAGTGAGCAGCGCGCCTTTTTTGCCGTAGACGCGGTGCATATTCGTAAGCCCGGCGTTCCCGCTGCCGAATTGACGGATATCCTGTTTGAAAAGCGTTTTGGAAACGATTATTGCGGCGTTAAGCGATCCGAGCAGATACCCGACGGCGGCGGTAAGCACAAGCGCACCCACGGTTGCCGCGACCGAGGCGGGCTGACCCAATCCCGAAGCCCAACCCGACAGCAAGCCGACTATCCCGGGGAAAAGATTAAACAGATAGACCAATTAGAATCCCCCTTTCGGCTGTTCGCCTTTTTGCTTGATTACAAGTTTTATCGGTGTTCCCGAAAAATCGAAAGCGTCGCGCAGGCAGTTTTCGATATATCTTTGATAAGAGAAATGGAAAAGTTCGGCGTCGTTGCAGAAAAGCACGAACGTGGGCGGGCAGACACCGGTCTGAGTCATATAGTATATCTTTAACCTTTTGCCCTTATCGGTTGGCGGCTGAACGCGCGCCGTCACATCGGCGAGGAAATCGTTCAGCAATCCGGTAGTTATCCGCCTTTTCGAGTTTTCGTAGACGTTGTTGATCATGGGATAAAGCTTTTCGACGCGCTGCCCGGTGAGCGCCGAAACGAACGCCGTGGGAGCGTAGCGCATATAAGTGAGCGCAATCTCGACTTCTTTGTTGAACTTTTTAACCGAGGAATCGTCTTTTTCGACCGAATCCCATTTATTTATAACAATTATGCTGGCTTTGCCGGAATTATGCGCCAGCCCTGCGATGCGTTCGTCCTGGGCAGTGACGCCTTCGGCGGCGTCGATCATAACAAGGCAAACGTCGGCTTTTTCGACAGCGGCGTTCGCGCGTATAACCGAATATTTTTCGATCCTGTCCTCGATCTTTGCGTTGCGGCGGATCCCGGCGGTATCGACGAAAATGTATTTGCCGTATTTGTTGGTGATAAAAGTATCGACAGCGTCACGCGTGGTGCCGGGAACGTCGGAAACGATCATCCTTTCCTCGCCGGAGATACGGTTGACGATGGAACTTTTGCCGGCGTTCGGCTTTCCGATAACGGCGACTCTTATCGCGCCTTCCTCTTCCACGGAAAGTTCCGAAGTCGGAAGCTGTTCGGTCACTTTATCGAGAATATCGCCCGTTCCGGTGCCGTGAAGCGACGAAACGGCGATGACTTCATCGAATCCGAGCTCGTAAAACTCATAAAACCCGGCGGGTACGTCGCCGACGGAATCGACTTTGTTCACCGCCACGACGACGGGTTTGCGGCTTTTTTTGAGCATCGAAGCGATCTCGCGGTCGTCGGCGGTGACGCCGGTGCCGAGTTCGGTCATAAAAATTATAACGTCAGCTGCTCCGACCGCGATCATAGCCTGATCGCGCATTTGTTTTAATATCGGCGTGTCGTTATCGGGTTCTATGCCGCCGGTATCGATAAAAAGCATATCCCTGCCGTTCCACGATACGTCGCAGTAAATGCGGTCGCGGGTAACGCCGGGGGTATCCTCGACGATAGAGATGCGCTCGCCCGCTATTTTATTGAAGAAGGTACTTTTGCCGACGTTCGGTCTTCCGACGACGGCAACTGTGGATTTTGGCATAACGCATCACTCCGTTCTTTTAATTGTCTTACCGCAGTCCGGTCATCGACTCGCACAAAGCGACGCCGCCGCGGGCGTTTACCGTTATCGGCACGCAGAGCGCCTGCGAGAGTTCCGACAACGAAACGCCGTCGAGGAAAAGATCGCCTTCAGCCCTTAACATATTTGCGGGAATGATAAGGGTTTCTCCGATAGGTTTACCCTTAAGTTGTTTTATTATATCGCCGCCGGTGACAAGCCCGCTCACTGTGACGCTCCCGCCGAAGAAATCGTTTCTTATCGGGTAAACGCGCACGGTAAGGCTCGGAAAACGTTCCATCGCCGATCCGGCAAGTGATTTTATGAATTCGTAAGCCGCGTACCCTGTGGCGATGCTTACTTCCCTATTATATAACATATCGGGAAGATTTGCAAGACATTCGTAAAATTCATCGCTGTCACTGCGGATCATCCCCACTCCGTTTTCGATCTGCGGATATCCCTCGTAGTAACCGGAGTCGGGAAGATTTCGCCCGGCGAGCAGATAAAACTCGTCCGAGGCGTAAACAAGTCTCATCCCGCGGTTCTTCAAATTCATTTCGCCGTATTTGTCGGCGATATCTATAACCGCCGCCGCAGAGGCGGAATCGAACGGAACAAGTTCATACAGTCCTTTGCGGTGGGCGGTAAGTCCGCAGGGGACCAGCGCGATGCTTTCGACGTTTTCGAGTTTTGAAAGATCGCAAAGCGACCTTTCGAGTTCGGCTCCGTCGTTTATCCCGCGGCAGAGTACAAGCTGGGCGTTGACGGATATGCCGGCTTTGTCGAGCATGCCTATGTAATCGAGGCATTTACCGGCGAAGCGGTTCCGCATCATTTTAACGCGAAGTTCGGGATTGGTGGTATGCACCGAAATATTCACCGGGGAAATACGCATTTTGATTATGCGGTCGATATCACTTTGTTTAAGGTTTGTAAGAGTAACGTAGTTCCCCTGAAGGAACGAGAGCCTTTCGTCGTCGTCCTTGAAATAAACCGTTTCGCGCATACCCTCGGGATTCTGGTCGATAAAGCAAAAAATGCACCCGTTTCGGCAGCGCTTCTTATCATCCATAAGATAGGTGCGGAATTCAAGCCCTATATCGTCATACTGCGGTTTTTTTATTACGGTACGGAACTTTTCGCCGCCGCGTGAGAGCTCGACTTCCAGGACGCGCTCGAAAAGATAAAAGCGGTAATCGAGAACGTCG
>CAMZED010000091.1 GCA_947305675.1 uncultured Clostridia bacterium | reverse complement strand
TACGGCGTTAAAGCAAAAATAATCTAAAGCAAATAATTCCCGCCCGAAATCACGACAGACATTAAAACAGAACAAAACTACAATTCCCTCGCGCTTCAAACGCGAGGGAATTTTCCGCAATGACGGCAAAGCTGTCAATTCATGCGCCGCAGGCGCAATTCATGCATAAAATGCAATTCACGCAGTGCACACAGTGCACGAGAATTCATCAAAAAAGCACGCTTTCTAAAGGTGTCCTAAAGGACAGTTTATAAAAAACCGGCTGAGGTAAGACTTCAGTCGGTTTTTGTCGCATATCGGTGCAACCAGGGCAAATATCGCTGCCGACTGTCCTTTAGAACAGTCGGCATTCGCGTGCTTTTTATTTATTTCTTTTTCTTTACAATAAGAATTATCACGCAGCAGATTATGGCGACTGCGGCGACGACAATGACGACTATCGCGGCGGTGGGCAGCCCTTCCGAAGCGGATTCGGACGCGGCGGGAGCGGATTCGGGAGCGCTGACCGCGGTAGCGCTTTCAGCCGGTTCGTTCACGGCGTCGTCGGATTCCGACGATTCGGCGGGAGACCCGGCTTCCTCGGACGATTCGACGGGTTCGGGAGTATCCTCGGACGATTCGACGGGATCGGTAGTGCCGTCGGCGGGAGCGTTAGAACCGTCATAGATCTCGTAAGTTGCGGTGCAAACGTATTCGTCGTCGTACCAATTCATATCGGGAGTGGTCGTGGGGACCGTGCGGTTTTCAAAATCGAGGCCGTGGATAACGAACTTGTCGCCGACTTTCCAGGTAAGTATGTCGGCGATCATATTCGAGCAGTTATCCGAGGTGTAATCGGTATCGCCCAATCCAAGCGCGGGGTAATCGTTGCCGTAGTTGGAAGCGTAAACGAATCCGCCCTCGGGTATCGCCTGAGCGACTCCGGCGCCGTCGGGAGTGCCGTCGGAAATGGCGGTTATCTCGTAGGTGCTGTTTGCTCCCTCGACGGGTTTGAACGCGACGTGGACCCACCAGACCGCGCCGTCATAGGGCTGGGTGAAAACAACGCCGGATCCTTCAACGGTGTTGTTGTCGAAGTGAGTAAGCCAGAAGGGGCGTTCTTCCGCGGCGGATGCCGGGACGACCACCGCAAGGCAGAGCATTACCGCGATACAGAGGAACGCGGCGAATTTTTTTGCGGTTTTCATTGAAATCTCTCCTTAAAACAAGTATTTAATAAATTTTTTCATTTCATATTTCACATACAAAAGCCGCGAACGGCGCGATAACGGCTTTGCCGCCGCGCAGTTCAAAAGGCGTTTCGTAGTTGGCAAGCAGAAGTTTTTGCGGATCAAATCCCAATTTCGCATTGAGCGGATAAGGCGAGAACGAACATATCACCGCTACTTTCTTTTCGCCCGCCGAGCGAACGTAAGCGATCACATCGGGATAATCGAGCATTATCGGGGATATATCGCCGGTCGAAAGCGCGCCGACGTATTCTTCGCTCTTGCGCAGAGCGACCATTTTTTTGTAATAGTTCAAAACGCTGTTTTGATCCTTCGCTTCGTCCTCGGCGTTGAATTCGATATAATCCGGGTGAGGCTTCATCCAGGGCTTCCCGACGGTAAAACCGCCGTTTTTGCCGGGCGTCCAGGGGAAGGGGACGCGCCCGTTGTCGCGGCTGTAACGGTTTACGGCTTTTATAGCCTCCTCGGGGGTGAGCCCGTCGTTTATCGCAATACGGTAATGGTTTTTGGTCGATATATCGTCAACGGCGTCGATGCTTTCAAAAACCGTGTTGGTCATTCCCAACTCTTCGCCCTGATAAATAAACGGTATCCCGCGCAGGAAGAAGAACAGCGTGCCGAGCATTTTTTGGGTAAGCGGGCTCTGATATTCGTGCGGGATGAACTTTTCGCAGGCGCGCGGGTAATCGTGGTTCTCAAAATAAACCGCGCCGAACCCGATCTTCTGCGTTTCGAGCTGGGAGGCGAACATTTTGTCCCTCAGCAGCGATATCGGCCATTCCCACGCTTTTTTGCAGGTGTACCAGGTATGCCCGTGAACGTATAATTCGGAATAGGTGAAATCGAAAAGCGTGCTGAAATACCCGTTTTCGCCTATATAATCGCCAAGCTGGTCGTAAGGCACTCCGGCGGCTTCCGCTACAGTGATGCAGTCGTATTTGTCAAAAGTCTGCTCACGCAGCTCGGTCAGCAGCTTGCCGATCCCGGGATAGTTGCGCGTCGGCGCAAAACAATCGACCATCCCGTCCGGACCGTCGGCGGGAAGCGACGAAAGAGTCGGCTCCTTCTTTATGTGGGTGATTGCGTCGATACGGAACCCGCCCAGCCCTTTATCGAGCCACCAGCGGATCATTTCATATAATTTTTCGCGCAGTTTTGGGTTTTCCCAGTTCAGGTCGGGCTGCTTTTTCGAGAACAGATGCATATACCACCTGCCGTCGGGAACGCGTTCCCACGCCGGACCGCCGAACATCGATCTCCAGTTGTTGGGCGGGTTTTCGCCGCTGTCGCGGAACCAGAAGTATCCCGCCTCTTCGCTGTTCGGGTCGGCAAGCGCTTTTTTGAACCACGCGTGTTCGTCCGAGCAATGGTTCAGCACAAGGTCCATTATTATTTTTATGCCGCGCTTTCCGGCTTCGGCAATAAGCTCGTCCATATCCTCCATCGTGCCGAACATTGGATTGATGGAGTAATAATCGGATATATCATAGCCGCCGTCGTCCATCGGAGAAGCATAGACCGGGCAGATCCACACGTAATCTACGCCGAGATCTTTAAGATAATCGAGTTTTGAGGTTATGCCTTTAAGATCGCCCACACCGTCGCCGTTCGCGTCCATAAAACTGCGGGGATAGATCTGATAAGCTATCTTTTGTTTCCAGGAATCGTTTTTGTTCATATTTGAACTCCTTTCACAGTACTTATAGCATATTTTTCAGGATATTACAATAATTGCTTTCATTTTTCGGCAAAAAACTATTGAAAAATTATCGGTCTTGTGGTAGAATTCTTAAGGTTTGACGGCACGTCAAAAGTTTTGGCGTGCAAAAAATAGCACGTCAATCGCTAATAAATATATTGATATATGATTATCTATATCAGGAGGAACTTCATATGGCACTTACCAAAGAACAGATCGAGCAGAAGAATGCCGAACTCGAGGCTTATATAGCCGAGCAGAAGGAAGTCAAGGGCAACCTTATTCCCGTTATGCAAAAAGCTCAGGAATTATTCGGCTATCTTTCGTTCGAGACAATGCAGCTTATTTCCGACAGGCTCGACGTTCCGGTTTCCGAGATCTACGGCGTGGCTACTTTCTACGCTCTTTTCTCGCTTCAGCCTAAGGGCGACCATGTAATAAGCGTCTGCACTGGTACCGCCTGCTACGTCAAAGGCGCGGCAGACGTGCTCAACGCCGTAAAAGGCGCGCTTGGCATCGAATCCGGCGAAACCACTTCCGACGGCAAATTCTCGATCCAGGACACCCGCTGCCTCGGCTGCTGCGGCCTTGCCCCGGTTATGACGATCGACGGCGACGTTTACGGCAGGCTTGTTCCCGCCGACGTAAAAGGCATACTTGCCAAATATTGATAGAAGCCATGAAAATAAGTGAAATCGCCGCACTCGCCAACGCTGAAGTATTAGCTTGCCCCGAACTGCTCGGGACAGAGGTTTTCTCTGCCTGCGGCAGCGATATGATGAGCGACGTACTCGCTTTTGTAAAAGACCAGGGATTGCTAATCACCGGGCTTGTAAACACACAGGTAGTCAGAACCGCCGAAATGATGGATATGCGCGCTATTCTTTTCGTACGGAACAAGCGCCCGACACCGGAGATTATCGAACTTGCCGAAAAATGCGAGATCGTCGTTATGGCAAGCCCGCTCCGGATGTTCGAAGCCTGCGGACTCATTTATGAATCCGGGCTGAAAAGCACCGCTCTGAAATGAGCGAACCTTTAAAGTTCCACTTCGACATAGACGGGGAGAATTTCACGTCCGCCGGCGAAGCGTCGGTAAAAGTCAAAAAATCGCTCCGTCAACTCGGTTTCCCTCAGGACATAATCCGCAGAGTCGCTATCGCCATGTACGAGGGCGAGATCAACATGGTCATCCATGCAAGCGGCGGTTATGCCGAGGTCACTGTTTATTCCGACCGGATCGAGATAGTCCTTTGCGACCGCGGCCCGGGCATAAAAGACGTCGATCTTGCCATGCAGGCGGGATATTCCACCGCGCCCGAAAGGATACGCGCGCTGGGGTTCGGAGCGGGTATGGGTCTCCCGAATATGAAAGCCAACTCCGACACCATGGTGATCGAAACCGAAATAGGCGTCGGAACGACGATAACGATGACAGTCAACATCGCCTGAACGGCAAAACGATAGGGGGTACGATATGGAAATCTTCGAATACAACCACAGCGTATCACTCAATCCCGATAAATGCGTGGGATGTACCAGCTGCCTCAAGCGCTGCCCTACCGAGGCGATACGCATCCGGAACGGCAAAGCGCACATAAACGCCTCGCGGTGCATAGATTGCGGCGAGTGCATACGTATGTGCGCGCACAAGGCGAAAAAAGCGGCTTACGATCATTTCGATTCTCTCGAACGGTTTAAATACAAGATCGCGCTGCCCGCGCCTTCGCTTTACGGTCAGTTCAATAATCTGTATGATCTCGATTATCTCATCGAGGGACTTTACAAAGTGGGCTTCGACGACGTTTTCGAGGTTAGCTGCGCCGCCGAGACGGTCACCGGCTACACCCGCCATTATCTTATGCGCGGCGACATCAAAAAGCCGGTCATAAGCTCCGCCTGCCCGGCGGTCGTAAGGCTTATCAGCCTGCGCTACCCGGAACTTTGCGATCACCTTCTGCCGATAAAATCGCCGATGGAGATCGCCGCGATGGAAGCACGCAAAAAGGCGCTGAGCGAACATCCCGAACTTAAGAAAGAAGATATAGGGATCGCGTTCATATCGCCCTGCCCCGCAAAGATCAGTTTCGTTAAAAACCGTCCCGCCGACGACAAGACCGAAGTCGACGTCGTCCTGGCGGTTTCCGAGGTATATTTTTCGCTTATTTCGGCGATGGACGCCGGCATAGCGCCGGAACATTCGTCCGATTCGGGTATGATCGGCGTAAGCTGGGCTTCGTCCGGGGGCGAATCGTCGGCGCTGTTCAACGAAAAATATCTTGCCGCCGACGGGATAGAAAACGTTATTATGGTGCTCGACCATTTAGAGGACGAATCCTTATCCGAACTTGAATTCATCGAGCTGAACGCCTGCAACGGCGGCTGTTCGGGCGGAGTGCTTTCTGTCGAGAACCCTTATATCGCCAACGCAAGG
Source organism: uncultured Clostridia bacterium (assembly GCA_947305675.1). Classification (GTDB taxonomy): domain Bacteria; phylum Bacillota; class Clostridia; order Oscillospirales; family CAG-382; genus Coliplasma. The sequence goes on along the minus strand of CAMZED010000091.1, from coordinate 702 downwards.
CTTACAAACATCCGCCGCACGCTGCCGATAACCAACACGGTCATCCGCAGCAAACCGGGCGAAGGATCAGTCGACGTCCCGGCTGAATACTCGATGCGTCACGTCGATTTTATCGAGGCTCCTCCGCTCGGCAAAACGCTGGGCGAATCGCTTGAAAAAATGGCAAAGATCGAAAAACTCTGCCAAAGACTGCCCGACCACGATTGCGGATCGTGCGGGTCTCCGACCTGCCGCGCCTTCGCCGAGGACGTGGTCAAAGGCGAAACGACCGAGGACGAATGCATTGTCAATATGCGTTCGCTGATCGAGGAACTCGCCCGGAATTACCGCGCCGACGGCGATATAACCACGCCGGCCGACGATAACAACGGCTGAGAGCCACCTTTGAAAGGAGCATTCGGAAAATGACCGTCGCAGAACTTAAAACCGCGCTTTCGCTTGAACCTCTTTGCCTGCCTGACCCGGAACGCGAAGTTACCGGGGGATATGCCGGTGATCTTTTGAGCTGGGTAATGGGCAGCGTCGAAGAAGGCGACGCCTGGGTGACGATCATGTCCAACATAAACGTTATCGCGGTCGCCTCCCTGCGGGAGGTTGCCTGCGTTGTACTTGCGGCGGGAGTAACGCTTGAAGAAAAAGATCTTCAGACCGCCGCCGAAAAAGAAATAATTTCCAACGAGCAGAAAATCTACGAATACGACG
>CAMZED010000090.1 GCA_947305675.1 uncultured Clostridia bacterium | reverse complement strand
GGATCCGCCATAAACAATAACGCCGACGTGTTGATAACCTACGGCGAACTTGCAAGGCATTACGCCGACAACGTTTCGGTCGAAACGCACTTTTTCAAACCGGGCGATCCCGAACGGCTGAAAAACTTTCTGAACGGATTTATAAAACCCGGCGATATCGTGCTTTATAAAGCAAGCAACGGAATGAAACTGTTCGACTGCATAGTATGACATCCGTTTTGGCAAACGTAGTATAAAATCAGCGGGAGATAATATGGACACGGCATTATACACAGCAATCACGGCATTGGTCTCTTTTATAACCGGGGTGGTTCTTTACAGGATTTTTATCCCGGTGTTACGGCGGCAGAAACTCGGGCAGAAGATCCTCGAGATCGGTCCCGCGTGGCATAAATCAAAAGAGGGAACGCCGAATATGGGCGGGCTTATATTTATCGTTTCCTGCGTTATTGCGACCGCCGTCGGAATGATCGTTTTCCACAGCGTGGTCATTCCTGACGGGGAAGGGGTTTCCCCTGCGTTTGAAAAGACCGCGAAAAAGCTGTTCGCGCTTTTCGCGCTGCCGCTTCTGAACGGGCTTATCGGATTCGTCGACGACTATATAAAACTATTCAAAAAGCGCAACAAAGGGCTTTCCGCCACCCAAAAACTCGTTCTGCAGTTCATCGCCGCCGGTATTTATCTTTACGGTATGTACGCGCTGATCGGCAACGATACGGTAATAAGGTTTCCCTGGGGCGGACAGCTCGATCTCGGCGCATTTTACTACGTTGTGATGCTGCTGGTAATAGTTTACATAATTAACTGCGCCAACCTCACCGACGGCATAGACGGGCTCGCCGGGAGCATTGCGCTCATTGATTGTATAATGTTCCTTATACTCTTCACGGTTTACGGCGGATCCGGCGACGAAGCCATCGTTCCCATCGCCGCGCTGATCGGAGCGCTTGTCGCCTTTCTGGTGTTCAACTTCCACCCGGCGAAGATCTTTATGGGCGATACCGGTTCGCTTTTCCTCGGCGGCTTCATAGTTTCGCTTTCTATGCTCACCGGATGCGAATTCCTGCTGCTTCCCGTGGCTTTCATCTGGATAATCGAGGGACTTTCGGTGGTATTGCAGGTCATCTCTTTCACACTCCCCGGCAAGCGTATTTTCAAAATGAGCCCAATACATCACCATTTCGAAAAATGCGGCTGGAGCGAAGTTAAGATCGGGTTCGTCTTCTCTTTCTTCACCGCCGTGTTCGCTTTTCTCACTTATTATCTTTTTACGCTGTTTTACTCCACTCTCATAAAATAAAAAGGTCGCGCTGTTAATGAACGAAGTTGTCAACACGCCTGAAACTCCGCGGGAACAACCCAAAACCGCAAAACGTGTTCGCACAAATCCCGCGGGAAAAAACCGAATATACCGAATTATCGGCGAGGTCGACCGCCCGTTGCTCATCGTCGTTTTCGCGCTGGTCTGCATCGGATCTATAATGATCTTTTCGGCTTCATACGCCTATGGCGAGCAGTTTTTCCACGATTCTTATTATTTCGCCCGCAGGCAGCTGGAATGGGTCGCCATAGGGCTTGTCGCAATGGCGCTCACCGCAAGGTTTATGGATTATCGCATACTTAAACGCTTCGCTTATATCGGCTATACCGTCACGCTTGTGCTCAACCTTCTCGTTAGGTTCGCGGGTACCGTCAAAAACGGCGCAAGACGCTGGTTCGTCATCTTCGGCGTCGAATTCCAACCGTCTGAACTGCTCAAATTCTTCCTTGTGCTCGCTTTGGCAACCTATATAAGCAACCACGCCGCCGATATCCGCTCGTTCCGCAAAGGCGTTGTGCCTATGCTGCTCATTTCGCTTCCGGCACCGGCGCTGACGATCCTTCAGAACCATATGTCGGCAACGATAATACTCATCCTGCTTATGGCGGTAATGATACTTCTTTCGGGAACAAAAGGGAAGTATCTCGGCATAGTCGGCGGTGCGGTCGCCGTCGCCGGGACCGCGGCGCTCACTTTCGGGCAATCGTTTATAGAAAAATATGTTCCGCAGGTTTTCAAGCGCCTGGAAGTATGGCGCGATCCGTTTTCGTATATGACTTACGACACCGGCGGCAAAGGCTGGCAGCCGGCTCAGTCGCTCTACGCCATCAGCTCCGGCGGATTTTGGGGGCTCGGACTTGGGCAGAGCAACCAGAAGCACGGCTATCTGCCCGAACCGCACAACGATTACATATTTGCGATCCTTGCCGAGGAGCTCGGGTTCTTCGGAGTGGTAAGCGTTCTGGTTCTGTTCGCCGTGTTCGCATATCGCGGATATCACATATCCAAAAACGCGCCGAATCGGTTCTGCGCTCTGCTTTCGATGGGCATTACCGCGCAGGTCGTGATCCAGGTCCTTTTAAACCTCGGCGTCGTAACCAACCTTTTGCCCAGCACCGGGATAGGCCTGCCGTTCTTCAGCTACGGCGGCACTTCGCTGCTTATCCTTCTGTTCGAGATGGGAATACTCCTTTCGGTCTCGCGCTATTCTTTCATCGAGCAAGAATAATATCCGAAAAGGAATGAAATATATGAAAATTATCCTCTGCGGCGGCGGCACAAGCGGGCACGTCAATCCCGCTCTTAATATTGCCCGCGCACTCAAAAGCCGCGTCCCCGACGCTGAAATGATGTTTATCGGCACAAAACGCGGCATCGAAAGCACGCTTGTACCAAAAGCGGGTTATAATATCGAATTCGTCGAGGTAAGCGGCTTCTCGCGCAAGCTTACGCTTAAAAACATAAAATCCGCCTTCCGCGCGATCACCTCGGTACACGAAGCGAAAAAAATAATACGCCGTTTTCAGCCCGACCTTGTTATCGGAACCGGCGGGTACGTCAGCTGGCCGACCGTAAAAGCGGCGGCAAAAATGGGGATCCCCACGCTTATCCACGAGCAGAACGCCTTCCCCGGAGTAACCACCAAAATGTTATCGAAATATGCCGATAAAGTCTGCATATCTTTCGAGGGGAGCGAGCGCTATTTCGATGAATCCGTCCGCTCAAAACTCGTTCTCACCGGGAACCCGATCATCGTCGACAAGCTTGACCGTACGACTGCCCGCAAGGCTCTTAATATCGATGAAAACGAGCCATACATCCTTTCTTACGGCGGAAGTATGGGCGCCGAAAAGATAAACGATCTGGCTTTCGAGCTTATGGAAAAATACACCGGTCCGGAACATATCAGGCATACCCATGCGATCGGCAGGGTAGGCTATGAAAAATATTCCGCGCTGGCAAAGGAAAAAGGGCTTGACAAGATCGAAAACCTTGACATAAGCGAATATATCTACGATATGGCTGTCCGCCAGGCTGCCGCCGACGTCCTTATCTGCCGCGCCGGTGCGATGACACTTTCCGAGCTTGCCGTTCGCGGCTGCACCGCAATATTTATCCCCAGCCCGTATGTGACCGAGGATCATCAGTTCAAAAACGCACGGCTGCTTGCCGACGCCGGCGCCGCACTGGTATATCGCGAAAACGAGATCGACGGCGAAAAACTTATCGGATCGGTGCGGGAACTTATCGCAAACCCCAACAAACGCCGTCGTATGCAGGAAAGCATCAAGAATTTCGCAATGCCCGACGCGGTGAATCTTATTGTGACGAACGCACTGGAACTGCTTGAGGAAAAAATATAAATAAAAAGGTTTAACAAAAGGAGGCGGAAGCGTGGAACAGCAAAAATTCATACGTAAGAATCAGGCGATGTTCGACGCGCAGCGCCGCCAGGAAAAGAAGCATAAACGAAGGATCGCGTTTTACGTCATACTGTTCGTATCCGTTACGCTTATATTTCTCGGCGTTTGTTTCGCAGTGTTCCTCAACGTCGAGACGTTCACGGTAACCGGAACTTCGAAATACACTCCCGAACAGATAATCGAAATGATCCCGGTCGAAGTCGGCGAGAATATTTTCTCGTTCAGCGCGAGCGAAACCGAAGCAAAAATCAAGCGCGCGCTTCCTTATATCGGGGAAATAAAAATATCCCGCGATCTTCCGACAGCCGTCGTTGTCGAAATAACCGAGGAAACCGAATATTACGCCGCCGATATCGCCGGGGAAACTTATATTCTTTCCCCCGGACTTAAAGTGCTCGAGCGACGCAACAACACCTCGGCGGAAAAGACGGGGCTCGCCGTGCTTAAACTCAACAGCGTAAAAATGTGCGTCGTCGGCGAGACGGTGGAATTTGTCGATTCAAGGGTATATGACGCGATAATTGATCTCTACGGTCTTTTCGGTGACAACACGATAATATCCAAGATCAGATCGCTTGACGTTCGTTCCAGGTTCGATATTTATCTTAACTACGACAACCGCTTTGACGTTTACGTGGGCGATATGGAAAACGCCGACATAAAAATAAAGTTCCTTGTCGGCATAATAAACGATCTTTATCCCGATTCAAAAGGTTCGATCGACGTCTCGAATCATACCGAGGCGACCTATTTGCCGGGATAAACGGAAAAAATATAAGAAATTCGACGAAAAATGCAATATTTGCGAAAAAAAGTCTTGCAATTCGAATAAAAAAATATTATATTATTATATGTGTAAAAATAGAAGTTAAATTTGGAGGTTCAATATGACTAATATGATCGAAGATACCAACAGGGTAGTTATCAAAGTCATCGGCGTCGGCGGCGGCGGCGGAAATGCCGTTAACCGCATGATCGCAGCGTTCGACAACAAAGAGGTCGAATTTATCAATATCAATACCGATACTCAGATCCTCGTCAAATCGACCGCACCGACAAAGATCGCCATCGGCGACAGGATCACCAAGGGTCACGGCGCGGGCAGCAATCCTGAAATCGGCGAAAAAGCCGCCGAGGAATCGCTTGAAGAGATCACCGAAGCCATCAAAGGCGCCGACATGGTGTTCATCACCGCGGGTATGGGCGGCGGCACCGGCACCGGAGCGGCTCCCGTTATCGCAAAGATAGCCAAATCGCTCGATATACTCACCGTGGCGGTCGTTACCAAACCCTTCCTTTTCGAGGGTAAGCGCAGAATGCAGCAAGCCGAATCCGGCATTGCCAAACTCGCCGAAAACGTAGATTCGCTCATCGTTATCCCCAACGAACGTCTTAAACTCCTCACCGATAAAAAGATCACCTTCCTCAACGCCTTCCAGGAAGCCGACGACGTGCTTCGCAAAGGTGTACAGAGCATTGTCGAACTCATCACCGTCGAAGGCGTTATCAATCTCGACTTTGCTGACGTTTCCGCCGTCATGAGCAACGCCGGTCTGTCTCATATGGGCGTCGGCATCGCCAAAGGCAAAGACAAAGCGGAACAGGCTGCCAAGATGGCAATGTCCAGCCCTCTGCTCGAAACCAACATCAGCGGCGCAAAGGGTATTGTTGTCAACATCACCGCTTCGCCCGACATCGGTCTGGACGAGATCGATTCCGCTGTCGCTCTTATCACTACCGAAGCTCAGCCCGACGCAACTATAATCTTCGGTGCCGCTTTCGATCCGTCGCTTGAAGATGAAATGAAGATCACCCTCATCGCCACCGGCTTCAACGCCGACAAAAAGAGCACCGACGTAAGACGTCAGATGGCTCAGGCAGAAGCGGCTCAGAAAGCTGCTTCCGAGGAACCCGCCAAAGAAGAAACCGGATCTGAGATCGACGACATTCTTAAAATGCTCAATAAGAGATAAATTCAGATAAATACAAAAAGGGCGCAGGATACGCCCTTTTTTGTTGACAACGGCAATAAAATATGCTATTATACCTATTCGGTAAGAGTACAAAAGAAAGGGAATTATTTATGAAACTCGTATTATTAAGACACGGCGAAAGCGAATGGAACAAACTCAACCTCTTCACCGGTTGGACCGACGTCGAACTGAGCGAAAAGGGAATGGAAGAAGCAAAACAGGCGGGCATAACCCTTAAAAACGAGGGCTATGATTTTGACGTCTGCTACACTTCTTATCTCAAACGCGCTATTCACACTCTCAACCTCGCGCTCGACGGTATGGACAGGGCTTGGCTCCCCGTTATAAAAAGCTGGAAGCTCAACGAAAGACATTACGGCG
>CAMZED010000089.1 GCA_947305675.1 uncultured Clostridia bacterium | reverse complement strand
GGCGACCAACGGCGGTGAAAGTATTACAACAACAAACAAGACCGTCACGGGCAAAGCGGGTTCCGGCGGTTGAAAAAGCAACGAATATTTTCGGGGACCGGCGCCCGCCGGTCCCCTTTTTATATATTATATAACTCTTATATAACTCTTGATTTTTCTGCTTAAATGTTATATAATGGTATAACTGTAAAAATATGTTGGTAAAACCGTGAAAACAATAATAATTGACAAAATTCCATCCGCAGCCGAACTGTATTTTGCTTCTCTCGGGCTTGACGTTTCAAAAGCCCTTTTGTCGCTGCGCTCGGATCTCGGCGAGGACGGATCGCCGCGCGATTGTTTCGTTTTGCTTTTCGAAGATAAGTTTTACGTCGCCGAGGGCACTGTTGTGTTCTCGTCCGCCGGAAGGCGCCCCGACGGCAAACCCGTAAGGAAAGAAGAATTCAGGGTTTCCCGCAGCGAAAGCTATTCCGTCGCCGGGATCGGCGAACCGAAAGCCGAACAGCTTATTTCCACCGGGCGCGTCACCGCTGATTGCGGCGGAGTCGAAAAGGTGATATATAACTTCAGCTCGGCTTGCAAGCACGGCGCTTCGGTTTTCTGCAAGGCGGTCGGCGATTTAAAAAAGAACGGCGCGCTTAACGAATCCGATTACGCTGACGAGGATTACAAAAAACACGTCTGCCCCAAATGCGGCAGGCGTTATCCCGACGACGAGCTTAAAGTCTGTCCGCATTGCACCGATACGGCAAAGCTGATAAAAAGGCTTGCGCGGCAGTTTGTGAAGTATAAAAAATATGTAATAATTATGCTCGCGGCTTTTGCGCTCACCGCGGCTCTCGGGATAATCACCCCTTATATAAGCAACGAGAAGTTATATGACGACGTGCTTACCGACCCCTCCGCGACGGCATATGACGTTGCGCGCATCGTCCTGGCGATAGTCGGCGTAAGGGTCGCGGCGCTCGCGGTGAACCTTGTCACGGGGGCGGCAAGCGCGACGGTCGCCGCCAACGTCACCTATGATATAAAAAAGACGATATTCAACACAATAAGCGATCTTTCGCTCGGGTTTTTCACAAACCGCCAGACCGGCGGACTTATGACTCAGGTCAACAACGACAGTATAACGCTTTACTGGTTCTTCTGCGACGGGTTCCCGTATTTCGCGCTGAACGTTTTGCAGCTCATCGTCGTTATGGCGGTTATGTTTTCCCAGAACGTGACTCTGGCGCTTTATACTTTTGTCACTGTTCCGGTGTTCTTCTTCGCGTTCAAATATCTGTTCCGCGTGTTCGACAAACTCCACGCCAAAAGGTATTCGCGCCGGCGCTCGTTCAATTCGCTGGTCTCGGATGTGCTTAACGGTATGCGCGTCGTAAAATCCTTCTCGCGCGAGGACGAGGAAATCAGGCGCTTCAGCCGCCGCAGCGAGGATTCCGCCGAAGCCGACATTCAGGTCGAACGGTTCGCCGCGCGGGTATTTCCGCTGCTTAACTACGTTCCCCGCATCGGCGCTTACGTGGTGTGGGCGGTCGGCGGCATTCAGGTAATGAACGCGACGGGCGATATGTCCTACGGCAGATTAATGGCGTTTATCGCTTATTTTTCGCTTATTTTCGGGCCGATCGAACAGCTTGCCGACGTTTCGAACTGGTGGAGCGAATCGCTCAACGCCTTTCAGCGCCTGTTCGAGATAACCGACGCCACGCCCGACGTGCGCGAATCCGACGACCCGGTGATCTTGGAACGCTGCAAAGGCGATATCGAGTTCAGAAACGTCGGGTTCTCATACGTCGAGAACCGCAAAGTTATCGACGGCGTCAGTTTTACCGTCCCCGCCGGCGAAACTTTGGGGATAGTCGGCCAGACCGGCGCCGGTAAGAGTACGCTCGCCAACCTGCTTATACGTCTTTACGACGTAAAAGAGGGCGAAATACTTATCGACGGAGTGAACATAAAAAAACTTCCGTTTTCCTTCCTGCGCGATAACATCGCCATCGTCTCTCAGGAAACTTATCTTTTCCGCGGAAGTATTATCGAAAACATACGCTACGCCCGCCCTGACGCCACGCGCGAGCAGGTCATCGCCGCGGCGAAGGCGGCTTCCGCCCACGATTTTATCGTAAAAATGCCCGACGGCTACGACACTCAGATCGGTATGGGGCAAAAAGAACTTTCCGGCGGTGAAAAACAGCGCCTCTCTATTGCAAGGGCGCTCCTGCGGGACCCGAAGATCCTTATTCTCGACGAGGCTACCGCCGCTATGGATACACAGACCGAGCGCAGCATACAGCGCGCACTCGACCGGCTTACGGCAGACCGCACCACGGTGATGATCGCGCACCGGCTTTCGACTTTGCGCAACGCCGATAAACTGATTGCGCTTGAAAACGGCAAAGTCGCCGAAAGCGGCACCGCCGAGGAGCTTTTAAAACAAAAAGGCGTTTATTACAAGCTCTATAAACTCCAGGCGGAAGCGCTTAAGACCGTCGGGATAGAGTAACGGATCCACAGGTTTTGAAAGGGACATATAAAGAGGTAACAATGGACAATTATCTTGATCTTGCCAAAATAACCTATCTCACCCCCGAAAACGCGCGTTTTTACGTTACGCCCGGGGGATTCCCGGCGCTCGAGGCGGTTTTGCCGAAATTCGGCGACGATCTTGAACTTTCCGGCGACGACACTCCGGTAAAACAGGATCTCGGCAGGGTGTGGTTCCATCGCTGTTTCCCGTTTGAAACGCCGGATGAATATATTTCGGTTTTGAACCGCGACGGGCGCGAATACGCCATGATACGCAGTCTTGACGATTTTCCCGACGAAGCGCGGGAGATCATACGCGCCGAACTCGACAGAAAATACCTCTGCCCCGTCATTTACGCCATCTCTTCGCTTAAAGAAAAACTCGGGTATTCTTATTGGAAGGTCGTTACCGACCGCGGCAAGATCGAGTTCACGGTTTACGACACCTATCGCAATATCGCGCGCGTGGGCGGAGGGATGCTTATTATCACCGACGTCGACGGCAACAGATATTTAATTGAAAATTACGACAAACTCGACCGGATAAGTTATAAGAAGATTGAACTTTATATCTGATCCGCAATTATTCTCGGAATTATGGAAACAGTTGCAGCAAGGCCGTGCTTAGCCGATTTTGCCGGGTTGGACGCCTGTGTGAACGGTATGTGCGGCGACGAAAAACCTTATATTCTGCATTACGACCTCGACTTCGCCGGGAAACCGGCGCTGGGGGTCTGCGCGCTTTTCGGCGGCAAACTCACCGTTGTTTGCGGCGACCGCAGGCACGAATACCGGCTGGATTCGCTCGGCGAGATCAGATTCGTTCAGAACTGGGGCTGCGTTTCGCTTGAATCGAGCGACGAAAAAGGCGATATAGAGCTCTGCCGCGCCGATATGCACTTCGCTCCCGATTTCCGTGCCGCGGCGCGCAAGTTCGAATCGTTCCGCAACGGCAGGGAAATACCTGACCCGGTCGTTCCGCGCTGCCCGAAATGCGGGCGCAGTTATTCCCGCGGGATGACTACCTGCCTTAATTGTACCGATAAAAAGAAGTTGTTCGCAAGGATATGGCCCTATGTAAAACCGCGTATGGGCTATCTTCTGCTCGCCGGAGTTTTTCTTATCGCGGTGGCGCTTTTGAATATGTTAGTTCCCATGGTCAACCGCGGTATGATCAACGGGTATCTCAACGCCTCGCCGTTCCCCGAGGATAAAAGCGGGTATATCCTGCTCGTTTTCGCAATGGCGGGATTGGGACTGCTTACGGCGGTTTGCACGATAATACGCCGTCTTGTCGCGGCGAAGGCTTCAAAAGGCGTTATCGTCGATCTGCGAAAAGACGTTTACGGTAAGATACAGGACCTTTCGCTGACCGGACTTAACCGCCGCAGCGCCGGCGAGATGATACAGCGGGTGTCGAGCGATACGAACCAATTAAGCGAGTTTATAACCATGCTCGTATCCGAGATAATGCAAAACCTGCTCACGTTCATCGTGGTAGCGGCGGTGCTGTTTGCCGTAAACTGGAAGCTCACGCTCGTTATACTTCTTCCGGTGCCTTTTCTTACCGTTATGTTCCGCTTTCTTACCCGCAAGACCCACCGCAGGTATAACCGCCAGTGGGAACTGGAGGAATCCGCCGGCACGCTTATGCACGATGTATTCTCGGGGATCCGCGTCGTTAAGACCTATGGCACCGAAAAACGCGAGGAAAAGCGGTTCGACGAAGCGGCAAGGCTTATTGCCGAGACCTCGAAAAAGAACGAGGTGTTCTGGAATCTCGTTATGCCTTTCGCAAACTTTTTGCTTGGGATAGGCGAATTCGCGGTGCTTTTCTTTCTCGGGTGCGAACTTGTCGGAGAACCGTCGCTTATTTCTTCCGGCGGAGCGATGACTTTGGGCGATTTGCAGATGTTCATTTCCTACGTTGCGATAATTTACGGCCCGATAAGATGGATGTCGTTCCTCCCCAGGCGGATCTCCAGGGCGATGATCTCGCTTTCGAAGATAGTCGAACTGCTCGACGAAAAAAGCGATATGGCGAACGGCGAACTCGATGGCTTTGAAATCGGCGGTGATATAGAGTTCAAAAACGCCTCGTTCGGATACGCCGACGGCGAATATGTGCTTAAAAACATCGATCTTAAAATAAGCAAAGGCGAAATGGTCGGGCTTGTGGGGCGCAGCGGAGTCGGCAAGACAACGGCGGCGAACCTGGTTTTAAGGCTTTATGATCTTTCTGACGGCGAACTTACCGTCGACGGCAAAAACGTAAAGAGCCTTGACCGCAATTGCTACCGTTCGCAGATCGGCGTGGTATTGCAGGAAACCTTCCTTTTCACAGGGACAATATACAGCAACATCGCTTACGCCAAACCCGGCGCCACGCGCGAGGAGGTCATCCGCGCCGCAAAACTCGCCAACGCGCACGAATTTATAATGAAACAGCCCGACGGCTATAATACCTACGTCGGCGATAAAGGCCACACGCTTTCCGGCGGCGAACGCCAGCGTATCGCCATCGCCCGGGCGATCCTGCGCAACCCGCGCATACTCATCCTCGACGAGGCGACCAGCTCCCTCGATACCGAGACCGAAAAACAAATCCAGGACGCCATATCCCGGCTTGCAGGCGGCAGGACTACCATTGCCATCGCCCACCGGCTTTCCACCCTGCGCAACGCGACAAAGATCGCCGTTTTTGAAAAAGGCGGGATCGAAGAAGTCGGCACACACGACGAACTTATGCGCAACAAAGGCAGGTATTACCGCCTTGTTATGGCTCAACGTCAGGTCAATAAAATGAAGAATTGATAATTTCGTCCGAAAACCGTGTTTTCGGCATGGGCTGAGAATCATGAATAAACAAAACATCCGCATATAAGGAGACAGAAATGAAAAACACCGAAAAAACAATGGAAAAAATAGTGGCGCTGTGCAAATCACGCGGATTCATATTCGCCGGGAGCGAGATCTACGGCGGACTGGCGAACACCTGGGATTACGGCCCGCTCGGCGCCGAGCTTAAAAACAACGTAAAACGAGCGTGGTGGAAAAAATTCGTTCAGCAGAACCTCTATAACGTCGGGCTCGATTCCGCAATACTTATGAATCCCCAGACCTGGATCGCGTCCGGACACCTGGGCGGATTTTCCGACCCGTTGATGGATTGTCGCGAGTGCAAAGAGCGCTTCCGTGCCGATAAGATCATCGAGGACTGGATCGCTCAGACCGGAAAGGAACTTGAAAAACCGGTCGACGCGATGACTCAGGCAGAGATGAAGCAGTTTATCGACGACAACAACATTCCCTGCCCTTCCTGCGGGAAACACAACTTTACCGATATCAGGCAATTCAACCTTATGTTCAAGACCTTCCAGGGAGTTACCGAGGACGCGAAGAATACGGTTTATCTCCGCCCGGAAACGGCTCAGGGCATTTTTGTGAACTTTGCCAACGTTCAGCGCACCACGCGCAAAAAACTTCCGTTCGGCATCGCGCAGATCGGCAAATCCTTCCGCAACGAGATCACCCCGGGCAACTTCATCTTCCGCGTGCGCGAGTTCGAGCAGATGGAGCTGGAGTTCTTCT